>NZ_RAVW01000010.1 GCF_003611585.1 Corallococcus exercitus | reverse complement strand
AGATGTGTATAAGGGACAGGTGCTCCGGCCGACAATCCCTGCGGCCAGGCCGTGACGCGCGCGTTGCAGGAGGCCGCGCGCCGGGGGAACCCGGCCCTGCAGGAGGCGCAGTGGAGCCTGGAGCACGCGGGGCCCGCCCTGGGCGCGGCCTGCCAGGAGCTCGTGCGCCAGGCCGTGGGCCCTGCCGCCATGACGGGAGCGGCCGTGGAGCCGCAGCTCCTGGCGCTGCTGGAGGCGCTGGCACCCACGTGCGTGAAGACGGGGCAGCTGCCCGCGGCGCTGCTGAACGCGGCGGCGGTGCAGCAGGGCTCGCGGGCGCCCCAGCTGGCGACGCTGCACACGCAGGGCGCGGTGGAGACCCAGGCCATTGAACCGGATCAGCAGACGGGGCCGGGAGACGCGTTCCGCGCATTCGACCGGGACGAGCTGTCAGGGGTGAAGCTGCCCCTGGCGAATGCCGGGGCTGAGTCGGGAACGGGCTCGGGCCCGGATGGCGCGCTGCGGCTGGGGTACGCGCCGGCGCTGAAGTACGCCGTGTCCTTCCAGGTGCTCGCCACGGGTCCGGGCTCGCTGCGGGCGCACGTCCGCGCGCCGGACGGCGTGGGGCACGCGGGGCCGGGAGGCACGGGCTTCTTCGTGGATCCCACCGTCTGCCGCTTCCGCGGCACGGGCAGGTGGGAGGTCTGCAAGCCCGGGGTCCCCCTGCTCGACGTGGACGCGCTGAGCGTCCTTCCGGAGCGGCCGGGGGTGGAGCTGAAGGAGCTGGAGATCATCGGCGCCCGGTAGCGCGGGCGCCATGACGCACGCGGCGTCGGAGGGCTTCCGACGTCGCCCGCGTGGGTCTCAGGCGATGAGGCCGCGGTCGCGCGCCTGGCGGAAGATGGACGACGCGTCCTTCTTCAGCGCGGTGGAGACGTCCTTGACGATGGCGTCCGCCGACTTGGCGACCGACAGGTAGTTGTCGAACGTGCGCGTGAGGATGAGCACGCCCGAGATGATGACTCGCTGGAGGTTGTGCTGCAGGTCCGTGCCCTCGTACACGAGCCAGGACTGCTCACAGTAGCGGCGGCCCTCGGCCACCATCTGGTTCAGGTGCGCGCGCTCGGTCGCGTCGGGAACCTTCGCCTTGGGGCTGATGGACGCGATGTACAGCACGTTCTGTCCCAGCCGCTGCGTCGCCTCCTCCATCTGCGCCATGATGGCCTGGACGTCATCCTTCGTCGGCGGGTTGTGCCAGCGCGAGAACAGGACGCGGTCGATGAGTTCGGATTGGTACGTGGCAGACACGAAGCCTCCGGGATGCGAACGCTGATGACGACGGGGCCGCTTCGTCGGGCACGGCCCGTGTCGCAGACTGGAATCTGTACCAGGATCACCGAAGCACTTGAAGAGTAGCGGACACACGCCTGCACCTTTGGGGCGCCTGTGTGCCAGCCACGCTGTGAGGATGCAGTACGGTTGGACAACTCCGCCTGGGTCGAAACCGACACGCCCGACAATCCGGGGAGTTCAGGGCGCTTTCGGGCGCGCGCGCGCGGCGAGCACGGCCTTGACGTCGTCCAGCGTCAGGCCCAGGGGACGGACCGCGACGAGCACGTGGTAGAGCACGTCGGCTGCTTCCTCTGCGGCCCGGTGCGGATCCGCGTCCGCGCAGGCGGTGACGAGCTCGGCGGCCTCCTCGCCCAGCTTCTTCAGGCGCAGGTTCCGGTCCTCCAGCAGGCGCCGCGTGTAGCTGGGCTTCGCGCCCTCCGGCAGAGGGCCCGTCGCGCGGGCCGCGAGCGTCGCGTCCAGGTGCGCGAGCGCGTCCCAGCGCCCTTCGCCGAAGCACGTCTCCTCGCCGGTGTGGCACGCGGGCCCGGCCTTCCGCACGCGCGCGAGCACCGCGTCGCCGTCGCAATCCGCGGTGAGGGAGACCACCTGCTGCGTGTTCCCGCTGGTGGCGCCCTTGTGCCAGAGGCCGCGCGTGCGGGAGCGGTAGTGCATCTCACCCGTGGCGAGCGTGCGCTCCATGGCCTCGCGGTCGGCGTGCGCCACCATCAGGACGTCGCCGGTGCTCGCGTCCTGCGTCACCACCGTCACCAGTCCCTGGCCCTTGTCGAAGTTCAGCGTGGAGAGGTCCAGCGTCATGGCCGCACTCCCTTGCCCAGCACTTCGCGCACCTGCTTCGACAGCGCCGCGTTGGTGGCGATGCCGTCACCGCCGAACGCCGTGCGCGTGCCCTTCCAGTCGGTGAACACGCCGCCCGCCTCCTCGATGATGGGTTGCAATGCCGCCGCGTCCCAGGGCGACAGGGCCTCGTCCACCATGGCCTCCGCGCGGCCGGTGGCGACGAGGAGGTAGCCGTAGCAGTCCCCCCACGTTCGGGAGAGGGACGCCTGCCGGGACAGCTCCCGCCATGCCGCGCCCTTCGCGGGGTTCTGGAGGAAGCGCTCGTCGGTGACGAGCACCACGGCCTGCGCCAGCGAGTCCTGTTCCGACACGCGCGCCGCGGAGCCGTTCCAGAAGCAGCCCAGGCCCGGGGACGCGACGAGCAGCTCGTTCACGGCCGGGAAGTAGGCCGCGCCCGCGAGGATGGTCTCCCCTTCCGCCACGGCGACCAGCGTGCCCCACAGCGGCACGCCCCGGATGAACGTCTTCGTGCCGTCGATGGGGTCCAATATCCAGCGGCGCTTCGCGCCCGGCCGCGACTCGCCGAACTCCTCGCCCAGGATGCCGTCCTCGGGGAAGTGCGCCTCCAGCCACTCGCGGGCGGTCCATTCGGCGGTGCGATCCGCCACGGTCACGGGCGTTCCATCGCTCTTGGTGTCCACGGCGATGCCGCGCCGGAAGAAGTCCAGCGCCACGTCACCGGCCTTGCGCGCCACGTCGGCGGCGGCCTCCATCAGGTCTCGCGGGTCCGCGCTCTTCATGTCGTGCTCCGGATGGAGATGCCGTTGTCCTTCAGCAGGGACTTCAAGGCGCCCACGGTGGTGAGGCCGTCGTGGAGGATGCCGGCCACCAGTGCCGCATCCGCCGCGCCGAGCGTCAAGGCATCGCGCACGTGCTCCGCGCGGCCCGCGCCACCGGAAGCGATGACGGGCACGTCCACGGCCTCCGCCACCGCGCGCGTCAGGTCCAGGTCATAGCCCGTGCGCGCGCCGTCCCGGTCGATGCTGGTGAGCAGCACCTCGCCCGCGCCGCGCCGGACGCACTCCTTCGCCCAGGCCACCGCGTCCAGGTCGGTGGGGCGCCGGCCGCCGTGCGTGTAGACGCGGTAGCGGTCTCCCTCCCGCTTCGCGTCGATGCTGGCCACCACGCACTGGGCGCCGAAGCGCTCCGCGCAGCCGGTCAGCAACTCCGGGGTGGCCACCGCCGCGGAGTTGATGCTCACCTTGTCCGCGCCGGCCCGCAGCGCGCGTCCCACGTCGTCCACGGTGCGCACGCCGCCGCCCACCGTGAGCGGGATGAAGAGGCGCTCCGCGGTGCGCTGGACCAGGTCCCACAGCGTCTGCCGCTCCTCGGCGCTCGCGGAGATGTCCAGGAAGGTCACCTCATCCGCGCCGGCTTCTTCATAGCGCCGTGCCAGCTCCACCGGGTCGCCCACGTCGCGCAGGCCCTCGAACTGGACGCCCTTCACCACGCGCCCGCCCTTCACGTCCAGGCAGACGATGATCCGTCGGCGGAGCATCACTTCACCTCCAGGGAGACGCTGCCCTTCATGCTGAAGACGACGCCGGAGTCCACCATCGCGTCGCGCAGCGCGAGCCCCAGCGCCTTGAAGGCCGCCTCGGTGAGGTGGTGGCTGTCCTTCCCGCGCAGCACCCGCAGGTGGAGCGTGATGCGCGAGTGCTCGCAGAACGAGCGCATCCAGTGCTCGTACAGGCGGTTCTTCAACGGGCCCCGGTAGTAGAAGCGCCCGCCCGCGTCCAGGCACGCCTGCACCAGCGCGTCGTCCATGGGCAGGGTGCGCTCGCCGTAGCGCGCCGCCGTGGCGGGGATGACGCGCTGGACGGCGGTGCCCAGGGTGATGGCCACGTCCTCCATCAGGTGGTGGCGCAGGTCGCCGCGTGCGCGCAGGGTCAGGTCCAGCCCCGCGTAGCGCGCGAAGGTGGCGAGCATGTGGTCGAAGAACTTGAGGCCCGTGTCCACCCGGGCCACGCCCGAGCCGCGCGCCAGCTCCACCGTGACCTGTGTCTCCTTCGTTTCCCGGACGACCGTGGTGACCGTGCTCATTCCGTGAACTCCCGCGCGACCGCGCGCGCATCCAGCCGTCCTGTGTAAAGCGCCATGCCCACCACCGCTCCGTGCGCGCCCACCTTCGCCAGTGCGCGCAGGTCCTCCAACGTCGTCACGCCGCCGGAGGCATAGAGCCGGTGCCGGCTCGAACGGGCCACCTCCTCCATCAGCGGCAGGTCCACGCCGCCCAACTGCCCCTCCTTGTGCACCGCCGTGACGAGCATCCCGCCCAGCGGCAGTGGCTCCAGCGCGGACAGCACGTCGCGGATGTCGCGCGCGCTGCCGGCCGTCCAGCCCCGCGTCACGACCTCGCGGCCCTTCACGTCCGCGGCGACCACCACGCGGCCCGGGAAGCGCTCGGCGACCTCGGTAAGCCACGCGAGGTCCTCGATGGCGCGAGTCCCCACGACGACCGAGGACGCCCCGCCCGCGAGCACCGCCTCCACGCGCGAGGCGTCGCGAACCCCACCGCCCACCGTGAAGGTGAGGCCCGGGGCATGCGACACCAGCCGCGCCACTACGTCCGCGTTGGAGCCCTTGCCCAGCGCCGCGTCCAGGTCCACGACGTGGAACGTGCGGAAGCCCAGCGCGAGCCACTGCTTCAAGGCGTCCAGCGGATCCACGCGCACGCGCTCCGCCTCGTAGGAGCCACCCACGAGCTGCACGCACGCGCCTTCCCTCAGGTCGATGGCTGGGATGGCGATCACGAGGCCACCTCCTGGAGGAACGCCTGCACGAAGCGCACGCCCTCGTGGGAGGACTTCTCCGGGTGGAACTGCACGCCCAGCACGTTGCCGCGCCGCACGGAGGCGGGGAACCGGTCGCCCTCGTGGGTCGTCCAGCCCACCACGTCGCGCGACTCCACGGCACGACACACGAAGCTGTGCGCGTAGTACACGGTGGACAGCCGCGCGGACTTCAGCGCCCGGTCCTCCTCCACGTCGTTCCAGCCAATCTGCGGGACATGCCGCGCGGCCAGCCGCGTCACGCGGCCCGGGAAGTAGCCGAGTCCCTGCCCTGCCCCCTCGTCGCTCTCCTCGAAGAGGAGCTGCATGCCCAAGCAGATGCCCAGGCACGGCAGGCCCGCGTCCAGCGCCTTCCGCATCGCCTCGCGTCCCGGAGCCAGCCGAGCCGCCGCCGAGCCGAACGCACCCACGCCGGGCAGCACCAGCACGTCGGTGTCCAATGCCCGCAGCGGATCCTCCTGCACGCGCACGTCCGCTCCAGGCGTGGTGGCCAGCGCCTTGATCAGCGAGTGCAGGTTGCCCGCGCCGTAGTCGAACAGGGTCACTCGCATCACAGCACCTCCTTGAGCGCCTTCAGCGCTGAAGACATCAGGGGCCAGGGACCGCAGCCGATGCGCAGCGCATCGCCCACGCCCGTGAGCCCTTCGAACACCCGCACGTTCACGTTGCGCTCCCGCAGCGCTTCGCCCACCCGCCGCGCTTCCGGCACGGGGACGAGGAGGAAGTTCCCCTCCGAGGGCAGCGGCTCCAGGCCCAGCGCCCTCAGTCCACCGCGCAGCCGCTCGCGGTTCTCCACGGCCTCCGCCGCGCAGGCCTCCATCCACGCGACGTCCTCCGTGAGCGCGGACACCGCCACGGCCTCCCCCAGCGTCGTGTGCTTGTAGGGCCCCCGCGCCTTCTCCACCTCCGCGACCAGCGACGGTGCACCGACGCCCCAGCCCACCCGCAGGCCCGCGAGGCCAAAGGCCTTGGACATCGTGCGAGTCACCAGGACGTTGGGCCGCGTCCGCGCCAGGTCGAGGAAGTCTCCGCCCCGCGCGAACTCCACATAGGCCTGATCGATGAGCACCACGCCCCGGGCCTGATCCACCAGCCGCTCCAGCGCCGCGCGAGAGGCCACCGTGCCCGTAGGGTTGTTCGGCGTGCACACGTAGATGAGCTTCGCCCCCGTGGCGAGCAGTCCCTCCACGTCCAGGTCCAGGTCCGCCCCCGCCCGCAGCGGCACGGGCACCGGCTTGAGCGCGCTCAACCGGGCGAACATGGGCACCATCACGAACGTGGGATCCGGAAAGGCCACCACGTCTCCGGGCTCCAGGAAGGCCCGCAGCGCGCAGTCGATGACGTCGTCCGAACCGCAGCCCGTCGTCACGTTCTCCACCGCGACGCCCGCGTAGTGGGCCACGGCGCGCTTCAGGTCCGGCGCATAGCCGGCGGGATAGCGGGAGAGCTTCAGGAGGCCCTCTTCCCGCAGCACGCGATCCGCAGAGGGCGGTGAGCCAAAGAGGTTGGTGTTGTCGCTCAGGTCCACCCGGCACGGCTTCTTCGCGGGCGAGTACAGCGGGATGTCCCGATACGTGTCGCGGAAAGGAATCACGGCACCCTCCAGGCCCGCGCCGCGGCCGCGTGGGCGAAGAGGCCCTCGCTGTCCGCCAGCGTCCCCACGTCGTCGGCCATCGCCGCTGCTGCTTCTGGCGTCACGCGTTGCCACGTGGTCCACCGGTAGAAGTCCAGCACGCTCAGCCCCGAGTACGCCCGGGCCAGGCCCGCCGTGGGCAGCACGTGGTTCGCGCCCGTGAGGTAGTCGCCGAAGGCCACCGACGCGCGCTGCCCCACGAACACCGTGCCCGCGTTGCGAACGCGCACCAGGTCCTCCGAGGGCTGGGTCGTCGCGAGCAGGAGGTGCTCCGGCGCGAACTCCGCGACGAAGGGCCACGCCTCCTCCAGTGAGTCGATGCGCAACACCGCGCCCCGGCTGCCCAGCGCCGAAAGGACGATGTCGCCGCGCCGCGCGACACGGGCCTGCTGCTCCACCGCGTCCCGCACCGCCTGCGCCAGCGGAGCGCCCACCACCAGCGCGACGCAGCAGGCCTCGGGGTCATGCTCCGCCTGGGCCAGCAACTCGCGCGCCACGGACTCCGGTTGGGCACTCGCATCGGCGACCACGAGGATTTCGCTCGGTCCCGCGGGAGCGTCGATGGCGACGGCGTCCACCACCTGGAGCTTCGCCGCCGCCACGTAGGCATTGCCCGGTCCGACGATGCGATCCACCCGGGGAACGCTCCGCGTGCCATAGGCGAGCGCGGCCACCGCGCCCGCGCCGCCCAATGCGAAGACCCGGTCCGCGCCCGCAAGCGCCGCCGCCGCGAGCACTCCCGCGCTCGGCAGACCGTCTGGCCCTGGGGGAGAGCAGACGATGACCTCGCCCACGCCCGCCACCTTCGCGGGCACCACGCCCATGAGCACGCTGCTGGGGTACACCGCCCGGCCGCCGGGGGCGTACACCCCGACCCGGCTCAGCGGATCCGGCCGGCGGCCCACGACCACGCCGGGCTCCGTCTCCACCTCGATGGCCTGGGGCCGCTGCACCGCGTGGGCCCGGGCGATGTTGCGCGCCGCACGGGCCAGCGCCTCGCGCACGCCGGACGGAATCGACTCCAGCGCCGCGTCCCACCGTGCGCGCGGAACCTCCAGGGACTGGAGCTCCACACGGTCGAACTCGCGAGCGAAGTCGAAGAGGGCCCGGTCACCTTCCGTACGGACTCGCGCGATGAGCGCCTGGACGCGGGCCGCCACCTGGGCGTCCGACTCTCCCGTGCGCGCCAGCAGCTTCCGCCGCGCTTCGGGCTCCAGTGCGGACAAGGCACCCTGGTACTTGAGGACCGGAGCGCTCATGGCGTCGCACTCCCGATGCAGAGGACGAACACGCCCCGCGACCGCCGCACATTGGACTTGAAGAGGGAGGCGCTCATGCCATCAACCTCTCGATGCGCGTGACGAGGATGCCCTGCCCGCCCAGCGCCTTCAGGGCGTTGACCGTGCGGTAGAGCGTCTTCGACGAGACCACCGCGTGCACCGCGACGAAGTGGCCCCCGTTCATCACGTCCACCACCGTGGGACCGTTGAGGCCGGGCAGCACCTCGCGCACCTGCTCCAGCGACGTCTTCGGGACGTTGGCCATCAGGTAGCGCCGCCCGCGCGCCGCCAGCACCGACCCCAGCGCCTGGGTCAGCTCCTCCAGCGCTCGCCGGGCCTCCGCGCCGTTGCGTGGATACGCGACCAGCCGCGCGCTGGACTCCAGCACGGTGGACACCTCCCGCAGGCCGTTCATCTTCAGCGTGGAGCCCGTGGACGTGAGGTCCACCACGATGTCCGCGATGCCCAGGTGCGGGGCGATCTCCGCCGCGCCGCTCACCGGCACCACCGTCACCTTCTGCCCGCGCTCCTGGAAGAAGGCCTGCGTCAGCCGGGGGAAGCAGGAGGCCACCCGCATCCCGTCCTTCACGTCCTCCACGCGGGTGATGCCGCTCTCGTCGCGCGCGGCCACCACCAGCCGGCAGCGGCCGAACTCCAGGTCCATCAGCGACTCCAGCTCGCGCCCGGCCTCGTTCACCAGGTCCCAGCCGGTGACGCCCGCCTGCGCGGCGCCGTCCGCGACGAACTCCGGAATGTCCTGGGCGCGGACGAAGATGGCCTCGAACTCGCCGCCCAGGGACGCGGTGAGGGCCCGCTCGCCCCGGGCACGCACCTCCAGGCCCGCGTCGTTGAACAGCTCGCGCACTTCCTCGGACAGACGTCCTTTGTTGGGCAGGGCAATCTTCAACATGGTTGGGCTCGGGGGACTGCGGTGGCGGAAACGAAAAAAGGCCCGTCCTGGGGGGGACGGGCCTTCGGTCACTGCGGCATCTGCCGGAAGTGGGTGCGTTCTAGTGCGTCACCCAGGCATGCGCGCGGCGAACGGTCCCGTCATGGGCCGGCCGATGATGCGCATGGTGGTGATGCAGGGACGTGGAACGCACGGCCCTAGGGTTAACGACTGGAGGCCTCAACGTCAAGTCACCCCGGGTCATCGTCCGTCTTGACGCTTGCAAAGCCGTGCTTGCTTGAGCACAAGCGGCGCATGGCAACCTCCGACGTCCTCGTGGTGGGCGGTGGCGTGATGGGCTGCGGCATCGCGCTGAGACTCCGTCAGGCCGGTGCGCGCGTGACGGTGCTGGAGCGCTCCATCCCCGGCGCCGAAGCCTCCAGCGCCGCGGGCGGCATCCTCGCGCCCCAGTGGGAGGCCGACGGACCGGGCCCCTTCTTCGAGCTCTGCCTGCGAAGCCGCGCCCTCTACGGAAGCTTCGCCTCGGAGCTGCGCGAACTCTCCGGCGTGGACATCGCGTACCGGCCGTGCGGCCTCTTGCGCGTCGCGTTCGACGAAGCGGACCTCCACCACGTGGAGTCCACCGTGGGCTGGCAGCACGGCATGGGGCTGCGCGCCGAGCTGCTCGATGGCAGGGCCGCGCGCGAGCTGGAGCCGCGCCTGTCCCCCACCGCCGTGGGCGCCGCGCACTTCCCGGATGATCATCAAGTGGACAACCGGCTCCTCGTGCGCG
The DNA here is from genome assembly GCF_003611585.1 of Corallococcus exercitus. GTDB lineage: Bacteria > Myxococcota > Myxococcia > Myxococcales > Myxococcaceae > Corallococcus > Corallococcus exercitus. The sequence continues at coordinate 42,982 of NZ_RAVW01000010.1, read as the reverse complement.
CGCTCACCATGGCCGCCGCGCGCGTGGGGGCGGTGTTCAGGAGCGGCTACGTGCGCGGCGTGGTGCACGAGCACGGCCGCGCGGTGGGCGTGGACCTGGACGGGGAGGTGCTGCGCGCGGACGCCGTGGTGCTGGCGGCGGGCTCGTGGTCGTCCCTGGTCCAGGGTGCGGGCGTGTCGGCCCAGGCGGTGCGCCCGGCGCGCGGGCAGATGGTGCAATTGCAGACGCGGCTGCCGCTGCTGGAGCGCGTGGTGACGTCCGCGAAGGGCTACCTGGTGCCGCGCGCGGATGGGCGGATCATCGCCGGGAGCACCATGGAGCACGTGGGCTTCGACAAGCAGGTGACCGCGGCGGGCCTGGCGCGGATCCTCGACATGGCGCTGGAGCTGTGCCCGGACCTGGGCAGCGCGCCCGTCACGGAGACGTGGGCCGGCTTCCGTCCCTGGACCCAGGACGCGCTGCCGTACATCGGGCAGGGGCCCACCCCCGGCCTGTTCCTCGCCACGGGCCACTTCCGCAACGGCATCCTCCTCACCCCCATCACCGCGAAGCTCGTCGCGCAGGCCGTGCTGGGGGAGAAGCCCTCGGTGGACCTCACCCCCTTCCGCTACGACCGGGGGACGGTGGCGCGCGGATGACGCAGGGCGCCTGCCCGCCCTACTCGCCGGGATGGGGAATGCGCCGAGGACCGCTGACGTTCACCCCGGCGCCAGGGCTCGCACCCCACCCTGGATGGCAGGGAGGCGAGGGGGTGATGATTTCTCGCACTCGTTCGCCTTTAATCCCTGGAAACCTCTAGAATCTTCCGCCGTGGAAGCCATCCCCCCCGCACCGCCCAGAATCCTGATCGTCGACGACGACGACTCCGTCCGCGACGTCATCTCCGTGCTCCTCCGTGAGGAGGGCTACAACTGCGTCGTGGCCAACGGCGCCGAGATGGCGCTCGACGTCGCGGGTGAAGAAGAGACGCCGCTCGTCATCAGCGACATGAAGATGCCGGGGCGCGACGGGCTGTGGCTCCTGGAGAACCTGCGCGAGCGGCTGCCGGACACGTCCGTCATCATGCTCACCGGCTACGGCGACACCGAGTCGGCCGTGGACTGTCTGCGCCGGGGCGCGGTGGACTATCTGCTCAAGCCACCCAAGCTCACCGACCTGATCCGGGCCATCGAGCGTGCGCTCGCCAAGCGGCGCATCGAGATGGCGCGCAAGCGCTACCAGAAGAAGCTCGAGGGCAAGGTGCGCGACCGCACCGCGGAGCTTCGCAGCGCGCTGCACAACATCGCCAACACGTACCAGAACACGCTGCTGGCGCTGGTGGCGGCCCTGGACGCGCGCGAGCACGAGACGAGCGACCACTCCCAGCGCGTGGTCAGCTACACGAGCGCCATCGCCAGCCGCATGGGCATCCGCGGCAAGGAGATGGAGGAGATTGGCCGCGGGGCGCTGCTGCACGACATCGGGAAGATTGGCGTGCCGGACGCGGTGCTGCTCAAGCCCGGCAAGCTCACCCCCGACGAGTGGCTGGAGATGCGGCGTCATCCGGAGATCGGCTTCCAGATGATCCAGAACATCCCCTTCCTCTCCACCCCGGCGGACATCGTCCTGTCGCACCAGGAGCGCTACGACGGCGCGGGCTACCCCCGCAACCTCCAGCGCAACGAGATCCACATCGGCGCGCGCATCTTCGCGGTGGCGGACACGCTGGACGCGATGACGAGCGACCGGCCGTACCGCAAGGGCACGACGTTCGCCAACGCCATCCAGGAGATCAAGCGCTGCGCCAACACGCAGTTCGACCCGGACGTGGTGAAGGCGTTCCTGGACATCGGCGAGGAGGGCCTCATCCGCATCAAGAAGGAGATGGCGGAGAAGAAGCTCAACCCGATGCAGGCCGCCGCGGACGCCGCCGAGTCCGAGGCCGAGCTGGCGCGGCTCACCGACCTGGACGACGAGCCGGACTCTCCGCCGGTGGGCAGCACCGCCACGCCCATTGGCGCGCCGCCCGCCATCATCCGCTCCGCGTCCGGCACCGAGGGCTGAGCCGGCCCTCGGGAAGCGGTGTCTTTCCCCGGCCGGGTTGCTATCCATGATGGCGGAAGGCCCCGCGATGACCGCTCCCCTGCCCGCTTCGAATCCGCTCGCCCCGCCGCTGTGTGACGCACAGGGGCGGCGCATGACGTACCTGCGGCTGAGCGTCACGGACCGCTGCAACTTCCGCTGCACCTACTGCTCGCCCGCGTCATGGGGCGGGAAGAAGGACCTGCTGGACGCGGGCGAGTTCGAGCGCATCGTCTCCGTCTTCGCGCGCATGGGCATCCGCCGCGTGCGCCTGACGGGCGGCGAGCCGCTCGCCCGGCCGGACATCCTGGAGATTGCCCGGCGCATCGCCGCGGTAGCCGGCGTGGAGCACCTGGCCATCACCACCAACGCCAGCCGCCTGGAGTCCCTGGCCGTGCCGCTGCGCGACGCGGGCGTCACCCAGCTCAACCTGAGCCTGGACACGCTGTCCGCGGACGTGTTCCGGCGCATCTCCAAGCAAGGCGACTTCGCGGCGGTGCTCCGCGGCATCGACGCGGCGGCGGGCGCGGGCTTCCAGTCGCTGAAGCTCAACGTCGTGGTCATGCGCGGCGTCAACGACGCGGAGGTGCCGGAGCTGGTGACGTACGCGCACGCGCGCGGCATCACCCCGCGCTTCATCGAATTGATGCCCTTTGGCCAGGGCACGCCGGTGCCCACGGCGGAGCTGCTGGAGCGCCTGGCGGCCTCGGGCCGCGTCCTCACCGAGGAGCCCCAGGAGAGCGCCGCGTCACCCACGTCCGGCCCGGCGCGCTACTGGCGCACGGAGGGTGGGCGTGTGGGGTTCATCTCCCCGCTGACGCAGAACTTCTGCGGCGGCTGCAACCGGGTGCGGGTGGCGTCCAACGGCGACCTGCGCAGCTGCCTGGGCGGCCGGGCACAGGCGCCGCTGCATCAGCTCATCCGGGGCGGCGCGACGGACGCGGAGCTGGCCGTGGCCGTGCGCCGCGCGCTGGGAGAGAAGCCGGAGGGGCACCGCTTCACGGAGGCCGGAAACGGCGCCACGCTCCTGCCCATGATGGGCATTGGCGGCTGACGGCTACTTCACCATCCGGATGTTCACCGGGTAGCGGTAGAGCTCGCCGTCGTTGGCCTTCAGGCCCGCCATGACGCTGAACACCACCGACGCCAGGAAGGTGATGGCTCCCGTGATGAAGCCGAGGCCCAGCGCGCACACCAGCAGCGCGGAGACGGTCATCGCGATGGCGACGGTGATCTGGAAGTTGAGCGACTCCACCGCGTGCGCGCGGACGAAGGACGACTCCTTGCCCTTGGTCAGCATCAGGAACAGCGGCACCGCCCAGCCCAGGAAGCCCGCGCCCACCACGAGGCCGGCGATGGTGCCCAGATGGGCCAGCATCCCCATCGTCTTCTCATCCTGGGTCGCCGTGGGCGAACCGGTGATGAACGTGCCGAACTGCTGATCCTCGCGCTGCCCTGGGTCCATGAAAACGCCCTCCCAATCTGAATGGGGCGCGACGGGATGCGCCCGGATGGGGCGCAACATGGCATGCCGTGTCGGTGCCTGTCATCCAGTGGACAGGGGCCGCGCCAGGAAGCCCCCGTCCGCTGGCCGGCTTCAGCGGTACAGCTCGTGGCCCGCCTTCTTGAATTCCTCGCTCTTGTCCTTCATCCCCTGCTCCAGCGCCTGGGTCTCGTTGACGCCGACCTTGTCCGCGTAGTCGCGCACGTCCTGGGTGATCTTCATGGAGCAGAAGTGCGGGCCGCACATGGAGCAGAAGTGCGCGACCTTGGCGCCTTCCGCGGGGAGCGTCTCGTCGTGGAAGGCGCGGGCGCGCTCGGGGTCCAGGGACAGGTTGAACTGATCCTCCCAGCGGAACTCGAAGCGCGCCTTGGACAGGGCGTTGTCGCGGGCCTGCGCGCCCGGGTGGCCCTTGGCGAGGTCCGCGGCGTGGGCGGCGATCTTGTACGTGATGACGCCTTCCTTCACGTCGTCACGGTCGGGCAGGCCCAAATGCTCCTTGGGCGTCACGTAGCAGAGCATCGCCGTGCCGAACCAGCCGATCATCGCCGCGCCAATGCCACTGGTGAAGTGGTCGTAGCCCGGGGCGATGTCCGTGGTGAGGGGCCCCAGCGTGTAGAACGGCGCCTCGTGGCACACGGCGAGCTGCTTCGTCATGTTCTCCTGGATGAGGTGCATGGGGACGTGGCCGGGGCCTTCGATCATCACCTGCACGTCGTGCTTCCAGGCCACCTTCGTCAGCTCGCCCAGCGTCTCCAGCTCGCCGAACTGCGCGGCGTCGTTGGCGTCGGCGATGGAGCCGGGGCGCAGGCCGTCACCCAGGCTGAAGCTGACGTCATACGCCTTCATGATCTCGCAGATCTCCTCGAAGTGCGTGTAGAGGAAGTTCTCCTGGTGGTGGGCGAGGCACCACTTGGCGAGGATGGAGCCGCCGCGGCTGACGATGCCGGTGAGGCGCTTCGCGGTGAGCGGGACGTACTGGAGGCGCACGCCCGCGTGGATGGTGAAGTAGTCCACGCCCTGCTCGGCCTGTTCGATGAGGGTGTCGCGGAAGATGGCCCAGGTGAGCTCCTCGGCCTTGCCGTTCACCTTCTCCAGCGCCTGGTAGATGGGCACGGTGCCGATGGGCACGGGCGCGTTGCGGAGGATCCACTCGCGCGTCTCGTGGATGTTGCGGCCGGTGGACAGGTCCATGACGGTGTCCGCGCCCCAGCGGATGGACCAGACCATCTTCTCCACCTCCTCCTCGATGGAGGACGTGACGGCGGAGTTGCCGATGTTGGCGTTGATCTTCACCAGGAAGTTGCGGCCGATGATCATCGGCTCCACTTCCGGGTGGTTGATGTTGGCGGGGATGATGGCGCGGCCCCGGGCGATCTCATCGCGCACGAACTCCGGCGTGATGACCCGGGGAATCGCGGCGCCCCAGGAGTGGCCGGGGTGCTGGGCGGCGAGCGAAGCGTCGAGCTTCTGGTTCTCGCGCACGGCGACGTATTCCATCTCCGGCGTGATGATGCCCTTGCGGGCGTAGTGCATCTGGCTGACGTTGGCGCCAGCCTTGGCGACGCGGGGCTTGCGGATGTGGGCGAAGCGCAGGCCGTTCAGGCGCGGGTCGGCTTCGCGGGCGCGGCCGTACTCGGAGGTGATGCCGGACAGCTCGTCGGTGTCGTTGCGGCTGCGGATCCAGTTCTCACGGACGGCGGGCAGGCCCCGGCGCAGGTCGATGTCGGCGGCGGGGTCGGTGTAGGGGCCGCTGGAGTCGTAGACGTAGACGGGGGTTGGGGGTTTCCGGGCCGCCGCCAGCGGGGCCGTGGTGACGCGTGGGCGTCTGGGCAATCTCGCGCAGGGGGACGCGGAGGTCGGGGTGCAGGGACCCGGACGCGTAAACCTTGCGCGAGGCGGGAAGCGGGCCGCGGCTGATCCCCTCCAGCACCTTCCCATCGACCTTCAGGCTCTTGGACGCTCCACTCATCGGACGGCTCCTCGTGAAAACGGACGGGAGTCGGGACGGGCCTGGAGCACCCACACCGCTTCCCTCCGCCGGTACTAACCGGTTCAGGTTCAAAGGGATCGGAAGCGGCCACGCCTCCGTCTCAGCCTCCTCCCGGAGGCACCCCTAGCGACTGCGGAGCGGTGTAGCGCAGGGGGAAGCGGGCTTCAACCCGGGTGGCCTCGAGCCCGGGGACAGTGGACGCACGGCGGCCCTGCGGGGAGGGACGGGACGTAAGAGAGGGAGTTTCAGGGCTCTCCAAGCTGCTCGCCTGAGAACGCGACCCAGACAAGCCGGGGCCCTGCCTGTGATTGCGGCATCGGCTGATCTCTAGTGAACTCAATGAAGCGGCAGAATGCTGCCTCGCTCTCATTCCGGAGGTGTACTTCCATGTCTCAAAATGCTCCTGTGACTGCGGCGCCAACCGGTGCCGCGCCCCCGCGACGCGCCAGGTTCGGAAGCATCATCCTGCTGGGCGCCGGGGTCGTTCTGCTCGTCGTGTTGGGGACTCAGATTGCATCCTCCCTCAGCGCAAGCGGGGGTTCCCTTGAGGCCACCCGGATGTTCGTGCCCAACCTATGGCTCGACGATGTGGCCAGCTTCACACCACACTCATCATTGACTCCGGATCGCCGGGAAGAGATCCGAAAGCTGCGTGATCAGGCCAACCTGCACGTCAGTACATATATCGCGCGGAACCGGTCAGATGCCCAGCGGAGCCAATACGCCGAGTGGATCGCCTTTGGCCTCAGCTCACTGATTACATTGCTCGCGGGGTACTTCGGACAATTGCCAGAGCCGGCCGCTGCCCCATCCGCACCGGACCCTGCATCCCAGGCAACAGGAGGCGCCCAAACGGCCAGGAGTCCGACGCGTGGGGCTCGCGCGGTTTCCCGAAGCAGGTTCGCCGTCATGGTAGGCGTCGTGGGGGCGCTGGCTGCGATTTCGACCGGGTTCTCCAACAGGTTCCAGGTCGCCGCCGCAAAGAGCCTCGTTGAAGCCAAAATCATCAGTGAAGCCCTGGAGAAGACCATGAAAATCGCCGCTGCGCCCACGAGCGAGGCGGATCTGGAAGAAGCGCTCCAAAGTCTCCAGCAAACGCTTCTGCTCAACGCCCCATGAGCCGCGCGTCAATTCTGTTCGTTGCACTGGCGCTGGCTGGCTGCACACCCCCTGAATCCACTGTTCCAAAGCTCTCGCTGCCCCAGCAGTACGGGCTTCAAGAGTCATTCCGCTACCGAAGCGCCATCTCGGAGGCAGTGTCACTGGCGAATAGGGTCCTGGGGCCAGGTGCGCCCATTCGCTTGTACCCCTCCTGGAGGGGCGGTGAAGGCGGCTTCCAGCCCGTGTACGAGAAGGGTGGTGGCTTCTCGGTGACACTGGGAGTTCCTGTCTATGCGGTGGAAGGCAAGAACCTCGCTCCGGAGTATTTCGTCTTTGTCCCGCCCAAGGGACATGGCGTCTTCGTCAACGTGGACCGTCTCCCCGACTTCTTCCGTCTGTTCTCTCCGACGACTCGCATCGAGGGCTTGCCCGTTGATGAACCACGGGTCCTGGCATTCGCGCTGATGCATGAATCAGGACACCTTTTTCATCAGGATGCCGGCAGCTTTGACAGTACCCACCCCCTGGCACTCCAAGACATGGTTGCCGTGGAGCTGACCCTGGAGGATGTCAAGGCGGGACGGACTGCCCACCTCAACCCAGAGCTTCGCGCGGACCTCTTCGCGCTAGGATATATCAATGAAGCCTTGTCTGATGGGTCCGACACGGACAGATGGATGGAAGCCAAAAGCATCCAAGGAACGTTCAGCACGACGACGTTCAACATCACAGGGCTACGCGTCGTGGAGGGATTCGGCGAGCAGGGTTTGGCGCGGCGGGCGCGCTTCCGGGATGGCAGCTACTCCCATCCCAACTTCGAGTTGCGCATGCATGTCCTCAACTATCTCAGCAACCCGGGCACTCAGGCAGAGGAACTGCTGAGCACCTTCCTGAAGGAGCGAAGCGCTCCGCCCAGCGGCGAATAGCGCCGGGTGCCTCCCAGGCAACGCGAACAACACCGCCTGTCGCTCCGGGAGCAACAACTGAGAGGCGCCCTCCCCTCTCCTCCCTCTGGGGAGCGCGTTGGTACGGCAGTTGAAATGAGTCACTCCATCCACGGGTCGCGGCGGTAACGGCGCGTCGTGGCAGGGGGAGCCCCTCGGCGGGCACTTCCTTCACTTCTGTGAATGGAGGCAGGACCATGCAGCGCAACAAATGGCGAGTCTTCTCGCGCACGGGCACCATTGTCGTGACCCTGGGGCTGATGTCCGGCTCCGTGGCGGTCGCGCAGGACAGGCCCACTTCGGAAAAGCCGTCGGACATTCCTCCCAGCCGCGTCATCGCCGGCCGGGTCCTGCACTCGCCTCCGAAGCTGGATGCGGCGGATGCTCGCAAGAGCGTCAATGCCTTCATCACCTGGGCCGGTGAGTCCATCGTGGAGGAGCAGAACGACGCGCGCCGGGCGCTGGCCTCCGCCGCGAAGCAGCCGGCGCTCATCCAGGCCTTCACCGAGGACATCCTCGAGTCGCACAAGTCCGGCGACACCAGCCGCGCGCTCGTGGGCCTGGGGCTGCTCGGGGAGATGCGGACCTACGACGGCGCGAAGTTCCTCGTGGAGTTCGTCCGCATGCCCCTGCCCGACAAGGGCACCGTCATCGAAGGCGAGCTCCAGGAAGAGGCCCAGCAGGCGCGCCTGCAGGCCAAGGCCATCGCGGGCGTCGCGTACCTGCGGGACCCGGAGTTCGACCGCGAGGTGATGAACCAGGCCGGCGCGCACCCGTCCGTCATCGTCCGCGCGGAGGCCATCAGCGCCTTCCTGTGGAACCGCGGGGACACGCTGGAGGCTCGCAAGGAGCTGGAGCCGTTCGTCCGCAAGGAGGAGCGCCTGTTCCTGGACCGCGTCCGGCGCGTCAGCGGTGAGGGCGCGGACGCGTTCAACCGCAAGCTGACCGCCTACCTGAAGGCCCACCCCGAAGTGCAGGCGCCGAACCCCGAGCCGAAGGAGCCGCGCCCGCCCGAGGAGAAGCCCAACACCTTCGACGTGACCCCTCCGAAGTTCTGACCTTCCCTCACGACCTGAGGAGCGAGAACGCCCATGAATCTCAAGCAAGGCATTGCCCTGATGTCGTCCGTCCTGGCCTTTGGCCTGGCCACCGAGGCCGGCGCCGTCTGCACCCAGACGGCCGCGAGCAACGCGGACCGGGCCCTGTGGAACACCCACGGCTGCTGGCAGGACTTCTTCCTCTGGCAGTACCAGGCCTACGGCCTGCGCTCCGGGGACTGGAGCAACCGCGGCTGGAATGACGCCTGCAACGTCAACCTGGAGTTCCCCAAGCACTGGAACGCGTCCTACCTGCTGACGTACGGCATGGCGGACAACCTCTCCCAGTCCTTCCACGGCACCTCGGACTACCGAGCGACGGCGGAGGCGCGCAGCAGCAAGTTCCACGATAGCCTGTATCACAGCATCACCGACCGCACGGACGTCTTCGGGACCTTCACCCCCCGGTTCTGGCCGTGGGACACGGACCGCGTGGAGACGGCCTGCCCGCTCTACAACCCGACCGTCAGCAACTCCAACCCGGGCTCCCGCGCGGGTGACTACATGCACGAGGGCTGGCACGCGTACTTCGACAAGTACAACTTCAACAATGGCAACACCGGCGGCCACCGGCCCGGTCCGCAGGGCGCCTGCACCATCAACGGGTGCGACTACTTCTACTTCCATGGCATTGGCGCGTATGCCTTTGGCGCCATGTGGGAGAACAATGGCACCGCCAGCCGGTTCCACTCGCCCAACCAGGTGCAGGTGGAGTTCCTCTGCGACGTGGCGGACCAGTCGCAGTGGTGGATCCCGCTGAGCGTGCGGCAGACTGCCGCCGCGGATGCCAACGGCCGCGCCGCGTCCCGCTTCATCAACGGCCCGGGCTACACCTGCGGCAGCCCGCGTCCCTGGTAGTTGGAGGAATCCCCGATGGCGCATTCGAAGCGTCACGCAGTGAAGCCGTTTCGGATGCGCCTGGGTTCAGGCCTGTTCCTCCTCACCCTGGTCTGCTGCTCGAGTCCGCAGAAGGCCGGGGTGGAGGAACAGGGCACCTGGGAGCTCCTGCCCACGGGCGCGGGCCCTGGCGCGGGGCTCCAGGTGGCGACGGTGTTCGACGGCCAGGACGTCCTGCTCTGGGGCGGACTGGGCGGCTGCACCGTCAACGGGGTCTGCGGAGACGGGGCCCGGTTCGACGTGGCGTCGAGGACCTGGACGCCGCTGTCGTCCCAGGGCGCTCCCGCCGCGCGCACGCTGCATACGGCGGTGTGGACCGGCCAGCGGATGCTCGTCTGGGGCGGCGTGGGGTGCGGTGAGCGGCCCCAGACACCTTGCGGCGACGGGGCGGCCTACGCACCGTCCACCGACTCCTGGAGCGCGCTTTCGGCCCAAGGCGCGCCCTCCGCTCGCGGCTGGCACTCGGCGGCATGGACGGGACGGTGGATGCTGGTGTGGGGCGGCGAGGAGCCCCAGCAGACGCGCGTGCTGGGCGATGGGGCCCGGTACGACGTGGAGGCCGGCGCCTGGACGCCCATGTCCGGCGCCGGGGCACCCGTGGCCCGCCGCTACCACTCCTCGGTGTGGACGGGGCAGGCGCTGCTTGTCTGGGGTGGCAGCGGCGGGGCCTCCGTGGACGTGGCGCTGAGCGATGGCGCGGCCTACTCCCCCGAGACGGACTCCTGGCGTCCGCTGTCTTCCCAGGGGGCTCCCCAGGCCCGTTGGGCGCACACGGCGGTGTGGACCGGGACGAAGATGCTCGTCTGGGGCGGGCTGGGCTGTGGCAGCGACGGTCAGGACCTGCCGCGCTACTGCGAAGGAGGCGCCGCGTATGACCCACGGCTCGATACCTGGTCGCCCCTGTCCGACAAGGACGCGCCCTCCCCCCGCACCGGCCACTCCGCGGTGTGGACCGGGACGAGGATGATCGTCTGGGGTGGCGCCTCGTCGAAGTGTGGCTCCGGTGGCGCATGTTCGGATGGCGCGGCCTACGACCCCGCCACGGACACCTGGACCCCGCTGCGCACCCAGGGCGCCCCGACCGCGCGGTCGGGGCACTCGGGCGTGTGGACGGGGGACGCCCTCTTCATCTGGGGAGGCATGGGCGGCGGCGGCTCGGAGGTCGCCCTGTCGGATGGGGCCCTGTGGGTGCCATGAGCGCGTGACAGGCGGCCCGCCGAGCCCCACCTGGTCCGTTCTTGCCTTGGTTGAGAGGAAGGGCGCAGCATCCCTGGCACATCCTCTTCCAGCCTCCGCGCGCGGGCTGACTCGGGACACGCATCCATGGGCCAGATCAACTGCAAGCAGTGCAAAGAGAAGAAGGAACAGGGAAGCAAACCCGGCTTCTGTCAGGACTGCTGTGCCCGGTATGCGTGTCCGCTCTGTCCAAAGCCCATGTTGCCGGTCAACGTGGGCGTCACCACCCTCAACTGTGAAGGCTGTTCCAAAACCTTCCAGGCCCACATGGGCTGCGCCAAGAGCCTCAAGGCCGCGCCGCTGTGCGCCAGCTGCCAGTCCTCCTCCACCGGGTCCACGGGACCGAGCATCACCATCCTGTCGACGCTCCACGGCACCCCGACTGAACACGGGATCGAGTTGATCAAGGATGGCCGGACCTGCAACGCGTGTGGCGCCAGCTACGACCAGGGACGTGATGCGTGCCGCATTCTTGGCATCTCCGGGGATAGCAAGAACGCGCACTGCGTGATTCCCCAGACCATCCTCAAGCGGACCGGGAGGCTGGTGTTCGAGTTCTACAACCTCGTCTGCAACGCTCCTTCCGGAAAGACCCTCCGGAAGACGCAGAAGCGGGCCCACCTGAGGCTCAAGTCCGTCCCCACGCTCCCCATTGGCCTCTGCTGGGCGCCGCAGGAGGCGATCTGCTCCGAGGTGCAGGCGGTCCTGAACGAACTGGTCGAGATCGAGGAGCGGCCGACCGACTCGTCCGGCGTCGAAAAGGAATTCTTCTATTTCGATCAGGTCACCACCAGCAATGAAGGCTCAGGGCTCTTCAACCGCGCGAAGGAGGTCATCGGCCAGGGCAACCTGGGAGACTTCTACACGGGGAAGCAGTGCGGACTCTGCGAAAGCATCCAGGGAGACCTGCCCATCCTGGAGCGCTACTTCGTGCTCGTGGCGTTCGAGAAGGCCGTCAAGCTGCTCCCCCGGTTCGTCTCGCAATACAAGGAGACCTCCATGCGCGCCGTGCAGCGCATGTCGAGCTTCGAAGTCGCCGAGGAGTCGAGATTCAATGCCTTCGCGCGCAGGACGAAGCAAGGCCCAGAGCAACTCAGGCGCCTCCGCGACAGGCACGTCAACACGATGGAGCAATTGCAGACGGAGCTGGCCGGCTTGTGGGAGACCCATGACTCGGAGCAGGCCGTGCACCTTGGCTTCATCAACGATCCGCTGGTGCGGGCGTGGGTCGAGGCGCTGGTGAAGCGGGACTTCCAGATCCCCGTCCTGCGGGCCATGCTCCAGGTCTACGTGGGCAAGCACCTGTATCGCGCCATCGAGCGACACGCCAATCCCTACGCGTTCCTGATGAGCTGGATGGACGTGGAGCTGATCCAGGAGATCCACGCCCGGTTGGAGAAGATCGCGGCGCAGTACCACCCGCTGCCCGCGGAGGTCGCGCTGGACCTCTGGCCCCTCTTCCTCCAGTTCTACGCCGCGTCGATGTTCTCCGAATGCAGCAGCAAGCCCGTCCTGCCGGAAGTGGAACGGCTCATGACGTTCCACGACAAGCACATCCACAGCGTCCGGCGCAGCACCGCCTGGGAGCAGTGGAGCCGGACCGTCTGACGTCCGCGCCGGCTCACACCTTCACGGTCTTCACCAGCGGCAGCTCGCGCACGCGGGTCCCCGTGAGCGCGAAGACAGCGTTGGCCAGGGCCGGGGCCACGGGGGGCACTCCGGGCTCTCCAATGCCTCCCGGGCGGCCGTCGCTGGGGATGATGTCCACGTGGATCTTCCGGGGCGTCTCCGCGATGCGCGCCAGGCGGTAGTCGCGGAAGTTGCTCTCCACCGTGGCGCCGTCCTTCATCGTGATGGCGCCGTAGAGCCCCAGGCTCAGGCCGAACACCACCGCGCCCTCCATCTGCGCCCGGACGCGCTCCATGTTCACGATGGTGCCCGCGTCGGCGACGATCCACGCCTCGTCCACCCGGATGCGCTCGTCCGCGTCCTTCACCACCGACACCACCACCGCCACGTACGTCAGGAAGCTGCGGTGCGCCGCCAGGCCTAGCGCCCTTCCCTGCTGCTTGCGCTCGTCCCAGCGCGCAAGGCCCGTCACCCGCTCAATCACACGCCGCAGCCGCGCCGTGTCCACCGGGTGCTCTTCAATCGGCTGGCCGTAGTTGGGCACCTTCGCCACGCCCAGGTCCTTGGGCGTCACGATGCGGGAGGGCCCCAGCACCTCCAGCAGCGTGTCGCGCGGATCCGTGCCGCGCTCGTGCGCCAGCTCGTCGATGAAGCTCTGCACCGCGAACGCGTGGTAGATGTTCGCCACGGACCGCAGCCAGCCGATGCGCGTGTGCGCCCGCGCCTCGCAGTTCTCCATCCGGACGTCGGGGATGGCCAGCGGCAGGTCCATGATGCCCTGCCCCATCTCCCCTTCGCCCGCGAACGTCGCGTCCGCGAACGTGGAGCCGATGGGCGGGAACGCGATGCGCTGGTGCCACGCCACCACCTTGCCGTTCGCGTCCAGGCCCGCCTCCAGCCGCTGCGCGCTCGTGGAGTGGTAGTAGTCGTGGCGAACGTCGTCCTCGCGCGTCCACTGCAGGCGCACCGGCGCGCCCACCGCCTTCGCGACGAGCGCCGCCTCCACCACGTAGTCCGGCTTCGACTTGCGGCCGAACCCGCCGCCCAAGAGCGTCACGTGCACCGTCACCTTGGACGGGTCCAGGCCCAGCGCCTTCGCCACCTCGCTGCGCGCGGCCTGCGGGTTCTGCGTCGTGGCCCACACCTCGCAGGTGCCGTTCTCCACCTTCGCCACCGCCGCGGGCGGCTCCATGGGCGCGTGCGCCAGGTGCGGCGTGTTGTACGTGGCCTGCACCCGCTTCGCCGCCTTCGCCAGCGCGCCTTCCGCGTCACCGACGTTGCGCACCACCTTGCCCGGCTTGCCAATCACCTCCAGCAGCTGCTCGCGGTACGCCGCCGAGTCGTAGACGGCGTTGTCCCCGCCCTCCCACGTCACGTCCAGCACCGCGCGGCCCTTCATGGCCGCCCAGGTGTTGTCCGCCACCACCGCCAGCCCGCCCAGCGGCTGGAACAGGAAGGGCTTCTTCGCCGCCGGCAGCTCCACCACCTGCCGCACGCCCGGCACCGCCAGCGTCTTCGTCGCGTCGTAGCGGGCCACGCTGCCTCCCGCCACGGGCGGACGCGCGATGACCGCCGTGCGCATCCCCGGCAGCACCACGTCCGCGCCGAACACCGCCCGGCCCGTCACGATGTCCGGCCCGTCCAGCAGCGGCAGCTCCTTGCCCAGGTTCTTGAGCTCGCCGCGCGGCCGCAGCGTCACGGCCTCCTTCTTCGGGACCTTGAGCTTCGCCGCGTCGCTGGCCAGCTCGCCGAACCGGAGCGTCCGCTGCGTGCCCTTGTGGAACACCGCGTGGTCGCGCGCCTCGCACTCCGTGGGCGCCACCTTCCAGCGCTTCGCCGCCACCGCGACCAGCATCGTGCGCGCCGTCGCGCCCGCGTAGCGCAGGTCGTCGAAGGTCTTCCGCACGCTGCTGGAGCCGTCCGTGTTCTGGTCGCCGTAGGCCTCGTCGCCGTCGCCCTGGACCACCTTCACGTGGGCCATGTCCGCGCCCAGCTCATCCGCGATGAGCACCGGCAGCGAGCTGCGCACGCCCTGCCCCATCTCCGAGCGGTGGCAGACGATGGTCACCACGCCGTCCGGTGCCACGTGGACGAAGACGTTGGCGCGGAGCCCTTCCGTGGGCACCGCGGGCAGCGACGTGGGCATGGGCGCGGCGTGCGCCCTGGCGGGGAGGACCACCTCCAGCCCCAGGCCCCCGGCCACGAGGCCCATTCCCGCGAGCACGGAGCGGCGCGACAGACGGATGCGCATGTCTTGCATGGTGGGGGTCCTCACTCCGTCGGCAGTCCCGCCGCCTTCTTCACGGCGGTGCGGATGCGCGTGTACGTCCCGCAGCGGCAGAGGTTGCCCGCCAGCGATTGATCAATCTCCGCGTCGGTGGGCTTCGGCTTCTTCGCCAGCAGCGCCGCCGCGGTCATGATCTGCCCCGCCTGACAGAAGCCACACTGCGGCACCGCCAGGTCCACCCAGGCCTTCTGCAGCGGGTGCGAGCCGTCCGGCGATAGGCCTTCAATGGTCATCACCTCGCGGCCCTCCGCGCGGCGCACCGGCGTCACGCACGAGCGCACCGCCGCGCCGTCGATGTGCACGACGCACGCGCCGCAGAGCGCCTGGCCGCAGCCGTACTTCGTCCCGGTCAGCGTCAGCACGTCGCGCAGCGCCCAGAGCAGCGGCATCTCCGGATCCACGTCGAGCACGTGCTCGGTTCCATTCACTCGTAGACGGATGCTCACGGTCGGCTCTCCTCGCGCGGGCACTCCGCGCCGTCCTTCACCCACGCGGCCATCAGGGCCCCGAACCCGGCCTGCGTCCCCGGCGCCGGCACCCGGTCCGCGCCCGGCTTCCAGCCCCAGCCCACCAGCTCGTCATGCGCGGAGTGCTCAATCAGCTCCGCCAGGCTCTTGCCGCCGTTGCGCGACGGGTCCTTCAACTGCTCGCACAGCGAGCGCGGCGTGCGTCCCTCCCAGAACATCACCTTGGGCGCCAGGTGCCACTTGGGCGCGCCGGGGACCCGCGCCAGCTGCGCGTTGCGGTCCTGGTGGCAGGAGGTGCACTCCAGGCCGGGCACGCCCTGGTCTTCAGGGCCACGGGCCACCGGCGGGTCATGGACCTGGCCGTTCATGCCCTGCAGGGGGCTGTCACCCACGGGGTGGCAGTTGACGCAGCGCGGATGCAGCATCACCCGGCTCGCCTCCAGGAACAGCGCCCGCGAGCGCTCCTTCTTGTCGCCAATGCCCGCGAAGGCCTCCGGCGTCCGGAGCGCTTGCGGATTCTCGGGCGGCGGCACCGCGGCGACATGCGCCGCGCGGCCTCCACATCCCGCGCCGAACAGGAGCGACAGCGACAACCCCGCCGCCCCCGCGCCCAGCACGACTCCCAGTGCTTTCGAGCGAAGCTTCATCGTGCCCCGTCCATCCCTTCGGCCAGAGGTCGCCCGGCCTCATGCGCAGCGCCACGAGGCCGGACGGGTCATGATGCCCGGGTCCAACCTCCGGCGAGCGTGTCAAAAAGCCGCATGGCCTGTGAAGTGATTCTTCACAACGGTCCAGCCTGGGAGTGCACGGCGCCGTCACGCGGCGTGGGGGACGGCGGCCGTCGTGAAGGCCTCCAGTCGCGGGCCGTGCCTGGGTGACACGGGCCGCTGGCGCGATTGACGGAATGTCCTTTCGCAGCCCCCGGGGCTTCACGCAAGTGCGCGGAATCGCGTGCGCGAGGGGTTGGAACGCCGTGTGTATTGGGAAGCGCGCAAGGAGATAGCCCGCCATGCGCCAGAGCCCCGCGTCGTCCGTGTTCTCCCTCACCCGCCTCTTCGTCGAGCAGTGCGCCCGCTGGAGGCTGCGCGAGGAGGTCATCGCGTTCATCCTCGAGTTCGGCACTCCCGCCCGCGCGTGCGGTGCCACCCACCTCACCGTGCACGAGCGCGACCTGCCCGTGGCCCTTCGCGATTCGTCGCTGGCCCGGCAGGCGCGCGGATGGATCCTCATCCTCAATGACGAGGACCGGCTCCTCACCTGCTACCGCCGCCAGGATGCCTCGCGCTTCCTGCGGCAGAAGTCCAAGCGCCGCCCCGCGGGCGTCTCCCGGGACCGCGACGACGTCCTGCGCGGCCTCCAGTTCGCTCCGGCCTGAATCAGTCCAGCCCCGCCTTGCCCACCGCCCAGTAGGCCTTCACCCTGGGCGTGGCGCGTTCGCCGTCGCCGCGCAGCCGTGAGCGCAGGGCCTGGATGGACTGCGCCCGGCCCGTCATCACCAGCGTCGCGCCGGGCTTCGCGCGCAGCGCCTCGCGCAGCCGTTCGTGGACCTGCGCCAGGTGCGCGTCCCCTGGCGTGCGCTCCACGTCCTGGCCCTCGAAGCCCAGCTCCCGCAGCGCGGGCGCGCAGTCCTCCCGGCGCGTCACCTCGAAGAGCGGCGTGACGTCCCGCTTCGCTCCGGTCCGGAGCGCGTGCGCCACCGCGAAGGACGTTTCGTCACCGAAGAGGACCACCGGCGCGTCACCGGCCTCCAGTGCCACCGAGCGCCGGGGCCCGAAGAACTGGACCGGGTCCCCGGCGCGCACGTCGCGGCCCCACTTCGCTCCCGGGCTGTCGCCGTGCAGGTACACGAGGAAGGCCGTGGCGCCGCGCGTTTCGTCCCACGACAGCGGCGTGTACGTGCGCATGCCCAGCCCTGGCAGGAACACCTGCACCTTGTCGCCAGGGGTCCAGCCCTGCCCCCGCAGCGCTGGCCCTTCACAGTCAATCTGGCGAAAGGCGCGCGACACCTCTCGCACCTGCGTGACCCGGGCGTCGGTGAAGAGGAAGCGGCCCAGCATGCTTCCCAACATGGCCTTCGCGGATGCCATTGGAACCTCCGTTCAGGCGTACATACGCCCCCCTTCCGGCGCTGGCTCGTGAAGTTGCGTGAAGTCATCCGCACCTTGCAGGGCGTACCCCCACGAAAGGAACCGGACATGGGCCCCTGGCACACCCGGGTGCGCTGGCTTCGGACCGGCGGCGTGACTGTCTTCGCCATCCTGGCAGCCAGCGGCTGCGCGCTGGGCCCGGCGGACGACTTCGGGCCGCAGGTGACGTCGAGCGCCGGCTCCCTGACCCAACCCATGTCCCAGTTCCGGGAGGTGCTGGCCCCCTACGGCACCTGGATGGAACTGCCGGACGTGGGCTGGGTCTGGCGCCCGGACCCGAACGTCGTCGGCGCGGACTTCGTCCCCTACTCCACCGGGGGCCAGTGGGTGTCCAGCGATTGGGGATGGACCTTCGAGAGTGATTGGGATTGGGGCCAGGCGCCCTTCCACTATGGCCGGTGGTTCGTCGCGCCGTCCGCGGGCTGGGTGTGGTGGCCCGACAGTGAGTGGGCGCCGGCCTGGGTGGACTGGCGGTCGGGGGATGGCCTCATCGGCTGGCAGCCGCTCGCGCCTCCCGGCATCAGCACCGGGCTGAGCTGGACCTTCGTGGGCGTGAACGACTTCGTGCGGCCCGACGTGGGCATGCATCGACTCCCGGCCTCGCGGGTCCAGGAGCTGATGCGCCAGACGCAGCCCGTGGGCGAGCACGTGGTGGCTCGCGAGGGGTACTGGAACCGGGGGCCTGAGCCAGCGGAGGTCGCGCGTGTCACGGGGCGGCCCGTGCCGCTCGCGAAGCCCATGACTCCGCCCACGGGACATCCGCCGCGTGCGCACTCCGAGGGCGCTGACCGCTGACGGTGACGAAGCGGCCCGTCAGTCGAGCAACGGCCGGTTGCACTCCGTCCGCCACGTCTTGGGGTCGGGACTCGACTCCGGCCCCGAGACGTAGACCTCCCAGACGTCCTGGGCCGTGTGGAGCCCCTGCTCCCGGATCCACGCCTCGAACTCGCCCCAGGCGGCGCCCAGGCCCTCATAGGGTCCCTGGTAGACGGCGCGTACCACCTTCATCGCGGGCCACTGCCCCGGCTTGACGCGGCCCGCGGCCTTGACCGGCGAGGGCACGGGCACGCTGATCTCCAGGTCGAAGACCTCCGGGTCGATCCGCAGGTGATGCACGAACCACGGCCCCGCGGGCTTGAGGCCCTGCGCGGCCACGGTGGCCATCACCTCCGAGATGCCCGGCCCCATGACCTGACGGAGCTGCGAGCGGGGCACGGTCACATGGATGAGCGCGGTGTGCTGCGCGTCCGTCTGCGTGATGCGTGGGGTTTCAATCATGGAGAGGCTCCTGGCGACTTTTCGAGTGTGTCGCAGCCTACTTCACGCAGTGGAGGGCAGGCCCCTTGGGGATGCCGTCCCACTGAGTCACGCTCATGGACGCGATGGACGAGTTGTTGTGCGTGATGGCCTCCAGGCAGCTCACCGGCCACAGCCGTCCGTCATCCAGAGAGAACGCGGCGGGGCGGCCGGACGCGCCGTAGACGGGCGCTCCCGAGTGCATCGAAGCCCCGTAGGGGACGCGGTAGAAGATGTCGGACGCGACGCCGATCGCGTTGCGTGACAGGTCCAGCGCGGGGGCGGCCAGCGCGAACTGGAGCCGCGTCCCACCGCGCACCAGGGTGAGCGGCAGGCCGGCGCTCTGGATGAGGTAGCCCTCGTACACGCGCCCCATCGGCACCTGGTCGCACGAGCGCCCCGTCAAGAGGTCCACGCCGCTGTGCGCCAGGTTCCAGGTGTTCACGTCGCCCGTGCCCACCGAGCGGAGGATGTCCACCGGGACCGTGCCGCACGTGGATGACGCGACAGCGTGCTTGTCCGGACGCGACACGATGGCCGGCCCTTCCGTCCACGTCCCCGCGACGTCGAACTGATCCACCTGCTGGTTCAGCGCGCTGTTGAAGAGGAAGACACGCGTCGCGCCGGAGGTGCTTCCGTCCACCGCGACGGCGAACGTGTCGTTCGTGTCCACGTACTGCCAGTCCACGGAGAACGCGCCGATCAGCGAGTGCCGCGTGTGGTTCGCCGCCGTCCGGGGCGCGAAGCCCGTGGCCGTCAGCTCCTCCACGCCCGTCTGGAAGGTGGGGTCCGACGAGCGCAGGACGAACTGGCCCCCGCCGTTGCCGTCCACCGCGTAGCCCGTGGAGTCCGTGAAGATGAGGTAGAACTTCCCCTCCACGTACGTGACGCTCGGCTGCCCCGCGCCGTACTTGTTGGGCACGGTGCGGTAGTCCCGCGCGGGCACGATGATGGGATTGCCGCCGTTGAGGCGCGTCCAGTTGAGGCCATCCGGACTGGACGCCACGCCAATCATCGTGGTGCCCGTGCCGTCGCCGTAGCCGCCGTAATACATGTAATACGTCGCGTCGACGCGGATGACGGACGGATCACAGACGTGGATGCCGTCGAACTGCGCGGCGTTCCCCGTGGGCCGGAACACCGTGTTGTAGCTGTTGGCCGCCGTGGAGCCTCGCGCGTGCCACGGGCCGCCCAGGCTGTCCGCCTCGGCGTAGAGGATGTAGTCGCCCGCGATGCCGCCGCACCACCACATGCGGTAGACGCCGTCCTTCATCACGCTCGGCACGTAGTCATACGAGGTGCGCGAGTACACCGGCGCGTTGCCACCCCGGTAGTTCGTCACCGTCGCCGCGCCAGCACCCGAAGCCAGCAGGCCGCCGGCCAGCGTGAGCCACAAGGTCGCATTCCTGAACATCGGACCGCTCCTTCTTCATGAAGAGGGGCTATCACGATATCCATGACTTAAAGCTATTGCACGCTTTGGCGTCCCGTGCCCTACGCGGGCTGGAGGAAGCGTCCTTCCACCAGGTGGTCGATGACGTCATGGGCGGACTGCGGGTCCAGCCTTGCCTTCGAGCCCAGGTGCGTCACGGCGTGGGAGACGGTGGTGGGCTGCTTGAAGGCCTCCAGGGCGGCGAGGAGGATGGCGCCGTCCTCGCCTTGCGTCAGCGTCGGGTCATTGAATCTGCGCGGGCTGACGGACGGGGCGCAGCTCAGGGTGATGCCGTCCACCGAGCGCAGCACCGTCACCGGCTCCTTCGCCAGCTTCGCGGGCGCGCGGTGGCTTCCCAGCCAGTCCCCCAGCGTGAAGCGCTCCGTCGAGGGCGCGGTGTTCTTGAGCCGCGTGCGCCCGTTGAGGGTGACGCGCTTCCTCGCGTCCCGGTGCTTCCAGACGAGGGCGTCCACCCGGTCCGAGTTGCGCTGCACCGCGGCCTCCAGCTCCGCGTCCTTGAAGCGGATCATCGGCACGGACACGTCGCCGGGCTCGCGGCGCTCGAAGTAGTCGAGGAACTCCGCGAACGTCTTCGCCTCCGTCACCATGTCGAAGCGCGCGGGGTGCTCCGTGACGAGCGCTCCGGGCTGTGCCTCCAGCCGCTGGTAGCCCACCACGCAGTCCAGGCCGATGACGCGCTCCACCAGCTGGAGCTCCTCCGCGAGCCGTGCCTTGTTCGTGAACGGGAGGCCGCCGATGCCGGAGATTTCGATGTCCACGTTCGGGTGGCGGCGGACGGACTCGATGACATCGAGCAGCTCGCGGTCCTTCGCGCACGGCTTGAGCAGGCCCTTGCCCATCTGCTCCAGCCGCTGCTGTTCGGAGAAGCAGCCGATGTCGATGACCATGTAGATGCGCTGGAAGGTCGCCGCCAGCGCCGCGACCAACTCCACGCGCGGCACGCCCCAGAGGAAGTACGTGCAGCAGTGGCGGGAGAGGTCCACGCCCGCCCAGGTGCTCCCCAGGAACTCCGCCGTGCTGCCCGCGAAGTCGTAGCGCATCTGCCACGTCCGGCCGGCGATCTCCTGGTGGTCCCGGCGCACGTTCTCCTCGGAGCGCAGGAACGGCTTCGCGCGCCCGAAGTCCGCCTTCTGGTTGCCCCGGGCCCCGCCGCAATACAGACAGTTCTCCCCACAGCCCTTCCCGGGCGCGACCCAGCCGGAGAAGGAGTGCGCATCCCGCTGGCTGAGGAAGATGTCCTTGAAGTGCGAGTAGTAGACGTCCTCCGTATTGGTGGCGCGCTGCACGTACGCCAGCGGCAGCCTGCGGGGACGGCCATCCGGCGTGCGCGTCACGACGTTGGGCGGGGCTTCTTCGCCGTTGCAGAGCGCCAGCAGCGGGACCTCTCCGTCGCCCAGCACGACGTGGTCGATGCAGTCGAAGCCGCTCAGCTCCTTCCACCAGTACGACGCGGAGTTGCCGCCCACGACGATGCGGATGGACGGGTCGATCTTCCGCACGGTCCGCGCGATGAGCAGCGCGCGGTCCACGTGGTGGAACCACTTGAGGCTGATGCCGATGAGCTTCGGGCGCACGCGGGCGATGAGGCGCTCGAAGGTGTCCTTCACCTCCCCTGCGCTCTCGTCGCCGTCCCACAGCCGCACGAAGGCTTCAATCCCGCCGCGCCGCAGGTAGCTCGCCAGGTAGAGGATGCCGCACGTGGCTTCGCCCGTTCCGGCACCGACGAGGAGGACTGGCGAGAGGGCACGACCACCGCTCATGAGACGACCACCGGCCTGGGTTGGAGACGGCGCCAGCGTAGGCCAATCCGGCCGGAGCCCGCGTGGATTCGTCGCCTCCCCTCCTCCCGGGCAGCCGGCCTGCTCCCTGGACGTCCCCTCATGAGGGGCGTTCGTTGAGCCACTTCGATGCCGCCGGCTCACGTCCGCGAGCACCATTCGCCTCGGGTGCCGTCGCCGATGGCTTCCGTCCGCGCTTTCTCCGCCGCCGCTTCGAGGCCGCGCCCTGGGGCTGTCCCCCCAGCGCCCGCAGCACCTGCGCGCGCACGCCGCCTTCCAAGCGCAGTTGCTGCATGAGCGCTTGCGCCTGCCGGGCACCCTGGGGATTCCGCAATCCCTCCCCCAGCCGCTCCACGATGTCGATGCGCAGCGCCACCGGGCCGATGACCTCGTAGCCGAAGGACCGCGCGTTCCGGCCGGCAAGCGTCGCGACGTTCAGCGCCGGCTCCTGCGGGATGCCCTGCGGACACGGGGCCTGCTGGAACAGCGCCGTCAACATGGCCCGCCGCTCCAGGGCCTGCGGCGACAGGGCCCCGGTGACGTAGAGGAACCGCTGGCCCTCGTGGACCCCCTGCGCCTTCAGCCGCTCCCGCGACTCCTCGTCCAGGAGCTTCCACTGTTCGCGCGCCTCGCCCTGGGAGATGACCCCCAGCCCTTCCGCCAGCCGGTAGGCCACGCCTCGCATCGCCGGTGCGCGGCTCTCGCCCGTGAAGGACTCCGCGGGAAAGCCTCCCATGGCCTCCGTCACCAGGTCCTTCGCCAGCGCCACCAGCCGGCGCTCCAGCCGCTGCCGCGCGCCGCCCGTCCACACCTCCGGCTCCGCCAACGCCAATTGCGGCGAGCGCCGGTCCCGTCCCCGCACCAGCCGGGCCAGCGGCTGGCTCTCGAACGAGATGCGCCCCATCGGGTCCACTTCGAAGGCGTCGTGCGTCGCGTCCACCACGCGCTGGACGAACTGCTCCTCCGTCATCACCGCACCTTCCGCGCCCGGCACCTCCGTCAGCAACTGCCCCAGCTTGGCGAAGGGACTGTCCGAACCGACCTGCGGCTGCGCGCTGGCCCTCACGAAGCGGCGCGCGCTCCTCCTCGCGGCCCGCTGGACGAAGCGCTCCACCAGCCGCTCATGCAGGGCATCGCCCAGCGCGTCCTCGATGCGGCGCGTGCGCTCCTGCCATTCCTCCGCGTCGTGCAGCCAGCCCGGACGGTGGCTGATGTACGTCCAGATGCGGATGGCCGCGAGCCGGTCCATCAGCGTGTGGATGTCCCCGGACGCGTCGTCGAGCGGCGACACCTGCCGGCCCAGCCACGTGGGGTCCAGCTTCCCATCCCCCGCGGTCAGCTGGAGGAACGTCTCGCGCAACAGCGCGACGTGCTGGCCGAAGAGGCCCTTGCGGAAGTCCGGGACCTGGCAGACCTGCCACAGGAGCTCGACGGACGCCTTGTCGGTGGTGACATCCCGGATGGCGGGCACGGCCGACAGCCCCTTGAGCGCGTCGAAATCATCCGCGCGCTCCACCCGCACGAAGGCGTTGTCGCGCGGCGCTCGCGACAGCGAGTCCAGCAGGGCCTCCGGGCTGGAGAAGTCCAGCAAGGAGTTGCGCCAGATGAGGCTGCGCACCGCGGGGAAGCGGTGCGATTCGATGGCGGTAACGACGCGCGGCGGAAGCTCCGGCAGCGTGTTCAGCGCGCCGAAGCTGCCATCGTTCAGGTGGCGCCCCGCGCGGCCGGCGATCTGCGCCAGCTCGTCGGGATACAGGTCGCGCTGCTCGGCGCCGTCGAACTTGGAGAGCGTCGCGAAGGCCACGTGGTTGAGGTCCAGGTTCAACCCCATGCCAATGGCATCCGTGGCCACGAGGTACTGGACCTCGCCGGACTGATACATGGCCACCTGCGCGTTGCGCGTCCGGGGCGACAGCGCCCCCAGCACCACCGCCACCCCACCCCGCAGGCGGCGCAGCGATTCGGCCAGCTCGTAGACGCGGTCCGCGGAGAACGCGACCACCGCCGAGCGCGGCGGCAGGCTCTTCAGCGACTTGCGCCCGGAATAGCGCAGCTGCGAAAGGCGCGTGGCGCGCTTCATGGACGCATGCGGGATGAGCGCCTGCACCATGGGCCGCATCGTCTCCGCGCCCAGGAACCACGTCTCCTTGCGGCCGCGCGCGTGCAGCAGCCGGTCGGTGAAGACGTGCCCGCGCTCCCGGTGCGCGGCGAGCTGGATCTCATCCACCGCGAGGAAGTCGACCTGCCGGTCCGTCGGCATCGCCTCCACGGTGCAGATCCAGTAGTCGGGCCGGGGCGGGATGCGCTTCTCCTCGCCCGTCATCAGCGCGACCCGGCCCTCGCCCACCTTCGCGGTCACCCGGTCGTAGACCTCTCGGGCAAGCAAGCGGAGCGGCAGGCCGATGATGCCTGAGTCGTGCTCGAGCATCCGTTCGATGGCGCGGTAGGTCTTCCCGGTGTTCGTGGGCCCCAGCTCCGCCACGACGACGGACGGCCGGCTGGATGGGCTCGAGCTCATTGGCGAAGACTAACCCCGAACCCCCTCCTCCGCCCTGGGGGCCGCAAGGGGTGTTCGTGGGCAACGTCCCTGCCCGCGCAGGGCATGGAAGCAAGCGTCGCCGGCGGGAATCGGCTCCGGGGACACTGGAAGCCCAGGGCCGCGGGGTGGGACGGACAGGCGCGGTGTTCCCGGCACGCGGGGGCAGGAGGGATGGGCGGCGTGGCCGGGGCCGCCCAGCTTCCCGACACCCAGCCGCCCGGAGGCACCGCCATGGCCGACACGCGTCCGCAGCCGTTCGTCACCGACCTCCAGGAGCTCCACCGCCATGCGCGCGAGCAACTGGCGGCGGGGGCCCGCACGGACACCGCCGGGGGCGAGCTGAAGATTGGACTCACGCTGCTCAACGCCGCGCTCGCGACCACGGTCGTCTGCGTGCGGCGCTACACACGCCACGCCTTGTGCGCGGCAGGCCCCGGTTCGGAGGCGGTGAAGGCCGCGTTCGGCCGGCACGCGCGTGAGCAGCAGGACCACGCGCTGAGGCTCGCCGAGCGCATCCAGCAGCTGGGCGGCCGGCCGGATTTCAACCTTGGAGGACTCATGTCCAGCGGTGACACCCAGGACGAAGAGGGGCGGACGCTGGTGGAGCTGCTCCGCGAGAACCTGGCGGCGGAGCGCGTCGCCATCGAGACGTACCGCGAGCTGATCCCCTACTTCGCGGAGCGCGACCCCACCACGGGGCGGCTGCTGGAGGAGCTCCTCACCGAGGAGGAGGCACACGCCAAGGCGCTGCAGGTGCTGCTGGAGCCTTGAGACCCCGGCCCGGTGGGTTCCTCGGGCGGGTCTCGAACGGACCCGCCGGGCCGCGGTCCTCAGGCGCCGTGGACAAGCCGCGCGTCGCGGTAGCGCACCATCCGCTTGAGCGACGGATCCCACAGGTTCAGCCGCAGGCAGCCCACGATGTCCTTCAGCGTGAGCGTGGTGACGTGCGGCCCCTGGAGCTCCGGGATGGCCGCCATCGCCTCCGGCAGCCGGTAGAACGGGATGCGCGGGTTGAGGTGGTGCACGTGGTGGTAGCCGATGTTGCCCGTGAACCACTCCATCACCGGCCCGAAGCGCATGTAGCTGCTGGCCTCCAGCGCCGCGTCCGCGTGGTTCCACGCGGCCTCCGGCAGGATGGCCACGTCGTCGAAGTTGTGCTGCGCGTAGAACAGGTACGTGCCCAGCGCGTACGCGACGACCAGCGGCCCCAGGAAGGCGCAGAGGTAGACGCCCAGGCCGAGGAAATGCCAGACGGCCGCGGACAGCGCCACGTGCACGCCCAGCGCGAGCCCGGAGGTCCAGTAGCGCTTCGGGTTCTTCACGAACGGCTGGAGGCACAGGCTGTAGAGGAACGCGGTGAAGTAGCCGAGCATCAACGTCACCGGGTGGCGCTCCACCACGTAGCCCAGGCGCTGCGCGCCCGTGGCCTTGCGCCACTGCTCCGTGGTCCAGGTGACGAAGGTGCCCGCCGAGTCCGCGGCGATGCGCGCGGTGTTGGCGTGGTGGTGGTTGTGCGTGTCATTCCAGATGCGCGCGGGAGTGAGCGTGAGCAGCCCCTGCACCTGGAAGAGGACCTTCGCCCACCGCGACTTCGGCAGCAGCGCGCCGTGCATCGCGTCGTGGAAGAGGATGAAGCAGCGGATGAGCACCAGCGCTTCGATGAGCCCGCCCACGATGCGCAGGGGCCACCAGGGCGCGGCCACCGCCAGCGCCACCGCGCCCGCGAGCGCGGCGTAGGTGGAGAGCAGCGCCCCGACGGAGCGCGCGGTGTCCTGGGCCGCGAAGGGGCGCGTGCGGGCGATGAGGTCCTTGCTCGACGGCGACGCGGTTCGTTCCATGTCGACAGGGCTCCGGGGGTGACCGCCCGGCGACACACCGGGACGGATGACCGACCGTGTTGTCCCATCCCCATGTCACGGCCGGGTCAGCGGTTCCCACGACGCGCGGCGTGTGCTCGCGCGTCATCCATGACGCGCAAGGCCGTGCCTCAGCGCTTCTTGCGCCAGGCGCGCAGCTCGGCCTTCTTGTGCTTGCCGACCTCGTCCAGCCGCTCCTGCCACTGTTCGCGGTAGGGGCGCAGGGCCTCCGCCACGGCGCGGGCCACCACCAGGTTGCGGTACCACTTGGCGTCCGAGGGCACCAGGTGCCAGGGCGCCTGCTCGGTGGACGTCTGCGCGAAGACGTCCTCGTAGGCCTGCGTGTAGTCCGCCCAGTGCTTGCGGTCCTCCCAGTCGCCCGCCGAGATCTTCCAGGCCTTGCGCGGCTCCTGTTCGCGCGCCAGCAGCCGCTGCTCCTGCTCCTCCTTGCTGATGTGGAGGAAGAACTTGAGGATGACGGTGCCGTGCTCCACGAGCAGGGTCTCGAAGTCGCGGATGTGCTGATAGCGCGCCTTCCAGAGCGGCTTGGGGACCAAGTTGTTCACCCGCGCCACGAGGACGTCCTCGTAGTGCGAGCGATTGAAGATGGAGAACTCGCCCTTGCGCGGAGCCTCGCGGTGCACGCGCCAGAGGAAGTCGTGCTCCTGCTCCTCGGTGCTGGGCACGCCGAAGGAGGTGACGCTCACGCCGCGCGGGTTGAGGCTGCCCACCACGTGCTTGATGGTGCCGTCCTTGCCAGCGGTGTCGCGCCCCTGCAGGACGATGAGGACGGAGTTCATCTTCGCGCCCCACAGCAGGTCCTGCAGGTCGAACAGTTCCTCGCCCAGCGCCTCGAACTCCGCCTTCGCCTCTTCCCGGTCCGCCTTCTTCGGCGGCGACGTGGAGATGCGCTCGAGCTTCACCTTCGCGCCCTGCTTGTCGTTGCGGATGATGTCCATGGTCCCCTTCGCTCCAGGTATCAGCGGCAGCGTGCCCGGAGCGAAGGCGGATTCACACCGTTCCAAGCCGGGACGGCGGCAAAACGTCCGGGTCGAACCATTCGAGGCCCCTGTGGCGTAACAGAGCCGGCGCCTCAGGAGGGCAGCACGGCCCAGCCGCGAAGGTCATCGTGGTTGCTCAACTCCAGGAGGGCATCTCGACGGTAGCCTTCCAGGTCCGCCGTGAGCCAATGCTCTCCCGTCCGTTCCAGATGAAAGCGCAAGGTGCACGCGTTGCTGCATCCGAGGATGAGCACGAACCGCCGATCCCCTGGGAGCACCCGCTGCAACGCCCAGGCGAGTCGCAGACCGTAACCCACCTGGTCCTTGAGGCGCAGCCGGCGGGCCCACGGGTCCTCCTCGAACGAGCCCACGAAGTCAGCAACGTGGATCTTGTTCGCGAAGCACTCGTAGCCGGTCGCGTCCTGGAAGTCGGGATGAATGAGTGGGGCGCTCTTCGTCGCCGCGCGCCGAAGCACCCAGAAGCCATGGTCCTCGACGACTCCTTCATCGAGCAGCGCCTGCATCCTGGGCGTGAGCGGACGAGCCATGACTTCATGTACCCGCGCGTTGCGCAGATAGGCCCGCATCAACGCGTTGGTCCTCAAGGTGGCACCTCTCCCAGGTAGTACAGCCCCTTCTCCACGGACGAGGCAAACTTCGCGTCCGTCTTGAGCAATTCGTTTACCCAGCGGGGAGCGTTCGCGAAACTCCTGGAGGCGGGATCGTACAAGTACTTCGCACCCGTCTGCGCGTCCTGGAAGTGGAGCTGCCCGGGGCGAACTCCGGGCGCTGGGTTCTCCACATCGAGACGGATCCGTCCCTGCTTCCAGAGTGTCTTGCTGTCGATGCGGGCTCCGCGTGCCCCCAGCATCCTCGGGGCGGGCGTGTCCGCTCCGCAGCCCTCGTACTGCCCTGGATGCCGCTTCAGGCAACATGAGACGGTGCTGTCTGACTGGTTGCACTCGCTGGAGATGATCGCGGCCCCACATCCAAGGCCGCAGGACAGCAGGAACAACACCAGCCATTGGATGACGGGCATGGGCTCTCCCGGCCGTGAGGTTCAGCAGGCCCCCGGAAGCATGTGCCTGGACGTGCGACGCCCAGCCGCGATGCTGGCGGCACCTCGTCCGCTGCTCGACGGCATCCCGGCCTCACCGCCCGCCGCGCAACGGATGAGACCGACCCCAGGGCATGGCGCTCTTCTTCGGGGTGACACGAAGAGGGGCCCGCGGTGTTTCCCTGCCATCGCAGCCAACTGGAGGGGAACACATGGCAGGGCATCGACTCATCGCGCGCACCGTGGGGGCCTTCGTGCTCGCCGGGCTCGCTGGCTGCACTGACGCCGTCGCGCCCGTGGAGTCCACCGGGGAACTCGCGACATCCGAGGCGGAGCTGGTGTCCCCAGCGCAGGCGGCCGCCGGCAAGAAACACTTCCAGGAGGCCCTTCCCGGCACCAACGGGCGCTCCTGCGCGACGTGCCACGTGCTTTCGGACAACACCGCGCTCACGCCCGCGCACGTGGAGGCGCTCTGGGCCCGGAACCCCGCGGATCCGCTGTTCAACCGCATCGACGCGGATGACCCCACCGCCGCCGTGCCCACCTACGAGCACCTCAAGAAGGGACTGGTGCGCGTGGTGCTCCCCCTTCCCGCGAACATGGACGTCATCGACGTGCAGGGGAACGTCATCACCGCCCCGGACCGCAAGGTGTCCGTCTGGCGCGCCGTGCCGAGCATCGCCGACACCGGCTTCTCCGGCCCCTTCCAGTTCGACGGCCGCGAGACCGACCTCGTCACCCAGGCCCAGAGCGCCGTCACCAGCCACAGCCAGGGCGGGACCGTGCCGCTCCCCGTGCTCCAGCGCATCGCCGCGTTCGAGCGCACCGTGTTCAGCTCCCCCCGCGCCCGCTTCGTGTCGGAGCTGTTGGAACAGGGCTGGCCCCTGAGCGCCATCCCGGATCCGGACGCCCTGCTCCTGCTCGACGCCTCCGAACGGCGTGGACGCGACGTCTACAACCTGGCCTGCGAGGCCTGCCACGGCGACCGCACCCGCAACCGCGTCGTGAACCGAGCCACGCACGACGCCCTCTTCTACGCCCTCAAACCCGACGGCAACATCCAGTACACCGTCACGCCCGGCGGCCGGCCCGAACCCGTCCGCGTGCCCCGCCCCCACAGCGAGTTCCTCAACGCCGGCTACGCGTTCATGACCTACCTGGGACAGCGCGGCGTCGTGCCCCTCTTCAACACGTCCGTCGACTTCCCCCAGTACCGCTTCCGCTTCTACACGGACGGCACGCGCCAGCACCCCGTCACCGACCTGCCCCCCATCCCCGTCACCGCGAGCGGCCACCCGGATGACATCAACCCCGCCCTGGATGAGAACGGCGCGCCCATCGTGGGCCCCGCGCTCGCGGCCCAGTGGTACTCCACCGACCCCGGCCGCGCGCTGATCAGCGGCGACCCCGCGGAGTTCGAGGCCTTCGACGTGCCTTCCCTGCGCGGCATCGCCCGGTCCGCGCCGTACTTCCACGACAACAGCCACGCCACGCTCGCGGACACGGTGGACACCTACAGCCGCTTCATCCTCCCGGGCATCCCCACGGTGGGCCTGCCGCTGCACCCGCCCGAGTTCCCAGGTGGGCCGCCGGAGTCCCTCACCCCGGCGCAGAAGCAGGACCTGTTGCGCTTCCTCCAGCGGCTGTGAGCGCCCGTCAGCGCCGCCACTCCAGCTCCGGCGCCGACACCCGGGGCGGAGGCGGCAGGAAGGTGTGCGCCAGCCCCCGCAGGCCCCGCGCGAAGAACTCCTCGCGGATCCACTGACACAGCGCCGCCGCCTCGCCCTCGTGGCCGGGCGTCAGATTGAACGTCGCGGACCACTCCACGAAGGTCTGCCCGGTCGCCGTCACCGGCGTCACCCGCAGCTTCGCCAGGTGGTCGCGCACGGGCAGCGGGCTCTCCAGCAGCGTGTACGCATAGCTGCGCGCGTGCGGGTCGTGCTCCAGCCGCGCCTCCAGGTACACCTCGCCGTCGCGCGTGGTGAGCCGGCGCAGGGGCCCGGGACCGGCCTCGGGACGCGTCACCCGCTCGCTGGAGACGACGCCCGGGTGCCAGCGCGGAAGATTGTCAAAGCCTCCCACCCGGTCCCAGACCACGTCCGCGGGGGCCTGGATGAGCTGACTTGCATACGCTTCGGCCATCGGTGCCTCACCTCGTTCTTGCATGGACATGGTTCAAGCGGCCGTACGGCCCTGGAAGCCCTCGCAAAGCCATACAATCAACGAACACCCTTCCCCACCGCGTCGAATCACACCCATGCCGTCCCCCCATGTCAGGCATTGCGGTGCTGGATGTGGAGCAGGAACGGCGGGGGCGAAATCGTCCAAAAGGGCTGTTGCAGGGCGGCCGCATCCCGGGCCAGGGCGCGTGTGGCCCCGCGATCACCGCCCTACCTGGGGGGACTCGTACCCGAGGGCAGGTGCCAGAGGGATGAGAAGCATTGCCGCGGCATGGGTGTTGAAAGCGCATTGCACAGGCCCCTACCGAGGACATGCCTGATGACCTCCGCTTCCATCACCGAGTACGAAACGCGCCTCTACTGGCAGGGAGAAAGGGGCGCGGTGCTGACGAGCGACCATGCGCCCCCCGTACCGATTGGTCGTCCGTTGAACGGCCAGGACAGCGGCCCCGGGGATGGGCGGTGGGACCCGGAGGCGCTGCTGGTGGGCGCGGTGGAGGGGCGCACGCTGCACGCGTTCCTGGACGGGGCACGGGAGGCGGGCGTGGGAGTGCTCTTCTACCAGAGCTGCGCGACGGCCCGGCTGGTGAGCGGAAGCCCGGAGCAGGCCGCCCACTTCACCGACCTCATCGTCCGGCCGCACGTCGCCGTGGCCAGCGCGCGGGAGGCGGAGCACGTGCGCCAGCTCTTCGCCCAACTGCCGGCGCGCTGCTTCCCCAGCTCCATGCTCCAGCTCACCCCGCGCATCGAGCCCGTGGTGGAGGTCTGGGCCCACGCCCGCCGCCGGGACGCCGGGACACCTGTCGAAAACCACGCACCCGCCGACGACGAGGAGGCAGCGGCGGTTCCCTGGGAGGACGGCGTGCGCAGTGTGGAGGTCCATGCCGACGAATCCACAGACGACCCCGCCCGAGAAGCCGGTGAAGGAGCCGGAGCCGAAGCCCACGCCTGAGATCGAACCGCCCCGGCCGTCCGTCCCGGAGAAGGATCCACCGCCGGGCGAGCCCCGGCGCCGGGAACCGCCTCCGCCCCTGCAGGACCCCGAGGTGAAGCCGGGCATCCAGGACCCACCCGCGCATGATCCCAACCGTCCGGGACCGCCGGACATCATCGCGGGGCCTGCTGTCTGAGATTGCACGCGTCCGCGCGGCTCGGGGGTTTCCACAGGTCCCGCGCACCGGGCGTTCCACCTTGTTCACCGGGAGGGAGGGCTTCCCTGGACCTTCGTCCAACGCCTGCGTTGGCGGGGTTCGCGTGTCGATGCGAGGACCCCTAAAGTAAGGCGCGCTTCCCGCGCGCCATGTCCTCGCCCTCTCCTTCCCCGCTCCTCCGGATCACCGCCGTCGCCGCCGCGTGCGCGGTGTTCATGGCCGTGGTGGGGGCGTGGAGCGGAAGCCTGGCCCCGGGGCCTCGCATCGCCGTGCTGGCGGTGAGCGCGTTCGTGCTGGCGGCGGTGGGCGCCGCGGCCGCGCTGCGCGCCCTGGCCCGGAGCGAGCACGAGGGCACCCGGCTGCGCGAACAGGTGGACGACGCGCGGGCGCTGCGCGACGCGGTCATGACCATCACCCCGGTGGGCTTCGCGTTCTATGACCGCGACCTGAAGTACGTGCACGTCAACGCCGCGCTCGCCGCGATGAATGGCCTGCCCGCGGAGGCGCACCTGGGCCGCCACGTCTCGGAGGTGCTGCCCGCGCTGGGCACCGCGCTGGCGCCCCGGCTCGCCCGTGCGCTGGAGTCGGACGCGCCCCTGCAGGACCTCAGCCTCCAGGTGGAGACGCCCGCGGCCCCTGGCGAGACGCGCTTCTGGTTCGGGAGCTATTCGCGCGTGCGCGGCGCGGGCGGCGCGGTGCTGGGCGTCATCGCGGCCCTGTCGGAGGTCACGGAGCGGATGCGCGCGGAGGCGTCGCTCCAGGAGCACGAGGGGCGCCTGGACGTGCTCACCCGGTCGCTGCCGGACTACCTGTGGGGTGGGAAGCTGCGGGACGGCGTGTTGCGTGACTTCTACTGCACGCCCGTCATCGAGCGCACCACCGGCTACCCGGCCAGCGCCTTCACCGGCAGCGGCCCGCAGGGCACGCCCTCCCCGCTATGGTCGGAGATGATCCACCCGGAGGACCGCACGCGCTACCGCGAGTGCATCGAGTCCCTGGCCCTGGCCCCGAGCACGGAGGTGGAGATCGAGCACCGCATCATCTGCGCGGACGGGCGCCTGCGCTGGGTGCGCAGCCGCGCCGCGGCCTCCGGCCTGGACGACCGGGGCGGCGTGCACCTGGGCTGCGTTGTCACCGACATCACCGACCGGCGCCTCGCGGACGACCTGCGCCAGCGGCTGAACGACAGCTTCCGCCGCTCCGCGACGGAGTGGCGCCGCACCTTCGACGCGGTGTCCTCGCCGCTGCTGGTGCTGACGGCGGACGGCATCATCCACCGGCTCAACGACGCCGCCCGCGTGCTCTTCCGGGAGGCGGACCCGTCCGGCCAGCCGTTGTCCGCGACCGACGGGGCGCCGCCCTGGTCCAGCGCGGGACCGCTGGTGGAGGAGCTGCGCGCGACGCACGGCAGCGCCAGCCGCCAGGTGCACGACGCGGAGTCCGGACGCACCTGGGAGCTGGCGGCCGCCTGGGTGGATGAGCAGGCCAGTGGAGAGCCCCGCATCATCCTGGTGGCCACGGAGATCACCCGGCTGCTGGAGCTGCAGGCCCACGTGCGGCGCGGTGAAACAATGGCCGCCATGGGCGCCATCGTCGCGGGCGTGGCCCACGAGGTGCGCAACCCCCTCTTCTCCATCTCCGCCGTCGTGGACGCGGTGGAGGCCACCTACGGCGCCCAGCCAGAGCTGAAGCCCTACCTGGACGTGCTGCGCGGCGAGGTGCGCCGCCTCACCCACCTCACCCAGGAGCTGTTCGAGTACGGCCGTCCCACCCGGGGCGAGTGGACGGACGGCGCCGTGGGCCCGGTGGTCGCCGAGGCCCTGTCCGCCTGCGCGCTGTCCGGCGACAAGGCCTCCGTGAAGCTCACGCGCGAGCTGTCGGACGCGCTGCCACCGGTGCGCATGGACGCGCGCCGCCTGTTCCACGTCTTCCGCAACGTGGTGGAGAACGCCGTGCAGCACTCGCCCCAGGGCGCCACCGTCCACGTGACGGCGGAGGCCGTGGAGGAGGCGGGCCGCCCGTGGGTGCGCTGCACCGTCCACGATGGAGGGCCCGGCTTCAAGAGCGAGGACCTGCCCCACGTCTTCGAGCCCTTCTTCAGCAAGCGCCGGGGAGGCACCGGCCTGGGGCTGTCCATCGTCCAGCGCATCCTGGAGGAGCACCAGGGGCGCATCCGTCTGTCCAACCATCCCCAGGGAGGCGCCGAGGTGACCATCCTGTTGCCCGCCCTCCCCCCGGTTGTGATCGCCGGGCTCCTTCCGAAGTCACAGGTATCATGACGCGTACCCGCATCCTGCTCGTGGACGACGAGCCCGGCGTCCGGCTGGGCATGAAGGGCTACCTCACGCAGCACGGCTTCGACGTGGACGAAGCCACCAGCGTGGCGGAGGCCCAGGAGGGCTTCCGCACGCACCGGCCCGACGTGGCGGTCATCGACTACCGGCTGCCGGACGGCACCGCGCTGGAGCTGCTGCCCCGGCTCAAGGAGCTGGACGCGGCGGTGCCCCTGGTGGTGCTGACCGGGCACGGCTCCATCGAGCTGGCGGTGCAGGCCGTGAAGGAAGGCGCCGAGCAGTTCCTCACCAAGCCGCTGGAGCTGGCGGTCCTCAAGGTGGTGCTGGAGCGGCTCGTGGCCCAGCGGCGCGAGCGGCAGCGGCTGCTGGCGGACCGCTCGCGCACGGCGCGCACCCAGGTGGACCCCTTCCTGGGGAACAGCCCCGCCATCCGAGCGCTGCGTGACGAGGCGGAGCGCGTGCGCGACAGCGACAGCCCGGTGCTCGTCACGGGCGAGACGGGCAGTGGCAAGAGCGTGCTCGCGCGCTGGCTGCATGAAGGCGGGCCGCGCAAGGAGGCCCCCTTCGTGGACCTGAACTGCGCGGCGCTGTCCAAGGACCTGCTGGACTCAGAGCTGTTCGGCCACGAGAAGGGCGCCTTCACCGGCGCGGTGGCCGCGAAGCAGGGCCTGCTGGAGGTGGCGGACCGGGGCACGCTGTTCCTGGATGAGATTGGCGACATGGACGTGGCCGTCCAGCCCAAGCTGCTCAAGGTGCTGGAGGAGAAGCGCTTCCGGCGCCTGGGCGACGTGAAGGACCGGCGCGTGGACGTGCGGCTCGTCGCGGCCACGCACCAGGACCTGCAGGTGGCCGCGCGCGAGAAGCGCTTCCGCAGCGACCTGTACTTCCGCATCAGCACGCTCATCCTCCACGTGCCGCCCCTGCGAGAGCGCGCGGAGGACGTGCCGGTGCTCGCGCGCCACTTCCTCGCGGAGATGGGCGCGCACCGGGGCCGGGGCCAGGTGGAGCTGGAGCCCGACGCGGAGCGCGCGCTGATGGCCTACGGCTGGCCGGGCAACATCCGCGAGCTGCGCAACGTGCTGGAGCGCGCGGTGCTGCTGTCCGGCACCTCCCGCCTGTCGCGCAGCGCCCTGCGCTTCGAGTCCCTGCTGCCCGCGGAGGAGCCGCTGGGCGAGGACCTCACGCTGGAGCAGCTGGAGCACCGCCACATCGAGCGCGTGCTGGCACGCGAGGGCGGCCACGTGGAGCGCGCGGCGGCGAAGCTGGGCATCTCCCGCAGCTCCCTGTACGCGAAGATCAAGGGCTGGCAGCACAAGGGGGGCTGACGGCGGTGCGCGGGGATACGGGTTCGAGTCCCGTACTCCTCGCCACTGGCTCTCGCGGGAGCAGAGCCAACGCGGGCTCGCGGCACTGGCCACGACGATGGACATGCACCTGCCACCCTTCGTGGAGGACACCGTCCAGCGCGCCATGGTGTTCAGCGGCAAGGACGTGAAGGAAACCGCGTTCGGGCTGTCCACCTCGCTGCGCTCCGTCTTCCTCCGGCTGCTGTGCCGGGAGCCGGCGTCTCGCTACCCGACAGCGGCGGCGCTGGAGTTGGAGTTGCGCGGGCAGCTCGTGCGGCTGGGGCCGTACAGCGCGGCGTATGCGGTGAAGGAGGTAGAGACCGCCCTCTTTGAAGGCGGCGAGGCCATGGAGGAACTGAATCTGCTGGAGGACGAGGGTGGCATCGTCCCAGCCTTTCCGTTGCTGAGTCAGGACGCCATCCGCACGGAGCCGCACCCGCTGCGCAGCGCGGACGAGACGACGACAGAGCCGGGACCGGGCGCCCTGCGAATGACGCGCCATTAGCCGTCGCGGGCCCGATGCGGCCGGCCCTCCTTCCCTTCACCCCTGGATAGCGGCGCGGGGCCTGCGGGGGCCGGGCTGAATGTCAGCCGTGTGTCCTTTGCTCTCCTCGGAGGAGTCAATCCCAGGGGGCGTGGATGCGAATGACGCGAAGTGGGGCTGTCTGGCTGTGGCTGCTGTTGCCGGTCGCCGCATGGGCCGAGGACGTCCCGGAGGTGCCACCGGTGGAGGAGGAACGGCGCCCACGGGACGAGGCCTGGCGCAACCTGCTGCGCATGGAGGCGACGACGTTGTCCTTCCTGCCGCGCACGGGCATCGGCACGGACGAGGGCTTCCTCCAGGTGGAGCCGACCCTCATTCTCGACGGAGGCGAGGACTTCGGCCTCAACCTGGGCACACCCGTGCGGTTGCGCCTCTGGGGCGGTGGTGGGGCCGCGGGCTTCGTGCGACGCGAGGACTGGGACAGCCTCTCTGACTTCGGGCAGGTGGTGCGCGGCCTCAAGCTGGGCTCGAACGACGCGCCCGTGGGCGTCTGGTTCGGCGCGCTGGAGTCCTACAGCCTGCTGTCCGCGCACCTCGTGCGGCGCTACTCCAACCGAAGCAATCCCGACTACCACCCAGTGGGCGGCTTCCTCACGGGCACGCTGGGGCCCCTCTATACGCAGGCGTTCGCCTCGGACGTACTGGGCGCGCGACTCATGGGGGCGGAAGTCGCGCTGGACCTGGAGCACGTCCTCTTCGGCCAGCCCCGCGCGCAGGGCCGGTACACGCTGGCGCTGTCGGCGGTGCATGACTGGGGGGAGGCCGGAGGTCGCGCGCCTCCGGTGACGCTGGCGCACCTGGACGCAACCGCCGTGGTGGTGGTGCGGCCGGGCTTCGAGGCCCACCTGCTTGCCGGTTGGGGCGGACGGCCCGGTGCGAGCGGCGCATGGGGTGCGGTGGTGGGTGCGGGCGCGGATGCGGTGACACCCACGCTGGACATGCGGCTGCGGTTGGAGGTGCGCAGGCAGCATGGTGGCTTCCGACAGGGATACTTCGGCCCGGACTACGAGCTGGCGCGCTTCCACGCGGCGGGGCCGGAGGGCGTGCCACTGGCGGAGGCCCTCTTCCCGGACGGGACTTCCGCCTATGGCGAGGCGGAGGTGGGCTGGGACGCGGTCCGCTACGGCGGCCTCTCCAAGCACCTGAAGCTGTCGCTGGGGGTGGAGGCCTTCAACTGGGGCCGCATCGACGTGGACGGGCGCGTGGCGGTGCAGCTCTTCGCGCGCAGCCTCGAAGTGGCGTTGAAGGGGCTCGGAGTGGGCATGGTGCGGCCCGGGGCGCGCTACCTGGGGGCCGCCGAAGCCCGCTGGCGATTGCTGGGCGGGAAACTCTACGCGATGGGGACGGGCGGCACGCTGCTCTTCCCCACGCCGGAGGGGACGCTGCGGCCGGGGGCTTTCGCCTCGGTGGGCTTGGGGGTGGACAATGCGCGCTGATGCCCTCTTGCTGGCCCTGGTGCTACTGGCCACGGGATGCGCCTCTGTGCCGCAAGCGCATGGGCGAGGCCAAAGCTTGAGCTATGCACCGCGAGAGGACTCCTCGCCCGCGTGGGTGGAAGCTCCGAACGATGAGCCCCCGCGCGCCCAGAATTTCCTCCCGCGCGCGCTTGCTGGGCCCGAGCAACGGCTCCTGCGCCGCCAGCAGCCGCGTGACGACGTGACCGCCGTGGGAGGCGGAACTGTCGGGGGCGGGGTCCGGAGCAATGCATTGACGCGGCAGGCAGTCCTCGACGCGACGAAAGACGTGAAGGGCTCCGTGACCCGCGTCGAGGCCGCGTTCACCAAGCTGGCGGCCCGTCCTCCGGACCCCTGGGGCTGGAGTCTCACCGGCGTCTTCACGCGCTACCTCGACCAGGGCTCCAAGCAGGTAACGTGGCTTCATGGCGCGCTTGGGAGCGCCACCGCGTTGACGGAAGTGGCCTCGGAAGTTGGCGACACGGACATGGAGCTGGGCCTGCTTCGCATGACGGGGCCGAAGCTCCAGGCGGCCCAATTCGGAACGCTCCTGCTGGCCACCTGGGTGGACTTCCTGCACCTCGCGGACGCCGTACTTCGCAACTGCCCTATGTGCAGTGCCGAGAAGCTCTTCGCGGACCTGTATCGCGTGCAGGGGCTGATGGAGCCCACGCTGACGGACCTTGCCTCACTGGACCCGGAGCGGGTGGAGGCGGCGACAACCGCGATGCCCGAGCTGATGGGGAAGCTGACGCGTGAATTCGACACACTCCAACGGGAGACCCGCGAGACCCTGAAGCTTGGCGGGCAGGTCATCGCGGCGATGCAAGCGGTGGAGATGGTCACGATGATCTCCACGATGAAGATGGCCCTGCCACGCGTGCCGCCCTCGGCCCCTGCGGCGCTCGGCGTGGGACTGGCAATGAGTTCAGGCGGCGTCATGGTGGGCTCGCGGCTGGTGGTCTCCGCCGAGTGGGTGGAAATGATGCGAAGGCTGGTGCAGGCGGGCGTCATCTCCGTGCCTGCCGTCGGCGCGGCTGTTCTCATTCAGGGCGGACAGGTCACGATGGCGCAGGCGCATCAGGACTTGCCCGAGGGCGTGCGAGAGGCGCTGGGGGACAGTCCCGAGGTGCGCGGCATGCACGTCACGGGAAAGGCAGGGGCGGGCATGTCCGATGCCCCCAAGCACCACGTCCTGCCGAAGGAGCACCGCGAGTGGTTCGAGCAGCGCGGCTTCAAGGGCGACATGGACATCGACCAGTTCTGTGTCCGCCTGGAGCAGGCCCACCACGAGGCGATTCACGGAGGGGGAGACTGGAAGCTGGGGCGCATGTGGCCCGACGAGTGGAACAGAAGGATCATGCGCGCGCTCCAAGTTGCCGAGGCCAGCGCCGGGAGGCCGTTGACGCGAGATGCGATCCTCAAGATCGTCGGCAAGAATATGAAGGCCTACGATATCCCAATGAACTTCACTCCCGGGAGAAGCCGATGACCGATGGACGCTCGTGGCAGGGGAATTGGATCGCCCGCCTGTATGAGCGCATCCGTGAGCGGGGGTACGACTCGGTCACCGCCTTTGCTGAAGATCGCCCCACGGCGTCACTCGTCGCTCTTGCAGAGGAACTTGGCCCGGACGACATTGCCGGCGTCCAGGTGTTCAAAGGGTTGGTCGCTGAGGCTGAGCGCGGCAAGAAGCTCACTCGATTGGCTCGCGGACAGCTTGTTCGCGAACTGTCGGATGTCCTCCCCAACGGCTGGCCAGATGTGCTGAATGATGATGCCCGCCTGGAGGTCGCGATAGCACTCGGCCAATGGTCGGCATACACCCCAGAACCCCTGGTGGAGCGTGTAAGGAGTGCTAGCGGCGCACTCCTGGCCAATCCGCCTCCGGCCGGTTGGCGTCCGCTCGGTCCCGATGACGAGTTTCTTCGGACGCTCCTGCCGGACGATGAAGCCTGACCGTACTCCTCGCTAAAAATTGAGGGACCGCACGCGAAACAACACAACAGGGGAACGACCACCAAATCAGAACGCGACCTGGAACCGGGACAGCACGACGTTCTCTGCTTCCCTGTCACCGTCCAGGGCCCCGCCCACGTAGTCCGTGCGGTGGTAGTTCAACGCGAAGCGCACGCGGCGGTTGAAGGCAATCAGCGTGGCGACACCGAAACCCCGGGCCCGGCTCACGGAGCGGGTCGGGTCCGCGAAGACGGGGAACGCGTCGTCATCCATGTCCAGGCCCTGGTAGCGCAGGGAGAGCTCCAGCGCGCCGCCCTTGCCCGTCTTGGGGTCGAAGGGGCGGCGGGGCTTGGGCCGTTGGCGCTCTCCCCGCTGGCGCCCCATGACGCCGACCAGGTGGGCACCGTTCACCCTCCAGACCAGGCAGGTGCCGGCACAACCGAGGCTGGGATCCCGCCCTCGCCCGGCACCGCGCCCGAGTTGATGTATGTCAGAACGTCGGTCGTCGTCGTGTACGCCCAGCCAGCGAACGAGACGGCGATCTGCGCTGCCTTGGCCGCCTGACCGCCCGGCGCGAACCACTCGACGAGTTGGACGATGACCATCGGCAGAGCGAACCAGCCGACGTCAAGCATGAGGCGGAACAGCTGCCACGTGAGGCCCTCCTGCGCGATGACCAGTAGCACAGAGAGTAGCGCCGCGGTGATGCTGGCCTCGGGATTCAGCTTGGCAATGAGGATGACGGCCTCGATCACCGCCCTGACATTCTTGTTCTCCATGAGCAGGCTCATCACTCCTGTGCGCGCCGCCTCTTGGCTGATCAGGAGCGGACCGAGCCCGAGCGCCAAGAACCACCCGAAGGTGAAGTCATAGACAATCGGCCACAGCTGCCACAGCTCAGGCGGGAAGTCGCCCACCTTGTCCTGGAGCGCGAGCGCCCGCAGGTGGCTCTCGCGCCCCTGCTGCGTCGGGTTCATGAGGAGCGTGAAGGTCGAGGGCAGCGTCAGCAGGTCGCTTCCCGCTGCGACGATCGCCTTTCCCGGACCGACCGCGGCGAACATCGAGGTCGCGCCGACGACGCTGAGCGCCGCCGTGCCGTTCGTAGTCAACGAGGCGACGAAGACGGCCGGGGTGCCCGGCGCTACGTACAGCGTGCCGTCCGCTTTGAGCACGACCGGGGTGCCACCCGGGTCGGTCAGCGTCATCTGGCTCGGGTTCCCTGTGACCGGGTGGGTCGTGAACTGCGTCGTGGGCCCGGAGACCAACGCGTTCGCGAGGACCTGGCCCGAAGTCGTGTCGACCGCCCAGAAGCTCCCGGTGCACGTCTGGACGGCCACCTCGTCGCCGTCGCTGAACAGGCCGGCCAGAGAGATGAGCTGCGAGGGCTCGACGGCGGGGAGGGTCGCGCTGACGGTGAACTGCGTGCCTTCCTCCACCACCCGCCCCACCGGAACGTCCGGTCCCCACGCGTACGTCATCGCGAACGTCTTGGGGACGTTCGGCCAGCTATCGACGAACAGCGCGTTGTTGGGCGTGATCTGCAGGGCGTTGGCCTTGACGAGCGCGCGGACCTGCGCGGTCACGTCCGCCTTGCCGTACGCAGCTCCGAGGACGGTCAGCGTGAGCGGGTCAGGCGGCGGCCGGTACGGCGGCCGTTGAGCGCTGTAGCTGTAGTCGACGACCACCGCATCGCCTGCGGGAACGACGAGGAACTTCGGCTGCTCGTCGCCGTACTGGTAGGCGAGGCTCAGTGTCGCGGTTTCCGGTGCCGAGGGCCCCTCCGGCGTCCCAAAGACATCTTCGTTCGCTACCACGTTGAGCGTGCGGCGGCGGACCTTGTCCTGCGCGATGGACGTGACGTCGCTCAGTCCCCAGAACGCGCTCAGCACGCGGAGCGGCGGGCGATACGTGACGAAGTACGTGGCGTTCTCCTGGACGACGTCGATGAACGGTGCGTAGTCGCTATAGCCGGCGACGATTACCAGGGCCTTGGTGACGTTCGGCCAGGTGTCGCCCAACGTAGCGTTGTTCGCGGTCAGGCTCAGGGACTGCGTGGCGGCGTCGACGAGCGTGCGAACCGTCGCGGTCACGTCGCTCGGGCCGTACGTCGCCGCCAGCACCTGCAGCAGGGGACCGGGGTCATCCACCGCCGGGCGCGCGCGGTACGCCTCGAACTCTGCCGCGCCGATGGTCAGCGTGGCGTTCTCTTTCACGACGGCGACCGAGACCGGGCCGGTGCTGCTGTACCGGTAGGCGACGGTAAGCGACTTTGTAACGGTCGGCCATGTGTCCCCGAAATTTTCGTTCGTGGCGTCGATCGAGAGCGACTGCGGTGTTGTGTTGCGGTTCACCGCGGCGATGACCGCGCTCGTCACGTTTACCAGACCATACACTGCGCCGACGATCTGCAGCTCGGGCGCCGGGGCGTTCGGGGTTGCACCAGCGGCAGGCGCGGAGGGGGCGGGTGCTCCGGTCATGGGTCGTCTTCCTCTACGCGGACGGTCTTCACCTTCCGGCCGCGCGCTGTCAGGTGGTGGAAGCGGCGGGAGTTGATCAACGAGGCGCGCCGACCGTACAACAGAGAGCGACCATAAGTCGCCGTCTGAGCCGCTCGGCGAAAATCCACTCGCGGTGTCCTCTCCTTCATCCGCTCCTTCCTGGCCGCTGCCTCAAGCCCCGTGCTCGCCTCCTCCGCACCTGCTTGAGGACCAGAAATGGCCGCAGTTTGGCGACTGGAGCGAAGACGCCGTGGAACCTCGTGAGGTTTGCCCGAGGCACCAGGCACCAGGGAAGCCAGGCGACGCAGCAACTCCAACCCGGTGAAGAGGAGGTGCGTGGTGCCGTCCGGCAGCGGTCGCTTCTCCCTGCCTGTCGTTGGCATGCAGGTGCGTGTTGGCGTGCAGGGAGAAACCCTCCAGCAAGGCGCATCGCGGCTGCTTGTTGGGAGGGGGCCGGACGTCCACCTCCGTCCAGCGCAGCCGTTGCTGCAGGGAGTGCTCCTGGTACGCCTGCAGCGCGTCCTCAGGCCCTTGCGCGGGCAGGGCCCCTCTCTTCTCCAGCAGGCGCAGCACCCGGTGACGCACCACCTTCAGCAGCCGCTCCACCTCACCTTGCGGGGGCGGCGGCAACGCTTCGAAGTGCACGCCGCCCTCCCCCGGAACGAAGACGCCTTCCGGCACCAGCGCATGGTCGTGAGGGGTTACTTGCAAGGCCGAGCCGAAAATCTGGAGAAAAGAGACGGCCCCGGTCTGTCCACCGCGCACGCCCTGCCCCCGTGCCCTGCGACGTTGCAGGGCAAACACCGCTCGCAGGAAAAGGGTGAGGACGCCCGAGAGCAGCCCCTTCTCCTTCAGCAGTCCCCATCGCACCCGGTGCGGCAAGGACAACGCCGACTGACGGTAGGGCACGTGCGGCAGCACCCGCTCCACCACGTGCACCGCTGTCACCTGCGCCCGCTTCGCGTTGCAGGAGGGACACACCCCTCGCCCCTTGCACGAGAAGGCGACGAGCAGTTCGTCCTTACAACTCTCGCAGCGCACCCGCGCGAATCCGTGCACCAGCACGCCGCACTCCAGGTAGCTGGCGAAGTCCCGCTCCACGTACCGGGGCAGGCCGCGCCCCACGTCGCTCGCCTCCGCCAGCAGCGTGGCAAGGTTCTCCCTCACCGCCTCGTACAGCACCGTCCCCTCCGGCTGCCTCCGCCGGTACGCCCCC
>NZ_RAVW01000109.1 GCF_003611585.1 Corallococcus exercitus | reverse complement strand
GTGAGGGTGGCGTGGCGGGTGGGGCCAGCGCTCGCGCTGGAGGCGGCGCTGTCGGGCGAGGTGCTCCTGGGGCGGCCCCGGTTGGGCTACGCGGTGGATGGCGGCTTCGTGCTCCGGGAGGACGGCGCGTCCGTGCGTCCCCGACTGGGAGTGGGGATGGTGATTTTTCCGTGAGCACCGATGACCCGATTTCGCGCCCTCCCTCCTCCCTGCGGGACATGAGGAGTTCGGGCTCACATGCGACCGTCGCGCCCCGGGGCGAGGACGCCCGGCTGATGGCGGCCATGCGCGGACAGCGTGACGCGACCGAGTCCCTGCTCCTGGAGCTGCTGCCCCGCGTGCGCAACCTGGTGCGCTACCTGGTGCGGGGGGACTCGGACGTGGAGGACATCGCCCAGGAGTCGCTCATCGCGCTGGTGCGGGGCCTGCCCACCTATCGCGGTGACGGGCGGTTCCACGGCTGGGTAGACCGGGTGGTGGTGCGCACGACGTTCGCGTGGAT
Organism: Corallococcus exercitus; assembly: GCF_003611585.1. Lineage (GTDB taxonomy): Bacteria > Myxococcota > Myxococcia > Myxococcales > Myxococcaceae > Corallococcus > Corallococcus exercitus. Next base: position 24,151 of record NZ_RAVW01000109.1, on the reverse strand, counting down.
CAAGCGTTCACGCGGGCGCGAGGCCCGTTACAGTGAGGATCCGGTGGAGTTGTTGGCGGTGCCGTCCGACGAAGCGCCGGCGGACGAATACCTGCATCGCCGTCACCTGGTGGCGCTGCTGGACAGGCTGTCGACGGAGCAGCGGCACGCGCTGGTGCTGCACCATGTCCTGGAATTGAGCGTGCAGGAGATCTCCACGGAGTTGGGCGTCCCCTTCGAGACCGTGCGCAGCCGGCTGCGCCTGGGACGTACCGCCCTGCGCGCGCTGGCCTCGGACGGTGAGACGCCAGAGGGGGAGTCGCCATGAGCTCCCGCCCCCCCGACGACGGTGACGCGGAGCCGCTGGACGACCTGCTGCGGCCCCTGGATGACGGCAGTGGACCCGCGCGGCGGCTGTCGCGGCAACGCTCGAGCGCGCTCGTCCAGGCGGCGCTGGACGCCGCGCTCCAGCAGGCGCCGGAGCCTCCGCGAAGGCGCAAGCGGCCTCCCGTGTGGTTGATGGCGGGCGCAGCGCTCGTCTTCACCGGGGCCGCGGCTGCCGCGGTGTGGAGTTACTCGCGTCCCCCGCAGCCGCACCCGGTGGTGCTGACGCCGGCCGTGCCGGAGCCGACGCGGACGGCCACGCTGGAGCCGGTGCCCCTGCCCGACAGGCCAGCCCCGCCCGAGCCCTTCACCATCGAGCATCCCCGGCCCCTGCGTCCGAGCATCGCGGTGAAGGAGTCGTCAAAGCCGGAGGACCTGCTGCGGCAGGCCAACGCATTCCGGTCGGCGGGGAAGTGGAAGGAAGCGGAAGGGCTGTACCTGAGCGTCATCCGCGCGGAGCCGTCGTCACTGGCCGCGTACGTCGCGCGCGTGGCGTCAGGCTCGCTGCGGCTGGAGCACCTGGGGGACGCGCGCGGCGCCCTGCGCCAGTTCCAGGACGCGGTGCGACTGCAACCCGGTGGCCTGTTGGATCCGGAGGCGCGCCACGGAGTCGCCGAAGCCCACCGAGCCCTGGGGGACACGGCGGCGGAGGCCCAAGCGCTGGGTGAGTTCCTCACGCTGCATCCAGACTCGCCGCTGAGCGCGGCGTCCCGTGCGCGGCTCCGGGAGCTGTCTCCGCCATGAGGCGCGGCCCGCCGTCGAGCACCGAGCATCGGAGCACAGGCCGTCCCCCAGGCCTTCGGACATGAAGCCTGTTCCCGAGGATGAGCAGGGAGACCCCTGCGGGGACTGCCCGTCAGCGGCGCACCGCCCGAACCTGTCCGACAGTCGGACAGGTTTGCAGAGTCGCGTCACCCGCCATGGCGGGAGGCTTCCACTCCATTCGAGCAGCGAAAACCTGTCCGACAAGCAGACAGGTTGGGGCCGCGTCGGGGCAGAGGAGGACGACACGGATGGCCCGGGCTTGGGGCATCCGGAGCTCGTTGTGCCCACGAGCAGTGCGCATCCCCTCGGCGATGTGGCGATTGCCCGTCAGGAGCCTCCCCGCATGGCACGGCAAGGTGACAGCCCCATGAGACTCCGCATCACGCGGTTCATGCCGTGGGCAGCGATGCTGGGCGCCGCGTGCACGGTGAGCGACCCGGTGGCCACGCTGCGCTCGCCCGACGCGGGGAGTGACATTCCGGATGCGTGGGCGGAGCACTGCGCGGACAGCGGGCCTCCGCTCCTGCTGGGCAATCCCGCATCGGGGCCCCTGCTGTGCAGCGGCCAACTGGCGGAGACGCTGTTCCGCCGCGCGGCGTGTTCCTGCGAAGGCCTGTCCCTCAGCGCTCCGTTCACCGTGGATGCGTTCCGGAGTTCACTGGGCCCCTACGCTCCCGGTGGCACGGGCGGCGACGTGGGCGTGAATGGCGGCCTGTCCGCGAACGACCGAGTCACGGTGGGAGGCTCGCTTCAAGTGGGTGGAGTCCAGCTCAGCAGCCCGCTCACGGTTGGCGGCAGCCTGGACAGCAACGGTGCCCTCTCCGGCCCTGGCACGTCCGCCACCGTGGCCGGCGACGCGCGGGTGAACGGAGACGTGGCGCTCGCCGCACTCACCGTGGGCGGCGTGCTCACCGTTCCTCCGGAGTTCTCCCCCGGTCCCGCCCAGGCGTCGGAGCTGCGCCGCGAGCCGGTGCCCGCGGTCACGCCCTGCGACTGCGCCGAGGCCTCACGCTTCAACCCAGCCGCGCTCATCGCCCATCACACCGTGGACAACGACAACGCGGCCATCGGCCTGGACCCGGCGACGCTGGAAGGCGTCACTGGCGAACGCGTGCTCGAGCTGCCCTGCGGCCGCTTCCTGCTGACACGCATCGCGGGGCCTGGCCACGCCACGCTGCGCATCCAGGGCCGCACCGCGCTGTTCATCCCTGGCGGTGTGGACCTGGTCGAAGCGCTCACCGTGGACGTGCAGCCTCCGGGCGAACTGGACCTCTTCCTCGCGGGAGGCTTCGTCGTGTCCGGCCAGCTCACGCTGGGCTCCGCCGCCCTGCCCTCGCGGGTGCGCGTCTACGTCGCGGGCACGCAGGCGCTGGACATCTCCGCGGGCAGCACGCTCGCCGGCAACCTTTATGCGCCCCAGGCCCAGCTCAACTTGAGCGGCAACGCGGAGGTCTTCGGCTCGCTGTTCGTGCGCCATCTGGAGGCATCCGGCGCGGTGCAGATACACCACGACACGGACGTGCTTAACGCGGGCGCCGCGTGCCCCACCCACTGAGCAGGGAGCAGGAAGCCCGTTGACACATCCGGCGCGGAAGCACGGCTCGGGCGGATGCGTGCGGGGTCAATCGACGCAGTCGCTCTCCATCAGTGGCGGGCATGCGGCAGCGTCATGCGAGCGGAGGCAAAGCGCCGTCGCCACTCACGAAGCGGGCAGCCCCAGGGAATGGACAATGAAGCGCCAGAGGCGCGCAGCCCACCGGACCAGAGGGCCCTGGGTTCCATGAAGCGGCCCGCCCTCCTTGGACTCCGTCACGCGGGATTGCCCGCGGGAGCCGGTGGATGGATCCTCGGGCTGGAGTCCACCCTCCAGGGACGAAGCATCCCAACCTGTCCGACAGTCGGACAGGTTGCTCAAGGCCGAGTCCGTCACCTCGTCGCCAGAGCCCTCTCCACCAGGCTTGCGGAAGGCGAGTCCCGAGGTGGCTGGAAACAGCAGTGCCTCGTTGTCGGGCTCCACGGAAAGGCCCTGCACAGCGTGACAGGGAGCAGCCCTGAGCGCCTGGTGGTCCTCGACGAAGGGGCGTGTCTCCAGTGCCTCGTCCTGCCTGGTGACGGATGCGGAAGCGAAGAAGCGACGCGCCTCGACGCTGGACCGTGCCTCAAACGCCTCGTCCTTTTCAGGGACCGAGGTGGGGGCACCAAGGCCACGCTTCTCAACGCAGGGAGGTGCCTCCAATGCATCGTGCTGTCCGGTGGCCGCCACGGAGGCGCCGACGCCTCGCGCCTCAACGCAAGGGAGTGCCTCCAATGCATCGCCCTGCCCGGTGGCTGCCACGGGTGCACCGAGGCCTCGGACCTCCATGCAAGGGAGTGCCTCCAATGCATCGTGCTGTCCGGTGGCCGCCACGGAGTCGCCGACGCCTCGCGCCTCCACACAAGGGAGTGCCTCCAATGCATCGCCCTGCCCGGTCGCTGCCACGGGGGCAACGAGGCCTCGCGCCTCCATGCAAGGGAGTTCCTCCAATGTATCGCCCTGCCCGGTCGCTGACGTGGGAGCGCAGAGGGGGCCCTGAGCAAAGTGGGCCTCGGAGGCCGCGGGTTCCTGAGAAGCAGGGACGAAGGCAGCCAGTACGCTCGCATCGCACGTCTTCAGCAGCGCCGGCAGCCGGTGCTGGAGCGCCTGTGTGTCTCGATCGCCCAGGGCGTGCATCGCGCACACAGCCCACTGGCGCAGCGGCTCTCCGCCCATGAAGGACAGCAGCCGGGCTGCTTTGCCCCTCATGGCCCGTTGCAGTGACTGGATGAGGAGGAGGTGCCCGGGTCGGGCCGCCGCCTGGGCCGCCAACCGCAACAATTCGAATTCCAACTGCGCGCACCGTGCCCCGGGCTCCCATTTCGCCGCGTCCCAGAGATTGAAGCAGGTGGCCTCCAGTTGGTGCCGGTCCGCCTCGGAGGCACTCGCGCAGCAGTCGACCAGCAGCTCCACCAGGACCTGCCGCTTGAGGCTGAAGTAGCCCTCCAAGAGCCTCAGGCCCTCCTTGGAGCGCTCGTCATGCAGCGCCAGGCCCAGGTTCTCCAGCGTCAGCGACTCGTCCAGCGCCACCGCGCGCGCCACACGCCCGGGGCGCTGCACCACCAGGCCTCGCGCCGCCAGCCGCCGCAGTGCCTCGCGCACGGTGCTTCGGCTCACTCCGTAGCGACGCGCCAGCACGTACTCCGAGCCCAGCTGCCCGTTCCTTGGCAGCCTTCCCAGAGAAATCTCTCGCTCCAGTTGCTCCTCGACGTACGCCACGAGCCCCACCTGCACCATCCCCGTCCTCCTCGCCCGATTCTCTTCCTACCCAACCAGAGGGGTCTGACATGCCCGCGAGGGTGTCCCTCCGTCCTCGTCGGCTGCCGAGACAGCGCGGCCCAAGGGCGCATGCGGAGTGAACCTGTCTGACAGTCAGACACGTTTGATGGACGTGAAGGCATACCGTCCTCATCGTCCGCCGGGGACAGCGCGGCCTGGGACCTTTCGCGGCGCGAACCTGTCCGACTGTCGGACAGGTTTGGCGGCAGACGCCCCCGGAGGGGGCCTCTGCCTGTAGCCCCCTATTGGGATCCGCGCATGGACCCCGTCACGGTCCACCGCCGCGCTCCGTGAGGCGTGTCTTCGCGGCGCACCTCGGGTCGCAGCGCTCGTTCACGAACCGCCGGCGACCTGCTTCGCTCAGCGGAACACGACGGTCTTGTGGCCGTTGAGCAGGATGCGGTGCTGCACGAACCACGTCACCGCTCGGGCCAGGACCACGCTCTCCACGTCGCGACCGATTGCCGTCAGGGCCTCGGGCGACAGCGTGTGGTCCACGCGCTCCACGTCCTGTTCGATGATGGGTCCCTCGTCCAGGTCACCCGTGACGAAGTGGGCCGTCGCGCCAATCAGCTTCACTCCCCGGTCGTAGGCCTGCTGGTACGGCCGCGCGCCCTTGAAGCTGGGCAGGAACGAGTGGTGGATGTTGATGAGCCGTCCGCGCAGCGCATCGCACGTCTCCGGGGAGAGGATCTGCATGTACCGGGCGAGCACCACCAGGTCCACGCGCTGCTCACGCACCAACTCCAGCAGGCGCGCTTCCTGCCGCGACTTGTTCTCCGCCGTCACCGGCAGGTGGTGGAACGGAATGTCGTGGGACGCGGCCAGTTGGTAGAAGTCCCGGTGGTTGGACACGATGGCCGGGATCTCCACCGGCAGGATGCCGCTGCGGTAGCGATACAGCAGGTCGTTCAGGCAGTGGCCGATCTTCGAGACCATCAGCAGCACCCGAGGCTTCTCCGCCGCATCATGCAGGTGCCAGTCCATGGAGAAGCGCTGCGCGAGCACGCCGAAGGCGTCGCGCAACGCCGCGGACTCGACCTTCCCCTCTTCATCCGCGAAGTGCACGCGCATGAAGAACAGCCGCGTCTGCGGGTCGCCGTACTGGGCGCTGTCGAGGATGTTGCAGCCGTGCTCGGCGAGCCAGCCGGAGACGGCGTGGACGATGCCGCGCTGATCCGGGCACGACAGCGTGAGGATGTATTGGGCGGGACGCTCGGTCATGGGCAGCAGCGACTATAGGCCCGCCGGGTTTGACCACCTGCCCCGGGCACGGCGGGAGTGTCCGCTGCCATGCGCAACAGACTTCCCTCCCCACGAAGCGAACCTAGACTCTGGCCTGTCATGGCCGACGCCCCTCCATCCGACGCGCCCCCCCGCCGACGACCGGTGCCGGACTCCCTGCGCGAATACGGCCGGGGCATCGCGGGCGGCCTGCTCTTCAGCCTGCCGCTGCTCTACACGATGGAGGTGTGGTGGGCGGGCTTCACGTCCCATCCGGGCAGCGTGCTGGGCTACCTGGTGGCCACGTACGTGCTGCTGCTCGGGTACAACCGCTACGGCGGCTTCCGCCGGGACGTGCACTGGTTCGATGTCTTCACGGACTCCCTGGAGGAGCTGGGGCTGGGGCTGCTCGTGTCCGTGGCCGTGCTCGTGCTCATTGGCCGCATCGGCCAGGGCACGTCGCTTCAGGAAGCGGTGGGCATGGTGGTGGTGGAGGCCGGCACGGTGGCCATCGGCGTGTCGGTGGGCACCGCGCAACTGGGCGGCCAGCACCGCGAGGAGAACGAGGAAGAGGACAAGAAGCGACTGGAGTCCGCGGATCACGTCCCCGGGCAGCTGATCATCTCGTTCTGCGGCGCGGTGCTGTTCGCGGCCAACGTGGCGCCCACGGAGGAGATCGTGATGATCGCCGTGGAGACGCCGCCCTGGTTCCTGCTCGGGCTCGCCGTGCTGTCGCTGCTGCTGGGCGGGCTCATCCTCTTCCAGAGCGACTTCACCCGCGCGCACCGCTTCACGCGCCGCCGGCTGCGCCGGGACGTGCTGGCGGGCACGTTCGTCACGTATGCCATCGCGCTGCTGGCCAGCGCGCTCGTGTTGTGGTTCTTCGGCCGGTTCAACGGCAACGGCCTGAGCGTCAGCATGGCCCAGGTGGTGGTGCTGGGCCTGGCGTCGACGCTGGGGGCTTCGGCGGGGAGACTGCTCATCCAATCATGAGGACGAACTGGAACTGGCTGGAGGGCGTCGTCTTCATTTCGAGCTGTGTGCTCGTGGCGCTGGTGCTGGGCTACCTGGCCGTGGATGCGTGGAACACGGGCAGCGGTCCGCCGGACCTGGCCGTGCAGGTGGGCACGCCGGTGGCGGCCGCGAACGCGAAGGAATGGCGGGTGCCCGTCACGGTGACGAACCACGGCGACACGGCGGCCGAAGAGGTCCATGTGCGCGTGTCGCTGCGCGGCGGCCACGAGCCGAAGGAGGAGACGGAGTTCGTGCTGGCGTACGTGCCGCGCCACTCCCAGCGGAGGGCCTGGGTCGCGTTCCGCGAGGATCCTTCCCCCGCGGGCGTGGAGGCGCACGCGGTGGGCTTCGCCACCCCCTGACACACGCTGCTATCCTGACCGCGCATGCGCGCGAGGAAGCTGGGGTGGTGGGCGGCCGTGCTCGTCCTCGGACTGGGCGTGGCCGTGGTGTCCTTCCGGAAGCCGGAAGGCCGTGACTCCTCCGCGAGTTCGAGAAGCCCGAGCGCGAACGCGGTGCGCGCGGGAACGCGCTACACGGCCCCGAGGGCACCGCATGCGGAAGGCTCGCTGCGCATCACGGGGGTCGTGCGCGATGCCCGCGGTCCCGTCGCGGGCGTGCAGGTGTCGGCCTCCCAGGCGGATGCGGACACGCTGTCGGAGCGCCTCGCCCGGGAGGCTCCACCGGCCCTTCTTTCCGGCTCACGGAACATGAGACAGGCGGGCTCCTCCGTCCTGGAGCAGGAGTTCGCGCGGCTCGTGGAGGCCCGCGAGGGCGAAGCGCCCGAGTTCGCGCGGACGGCGACGGCGGAGGACGGAACGTTCGTCCTCGATGGGCTGCCGGCGGGCGCGTTCACCCTCTGGGCGCTGGGAGACACGGGCGCGACGGTGCAGCCAGACATCCAGGCGGGCAGCGACGGCGTGACGCTGACGCTGGAGGAGGGAGTCTTCCTCTCCGGCGTGGTGGTGGATCAGCTCCAGGGGGATTCCATTCCAGGGGCCCTCGTGACGGTGATCCACGAGTCCCAGGCCCGCTACTTCGATGTGCTCGCGGACGCCCAGGGGCGCTTCCGCGTCGGGCCCCTGCCGCCGGGCCGCTACCTGAAGGTCGCGAGCGCGAAGGGCTGGCGGACGAGGGCCTTCCGTGAGGGTGTCTGGCTCGACGCCGACGTGGACGTGACGCTCGAGCTCCAGCAGCAACTCCGGCTGGAGGGCGTGGTGCTGAACCCCGAGGGCCAGCCCGCGAGCGGACTGACCGTCCACATGGCGGAGCGGGACGGTGGCGACACGCGGACCACCCGGAGCGATGCACGGGGCAGGTTCGCCTTCGATGAGGTGGTCCTGGCTTCGTACCGGCTCTGGGCTCGCTCCGAGGACGAGACCACCTTCGGCGAGGCCGAGGCCACACCGCCGAAGAGCGTGGCCCTCCGGATGAAACCCGTCCTGTTCATGGAGGGCACCGTGAGGGACGAGCAGGGCAGGCCCCTGAAGGGCGTGCGTCTGGGTTTCCAGTGGCAGGACCAGGGAGACCGCCCCTCCCCCATGACCGTCACCGACGAAGCGGGCCATTACCGGGTGGGGCCGCTGCGCAAGTCCGGCACGAGGGTCATCCTCCGGTGCGAGCACCATCTCGACGCCCAGCAGGACATCGAACTGGATGAGCCCCATGCAGGGCCATGGGACTTCACCCTGCGGCGGGCCCTGTCGGTCGAAGGACTCGTGGTCGACACCGAAGGCACGCCCCTGCCGGGGGTCGAGTTGAAGCTCGAACGCACCCGCGGCGCCCCCGAGGCCTCTGGAGACTCCAGCTCCGGCATCGAGACCGCCCGGTCCGACGACGCGGGCCGCTTCATCGTGGACAGCGAGGAGGGAGGCGCGGGCCACCTCCTCGCCGAGGCCGCGGACTTCCGCCCCGTGAGCCAGGCGGTGGTGATTCCGTCGACGGGCGTCCGCGTGGTGATGGGCCGGGGGGCCTCCGTGTCCGGCACGGTCGTGGATGCGAAGGGACGGCCCATGGCCAACGTGAACCTCCAGCTCTGGGACACCGCGCCCCAGAGCGGAAGTCCCCGCACCACGCCCGTGGACAAGACGGGCGCCTTCTCATTCCAGGGTCTGAAGGCAGGCCACTACGTGGTGGAGGCGCGGCTCCAGACGCCGGGCGTCGAGCACGCGGTGTCCCAGGCCGTGGACCTGGAGGAGCGGGCGCAGGCGCGCGTGTCGCTGCGCTTCGAGGAGGGGCGCACGCTCGTGGGGAGGACCGTCGACTCCGAGGGACAACCGGTGCCCGGCGTCCGGGTCCACGCCTGCCTCCCCCTGGAGGACATCCCCCCGTGGCGGACCGATGGGCCCGATTGCCGCTCCCGAGGCGAGGGCGGTGTGCTCTCCGGAGCGGATGGCCGCTTCGTCCTCAAGCACCTGACTGCGCCGAGCCATCAGCTCGTCGCGTGGAAGGAGGGCCATGACTTCGCGCCCGCTCGCTCCCGGGGCGGAACGCCCGAGCCCGCCGCGCTGATTATCGCGACAGGCCAGGAGGGCATCGAGCTGGTCCTGGAGCAAAGGCCCCGCCTGCGAGGACAGGTCGTGAGTGAAGAGGGTGCTCCCCTGCCCTGCACTGTCGAGGTGGGGGCCTCCTCCGTCCATGTCCCGGCGGGGACGTTCGACGTTCCCCTGCCCGTGGACGGGCCCCAACCCCTCTTCGTGAAGGCGAAGGGCTTCCTGGAGCTCTGGCAGAAGCTCGTCGTGCGCCCCGGCCAGGACATCGACCTGGGGATGCTGCGGATGACCCGTGCCCGCCTGGTGCGCGTCATCGTCCTGGATGAAGTGACCCACGCACCGCTTGCTGGCACGGACGTTTCCATCGAGGCCATCGACGAGCGTCCCCTTTCCGACCGCCCCTACTCGCTTCCCTTCGTCCGGGGGAGCCTCGATGCGGAGGGCGGCATCGACGTGGAGGGAGTGCCCTTCGCCCGCGTCGTCCTCTCCATCAGGAGGATGCGGAGTAGCAGCGTCCAGGACGTGACCGTCGAAGCGACTCAGGACACCGTCACGGTGCTGATGAGCGACCCGACCCGCTAGCGGCCATCCGGATTCTTCACCTGCTTCCGCGAGGGACGGGCTTCCTCCACCTCCGCCGGAGGTCCGCGCATCACCGGCGTCGTGCGGGATGCGCAGGTCGCGTTCCGCGAGGATCCTTCCCCCGCGGGCGTGGAGGCGCACGCGGTGGGCTTCGCCCACCCCTGACACACGCTGCTATCCTGACCGCGCATGCGCGCGAGGAAGACGTGGTGGTGGGCCGCCGTGCTCGTCCTCGGACTGAGCATGGCCGGGGTGTCCTGCCGGAATCCGCGCGGTCCCACACCATCGTCCACCGGGCGAGACACGGGCCGCTCGGAAACACGCTTCACGGCGCCGCTGTCCACGCCCCCCCAGAGCGCCTCGCGCATCACCGGCGTCGTGCGCGATTCGCGAGGCCCCGTCGCGGGCGTGCGGGTGTCCGCCTCCCGCGTGGATGCGGACCCGTTGTCGGAGCGTCTCTGTCCCTTGAAGCCACCCGCTGCTTCCCCTCCCCGACAAGAGAGCCCGCGGAAGGACTGCAGCTTCGACAATGTGGACCGGGAGTACGCGCGCCTCGTGGAGGCACGCGAGGGTGAAGCGCCGGTGCTCGCCCGGACGCAGACGGCGGACGACGGGACCTTCGTGCTCGAGGGACTGCCTCCGGGCGCCCTCACCCTCTGGGCGCTGGGCGATTCGGGCGTGGGGGTGCAGCCGAACGTCCAGACAGGCAGTGACGGGGTGACCCTGGCGCTGGAGGAGGGCTTCTTCCTCTCCGGCGGCGTCGTGGAGCAGTCCTCGCGGGCCCCCATTCCCGGCGCCCGGGTGACGGTGGTCCACGAGGCCGGGTCCCGCTTCTTCGACACGCTCGCGGATGACCGGGGACGCTTCCGCGTGGGCCCCCTGCCCCCAGGAAGCTACATGCGGGTCGCGAGCGCGAAGGGCTGGCGCGCGACGGCCTTCCGCGAGGCTGTCTGGCTCGACACCGACGTGGACGTGACGCTCGAGCTGCCGAAAATCGTCCGCCTCTCGGGCGTGGTGCTGACGCCAGAGGGCTTGCCCGCGAGCAATGTGACCGTCCAGTTGGAGCGGGACCGCCACGGCAATGACATCCAGACCGCCTGGAGCGATGCCCGGGGCCGGTTCAGCTTCGAGGAGGTTCCGGCCATTCCACTGCGGCTCCGGGCCTGGACCGACGACCCGACCGTCTTTGGCGACGCCTCGGTCATCCCTCCCGAGGAGATTGCCTTCCGGCTGAAGCGCTACACGTTCATCGAGGGCACCGTGCGGGATGAGCAGGGCCACCCCCTGGAAGGCGTGCGTCTGAGCGGAGGGGAGCCGCCCGTGGGAGGCCGCTCCACCTACGACGCCACCACGGATGCAGCCGGGCACTACCGGGTGGGCCCCGTGCGCAAGACCGATGCCTTCCTCCGCATCCACCGCGAACACTACCAACCCGAGACGGAGTTCATCTCCCTGAGGCAACCCCACCCGTGTCCCTGGGACTTCACCCTCACGCCGGCCGTGTCGTTCGAGGGGCGCGTGGTGGACTCGGAAGGCATCCCGCTCCCGGGTGTCGAGTTGGGACTCAACCTGGTGGCCGAGCCTCCTGACGGCCTTGGACGTCCGCGCGCCGCGGAGCATGGCGGCGGGAAGACGGACGCGGGCGGGCGCTTCCTCATCGACATGTCCCGGGAGGGGTCCGGCTGGCTCTACGCCGAAGCGCCGGACCTCCCCTACACGGTGACCCCCTTCCAGGTGCCCACGCGAGAACTCCACGTCGTGATACCCGGCGGCAGGGCCTCCGTGTCCGGCACGGTCGTGGATGCCCGGGGACGCCCCCTGTCCAACGTGAGCCTCTACCTCTGGGACACCGCGCCCGAGCGTGGCCACGCCCGGACCACCACCGTGGACAGCGGGGGCGCCTTCACCTTGAGGCGGCTGAACGCAGGGCGCTACCACCTGGAAGCCCGGATCCGGACACCCGGCATCGAGCACTCCCTGTCACGCCCCATCGCGCTGGAAGAGGACACGCACGCCCAGGTGTCCCTGCGCTTCGAGGAGGGGCGCACCGTGAGGGGAGTGACCGTCGACGCCCACGGACAGCCCGTCGCGGGAGCCCGGCTCGTGGCCTGTCTCCCACTGGAGGACATTCCCGCCTGGCAGGCTGACGCGCCCGCCTGCCCATCCATGGGTGATGGAGGCGTGATCTCCGGGCCGGACGGCCGCTTCGTCTTCAATCACCTGAGGGCACCGAGCTATCGGCTCATCGCATGGAAGGAGGGCCATGCCTTCGCTCCCGCCCTCTCCCAGGGGGGCACTCCGGAGCCGGGCGCGCTGTCCGTCACGACGGGGGCGCAGGACGTCCGGCTGGTGATGGAGCGGCGCCCGCGCATCACGGGGCGGGTCGTGCGTGAGGATGGCACGCTCCTGCCCTGTTCCATTGGAGAGGGGTCCCGCCAGGTGCGGATCCCGGATGGCCTCTTCAACCTCCCGCTGCCGATGGAGGGGCCCCAGACGTTTGTCGTCAGGGCGAAGGGCTACTTCGACCTTGAGCGCCGGATCGTCGTGCGGCCCGGCAAGGACATCGACCTGGGCACCCTGAAGATGACCCGAGCCCGGACGACGCGCGTCATCGTCCTCGATGAAGCGACGCATGCGCCGCTGGCGGGCGTCTCCGTCGGCATCGACATGAGCGACTCGAACACTTCCCATCCATATGCCGGGCCGCGTCCCATCCCCTACTTCTGGAACCTCGACGCGAAAGGAAGCGCGGAGATCGTGGGCCTGCCATTCGCGCCCATCGTCCTCTACGTCCGCGTGGAAGGGGCCAGCAAGCTCGTGACCTTGGATGCGCGGCAGAAAACCGCCACGGTGTTGATACGTGCCCCAGAGCAGTGAGTCAGGCGAACGGCCATCCCGCGCCTACGCACTCGAAGGAGACGCAGCGCATGCGCAGGGGAGATCGGGCAGCCGGTTTCGCGGGCGCGATTGCCGCACCGGCGCCACCGTCACGCTCCAGTTGCCGGAGGACGTCGACAGCGCGTTCCTGCTGCCCGGCCAGGCGCCCGCGCCCGGCAGCGCCAGGGACTTCGTGCACCTGTCCCTCCAGCAACACCCCATCGAGGAATGGACCGGAAGGACCGTCACGTTCCGCCGCGTTCCCGCGGGCCACTCCACCGTCATCGCGAGCACCCGCGACAAGGACCGGATCCACCGTGAGGAGCTGGACGTGCCCACCGAAGGCACGCTGTCCCTCGACGTGCGGCCTGTCTGGGTTCCCCTCGCGCGCTGACGCACGACACAGGGTCCCGCTATCCTGCCGTGCATGGGGAACGCGAGACGCAGGGGGCTGAAGCCCTGGCTGGGAGGAGGCGCGCTCGCCGTCGCGCTCCTCGCGTTCCTCCTGTGGCACACCCAGCCCGCGTCGTCCGCGAAGGACGCGCCTCCGGCCCGCCCAGCGTCCACCGTGGAGCCGAAGCCCCGCGTCTCCCGGCTCACGACGTCGCCCCATCCCGTGGGCACCGCGCGCATCGCGGGCCACGTGCTGGGGACCTCCGGTGCGGCCGTGGGCGTGCGCGTCTCCGCCTCCCGCGTGGAGCCCGGACTCACGCTGTCGGAGCGGCCCTGCCCCTCCCCCTCCGGCCAGGACGACGCGCGGGCACCCGCGCTCAAGAGCGGCGCCTGCGCCTTCGAATCCGAGCGCATGCAGGGCGAGGCCGTGGAGGCCCGTGACGGTGAAGCGCCGGTGTTCGCGGAGGCGACCACGGACGCCGAGGGCCGCTTCGTGCTGGACGGCCTGCCCCAGGGCAGCGTCACGCTCTGGGCCCTGGGCGACACGGGCGCGGTATCGCAGGGCGGTGTGCCGGTGGGCTCGAACGACGTGGAGCTGACGCTGGAGCAGGGCCTCCTCTTCCAGGGGCGCGTCACGGCCACGGACACGACGCCCATCCCCGATGCGCGGGTGACGCTCGTCTCCCGCTGGCACACGCGCTTCTTCGATGCGACCACCGATGCCGAAGGCCACTTCGTCGCGGGGCCCCTGCCCCAGGGCCAGTACTCCGCCTTCGTCACCGCGGACGGCTGGTCCTCGTGGTTCCAGCCTCAGCTGGACTCACCTGACGCCCTGGAGTCCGTGGTGCTCGCGCGTTCACGGTCCATCGAGGGCCATGTCCTCTCGGAGCAGGGCACGCCGGTACCGGGCGTCCAGGTCCTGCTCGAGGGGAACACCGCGACGGCCTCCCTCCAGCGCACCACGACGGATGACGCGGGGCGCTTCCGGTTCACCGCGCCCGCCGTCGCCCACCAGCTCACCGCGGAGTCCGGGGGCGCGTTCGCCACGCTGGACGTGACGCCGCCCCTGGAGCACGTGGAGCTGCGGCTCCAGCGGGGCGTGTTCCTGGAAGGCACGGTGCGCGACGACACGGGTCGGCCCATCCCGAACGCGCGCGTGGAGACCTACCGGGAGGACGGCGGTCCCCTCGCCGCCGAAGCGGACACCGTGACGGACACCGCGGGCCGCTACCGCATGGGGCCCACGCGTCCCGGGCCGCATACCTTCCGGATCCTCGCGCCCCATCACCTGGACCTGGAGGTCACGGCCCAGAAGCTCCAGCAGGGCATGGCGCCGCTGGACTTCACGCTCCGGCGCGCGAAGAGCGTGGAGGGCCGCGTCGTCGACACGTCGGGCGCTCCGCTCGAAGGCATCCGCCTGGAGCTGTCCGGCAGCCTGGGAGCCTGCGACGACCTCCCCTCCAGTGGCTCCCAGCGCTCGGATGCCACGGGACACTTCGTCCTGGACGTCCAGCGCGCGGGGACGGCGGAGCTGCTCGTGGAGGAGCCGTCCTTCCGGAGTCTTTCCATCGAGGTGCGCGTCCCCTCGCGGGACGTGGTGGTGGTGCTGGACCGGGGCGCCTCCGTCTCTGGCACCGTCACCGACCCGCAGGGGCTGCCGCTGCGGGATGCGACCGTGACGTTGTCGCGGGAAACGCAGGACGCGGAGGACGCGCCCTACGAGGAGCCGCGTCACGGCACGACGGACGAACAGGGCCGCTTCCACCTGCAAGGCATTGCCCCGGGCCCCTACCTCCTGGAGGCCACCATGCCAGGGGACGTCATAGACGCCTCGGTGTCCCAGTCCATCGCGTTCCAGGCCCGCGAACACCTGGACGTGTCCCTGCGCATGGAAGCAGGCGGCGAGCGCTCCGGCATCGCGGTGGACGGCGCGGGCCAGCCGCTCGCGGGCGTCGTGATCACCGCGGAGGCGCCTGACCGGACGGAGTCACCGTGGCGCGAGCGCTCGACCGAGGACGGCCCTTCCGGCATCCGCACGGGACCGGACGGGCGCTTCACCTTGCGCAAGCTCGTGGCCCTCCAATACGCGCTGTGGGCCGACCTGCCGGGCTACTCCTTCCGCCCCGAGCGTTCACAGGGAGGCGAGCCCTTCGAGAAGCTCGGCGGCCTGTGGGTGGGCTCCGGCCCGGAGCCGCTCCGGCTGGTGCTGGAGCGTGACGGACGCCTCCGGGGCCGCGTCGTGGAGCCAGGGGGCAAGGCCGTCACCTCCTTCCAGGTGAAGGGCGCGGGCCTCCAGACTCAAGCGCAGCCGGATGCGTGGCCGGACGGCGTCTTCGACCTTCCCTTCGACACCTCGGGTCCGAAGACGCTCACGGTGCAGGCCTCCGGCTTCGCCCCACTGCAACGCGACGTGACCCTGACGGAGGGCGTGGACGTGGACCTGGGCGTGCTGACGCTCGATCCAGGCTGGACGCTGCGGCTCGTCCTCCACGACGCGGAGACGGGCGCCGCCCTCCCCGACGTGGGCGAGCTCCGCGCGAAGCTCACGGAGCCCTCGGACCCCGACATTACCCGTGCGCTGACGCGGCCCCTGCGCGTCGCTTCTCAAGACGGGGGCTATACGCTGACGCACCTTCCTCCACCGCCCTTCGTCCTGGAGCTCCAGGCCCACGAAGCACGGCCGTTCCAACACGAGGTGACGTCCCGCATGGACACGCTCGCCGTGCCGCTGGACCTGGCCGCGAAGGTGCGCTTCACCGCCCAGGACGCGGACGGCACGCCCCTGCCCGCCCTCATCCGGCTGCGGTACGCGGAGGGGCTCCCCGCCATCGGCTACCAGGAGCTCGCTCCCCAGGGCACCGTCCTGGCACGGGGCATCGAACCGGGCGAGTACCTCCTGGATGCCCGTCCCATCGACCCGGAGTCGGAGCGGCGCTTCACGCCCCGCAGGGTCCAGATTCCCCCCCGGGGCGAGGTGGCCTTCACCGTGGAGGCGGACCCACCGTGAGGCCTCCGGGGGCACGTTTCACGTGAGCCATGGGGCCCGACTACACTGAGTCGGCCCGCTCGTTCCGGGCGCCCCTGGAGACATTGCTTGTATTTCTCGTCCCGTATCTTCGTTCCGTGGGGCTCGCTCAGCCACGCGGGCCGGTCGCTGTACGTCTGGAGCTTCTACATCTTCGCGCTGGGCCTGACATGGCTGCTGGTGCCGCAGGTGTTCCTCACGCTGGCCCACGAGGTCGCGGACGCGAACCTGTTCTGGATCCGCGTGGCGGGCGCGCTGCTCACCTCCATCGCGCTCATGTGCCATCAGTCGGCCGTGCTGGACGTGCGCCCCTTCTTCGCCTGGGCGGTGCTCTGCCGCACCTTCATCGTCGCGGTGGTCATCACCTGCACCCTGATGGGCAAGTGCCAGGCCATCTCCGGCTACGTCGCGTGCATCGACTTCGGCGCGTCCATGTGGACCTTCTTCGGCTTGCGCCGGGACCGGGCGGAGGCGCTCGGCCGCGCCTCCGCGAAACCGAACCTCGCGGCCTGAAGTCCCCCACCTCCGCGCACGGAAGTCCCCGGGCCGCCCCTCCTTGAGGAAGGGCGGCCCGTTCCATGTCCAGCGAAAGGAGCGGGCGGGCTTAAGGCACGCGCTCCCACGCGTCCTGCCAGGCGATGCCCGTGCCCGGCGCGTAGTACGACGCCACGCCCTTGCACCAGCCGGAGTACGGGAAGGGCTTGCAGCGGTAGATGAACCCGTCCGTGCCCTCCACGAGCGTGCCCGCCGTGTAGCTGTCGATGCCCGCCGGGTACTTGTACTGCGCGCTCCCGCCGGTGCCGCCATCCGTGCCGCCGCCGGTGGAGGGCTTCTCGATGTCCACCTGGAACGTGTAGCCCGTCTCCTTCGCGTACACGCGGTTGCCCAGCGCGTCCTGCACCGGCGTCACGCTGCCCGTCGTCTGGAGCACGCCCACCTGCACGCGGCTGGAGCCCGCGTTCACCTGCTGCGCCAGCCGGTACATCCACGTGGCCGCGGGCGTGGCCGCGTCGAGCGTCAGCGGATGGGACTCGGCGTCGCGGCCCGCGCTGTCGAAGAGGCGGAACGTCACCTTGCTGGCCTTGGGCAGATCTTCGCGCGCCTGCACCTGGCCCAATTCCTTCCACGCCATCGGCGGGGGCGGCGTGTTGCTGAACTTCACGTCCGTGCAGGCGTAGAAGGCCTCCGGGCTGTCCGCGCGCTGCCAGATGGCGTAGATGACGTGCGAGCCCGTGCGCGCCGCCGGGAAGGGGCAGTCGAGCCGGTAGCGGTTGTTCACCGCGGACACGTTGGTGACGTTGCAGAAGGGCGACGCCTCCAGGTCCGACCACTTCAGGGGCAGCGCCGGGTTGTAGCCCTCCTTCGTCACGAAGAGCTGGAAGTAGCCCGTGGCGTGCACCGCGGTGGCGTGGAAGACGAACTCGAAGCGGCCGTTGCCGTCCGGGGTGATGAGCGTGGACGGCCAGTCCGTGCGCGCCAGGTCCAGGCCCTTGTGGCTCTCATTGGCCGCGCTGCACAGCTTGCCGTCGGGGATGATTTCGCGGTGGCGCCCGTTGGCGGCGCCCTGCCGGACGCCGTTCCAGTCGTAAAGCGCCTGCGTCCCACCGGCCTGCACCGCGGCCTTGCACGCGGCGGACTTGGGACTCTCCGGCCCTTCCTTGAAACATCCGTAGACGCGGCTCAGCGGAACTTCCATGGAGCCGTGCGCCGCCGCCGGACCGGCGGACAGCAGGGAGACAAAAGCGAGCGATGCGGTGAAGGCCCTGCGGATTGCTGGGAACATCCCTTCCTCCTCTGTTCGAAAACAAAGGAGGAAGGGCGGAGGCGAATCGGGTCAACGGCCGCTCAGGCCAGCAGCTCCGTCAGCAGGCCCTTGGGGAGCGACGGGTCGCCGAAGTCGTCCAGCGGGCCCCCGGCCGCGTTCTTCAGGCCCACCGCGGCGCCGATGGTGTTGAGCATCTTGTTGAGGTTGGGGTTGCCGCTGCCGCTGGCCACCGTCACCGCCACGCCCTGCTTGAGGTAGCCGTTGCAGCTGCCCGCCAGGATGAAGGGGATGTTGTGGGCCGAGTGCGCCGGTCCGTTGCCCAGGTCGTTGAACCAGACGGACACGCCCTGGTCGACCAGCTTCTTGCCGTTCGGCAGGGCGTACGCCGCCAGCCGGTCCAGCAGGTAGTTGAAGGTCTGGGCGAACTGCGCGTCCACGCGCGAGTGCAGCACGTCCGACCCGGCGATGACGCCGCCCGACGAGTCGTGCGACGTGCGCCGGTGGGAGATGTAGTGGAAGTTCTCCATCAGCTGGCCCGTCGTGGGGTCGCGGTAGCGCGTGGCGCTGTCGTTGCCGTTGCCCACCTGGATGGCCACCGAGCGCGTGGTGCCGCACGCCACCGCCAGCACCGCGATGTCCATGTGCAGCCGCACCGTGGCCAGCACCTCGTCACCGTCCGTGCTGTTGTAGCCGGGCGCCTGCTGCTGGAGCCGCAGCTCCTCGTCCGCGCGGGCGCGGCAGCTCAACGCCACCTCCAGGTCGCGCACGTTGGACAGGTGCAGGTCCAGCCGCTGCCGGTCCGTGCTGCTCAGCTCCGGCCGCGACTGGAGCGCCTTGAGCTGGCCGGACACCAGGTCGTTGAGGCTCTTCTGGCGGACCAGCAGCTGCTCGCGCGCCTCCGGCGTGAGGCCCCCGGGGCCGCCCACCATGGTCTGGTAGGCCACCCACGGGTCGTGCAGCGCGGCCCGGCGGGACGCGCTGCCCCGGTGGGAGATGCACGGGCCGCCCAGCCACCCGCCCGCCTGCCCCGCGTAGAGGTAGAGCGAGTCGCGCTTCTGCGGGTTCAGCTCACGGCCGATGCGGTGGTCCAGCGACTCGCCGGACGCCTCGGAGTCGCCGCCCGCGCCTTCCACGGCGGGGCCCCGCGCTGTGAGGCATTGCAGCGCGCCGCGGGCGTGACCGTCGCCGTAGTTGTAGTCCTTCATGTTGACGTTGCGCACCACCAGCAGGCGCGCGCGGTGGTCCGCCAGCTCCACCAGCGACTTGCCCGCGAGCGTCGTGGTGGTGAGGTTGCCCAGGGGCTCCGGCCAGAAGCGCTCCGGCTCGCTGCCCAGCTCCGAGGTGTTCTGCGCGGCGGCCACGCCATCCGCCTGGCGCAGGAAGATGGCGAAGGGAAGCTCGCCCGGCTCCGCGGCCTGGGCCTTCCGGGGCAACAGCCCCTCCAGCACCGGCAGCCCCAGCATGACGCCACCCAGGCCCTGCAACACGCGTCGACGGCTCAGTTTCACGGCAGCTCCTCCGGGTGGCGGTTCACGAAGCCCACGCCCGTGACGACTTCGACGACCAGGTCCACGATGGGCAGCTGCCCGGACTGCGACAGCTTGCCCAGCCGCGCCACCAGGGCGTCGTCCTCCTGCGCCGCGGGGCGACCGCTCAGGAACTCCACCCAGTGGCGCGCGTAGCACTCGTGCACCGCCTGCGCGTTCGCGAGCGCGTCCGCCAGGTCCAATGCGTCCTTCACCGGCACCTGCTGTCCGCCGATGCCCGGCGCCGACGCGGCGTCCACCGGGTGCCCGTTGTCCGTCGTGCGGTAGCCGCCCACGGCGTCGAAGTTCTCGAAGGGGAAGCCCAGCGGGTTGATGAGCGTCGCGTGGCAGGACGCGCACACCGTGCCGGGCGCCTCCGTATGCGACGACACCACCTCGCGGTTGGTGCGCCCGTTGGGCGCGGGCAGCGCGGGGATGTTGGCCGGCGGCGCGCCAATCTTCTGGCACAGCAGGTGCTCCGACAGGAACACGCCCCGGTGGATGGGGTCCGGGTCCACCGACGTCGCGTGCGACGCCAGGAAGCCCACCTGCGTGAGCACACCCCGCCGCTGCGCGCCGTCCAGCGTCACCGGCACGAAGGCGGAGGTGAAGGTCCCGGTGAGGCCGTAGATGCGCGCCAGCTCGTCGTTGACGAAGGTGTCGCGCGACGTGAGCAGGTCCGCGAACCGGCCCTTGCGCCCGAAGACGACGTCCTGGACGAAGAGCGTGTTCTCCTTCGCCGCGGACTCCGACAGCTTCGCGGTGACGTTGGGGAAGCGCGTGGCGTTGGGCCGGATGCTCGCGTAGCGGGGCACGTCGAAGACGGCCTGGTGGTACGCGTTCACCACGTCGCGGGCGCGGGGGTCCGCCATCATCCGGCGCGCCTCCGCGGCCACGCCCTCGCGCTTCGTCAGCAGGCCCTCGCGGGCGGCGGCGAACAGCGCGTCGTCCGGCATGGAGTTCCAGAGCGCGTAGCTCAGCCGCGACGCCACCTCGAACGCGTCCAGCGGCACCTTCCCGTCCGCCGCCTGCGTGCTGCGCTCCACGCGGTAGAGGAACAGGGGGGACTGGAGGAAGCCCTCCAGCACCATCCGCAGGCCGCCCTGGAACGCGGCCATCGTCGGGTACGCCTGCGGGCCCTTGCGGTACAGCGCCAGGTACGCCTCCACCTCGTCCGCGGTCAGCGGGCGGCGCAGGGCGCGCAGGCCGAAGGACTCCACGAACGCCTTCGCGCGCGCCTCGTCCGTGGTGCTGCCGGGAGGCAGCAGCTTGCCCAGCTTCGTCGCGTCCGTGGCCACCTGCCCGGCCAGGTCCGCCGCCGCGCGCTGGTAGGCGCCCCACAGCGCCTCGTCCACCGACAGCGCGCGAGCGTCGTTGTCGAAGAGGAAGCCGCTCTGGGACGGGTCCGCGCGGAACGTCTGCGCCAGCGCCGTGGGCGCCGCGTCCAGCTTGAGCAGGTCCTTCACGCTGCTCACCCACTGCGCATGCGTCAGCCGCGCGACGCGCACCGAGCGCGCCGGTTGCTCCACGCCAGGAGGGGGATTGTTCGTGCCGCCAGGGCCGGGATTGCGCGGATTCGCCGCGTCAGAAATCTGGCCTTCGCAGGCACTCAGGAAACTCAAGGAGGCCGCGACCAGCGCGGAACTCATCCATCGTCGACGTCGCGCCATGGGGGGAAGCGCCTCCGTTCGTTGGAGGTCATCCCACTGGGGAGGCGTCAGGAAGTCAATCCGTACACCGGCCGGCCGGGCGGCGCGTCACATGAATACTGGAAACGGCCATCAACACCGGATCCGCCCAGCCGTCCAGCCCCTTCAGCCGGGGATGAGGAAGCGCGCGATGACGCGCTTGAGGCCCACGTTCCCGCCGAACTCCACGGTGACCTTGGCGTTGGGGCCGGACCCCTCCGCGGCGACGATTCGGCCGGAGCCGAACTGTTCGTGGCGCACGCGCATGCCGCGCACGTCGCCGCCCACGCCTTCCATGTCGGACGACGCCTGCGAGTAGCTGCGGTCCACGCGCGGGCCCGTCTCATCGTCGTCCCAGTTCCGGCGGCGCTGCGGCATGGCGGCGGCGCGCGGCGGGGGCGGCAGGTCGTTCTCCTTGAAGCCGAAGAGCGCCTGCGGCACGTCCGCGAGGAAGCGGCTGGGCGGGTTGTACTTGAGCTCGCCGAAGAGGGAGCGGCACTGCGCCAGGCTCACGAAGAGCCGCTTGCGCGCGCGGGTGAAGCCCACGTAGCAGAGCCGGCGCTCCTCGGCCATCTCCTCACCGCCGTCGGGCTCCTCGCTCTTGAGCGCGCGCGAGTGCGGGAAGACGCCCTCCTCCAGGCCGGTGAGGAACACGGCGTCGAACTCCAGGCCCTTGGCCGCGTGCAGCGTCATCAGCGCCACGCGCCCATCGCTCACCTCCGCGTCCGCCTCGCCCACCAGGCTGATCTGCTCCAGGAAGGCCTGCAGCGGCGGCACGTCCGCGGTGAGCGGCGCGGAGTCCACACCCTCCGGTGCCTCCTCCTCGCGCGCCTCCACCGCGGCCGCGGCGGCCACCATGTCGGACGCGCGCTTGAGGTCGAACTCCTGCGCCGCGCCCAGCAGTTCCTTCAGGTTCTCCGCGCGGGTGAGCGCCTCGTCGCTGCCCTCCGCGACGAGCGTCTCCACGAGCTTCGACTCCTTGAGCATCTGGTCCACCGCGCCCGCCGCGTCCTTCGCCGTCAGCGAGAAGGCGTGCAGCGACTGGAGCAGCTGGTGGAAGCCGCCCAGCCGCTTCTGCGCGGTGGCGTTCAGCGAGGGGATGCGGTGGCGCTCGCCCAGGGCCTCGTAGAGGCTCAGGCCCTGCTCGTTCGCGAAGTCCGTCAGCCGCTCCTCGGTGGTGTCGCCAATGCCGCGCGCCGGCACATTGAGCACGCGCAACAGGTCCGCGTCCGAGCGCGGGTTCACCATCAGCCGCAGGTACGCGGACGCGTCACGGACCTCCGCGCGGTCGTAGAAGCTGCGCCCGCTCACCAGCTGGTACGGCACGCGCGCCAGCCGCAGCGCCTCTTCCAGCACGCGGCTCTGCGCGTTGGTCCGGTAGAACACCGCCATGCTGGAGAACTTGATGAAGCCCTCGCGCTGGACGGCCAGGATGCGCCGGGCCACCTCCTGGGCCTCCGCGCGCTCGTCGCGGTGGAGCATCAGCTCCAGGTTCTCCCCCTTGGGCCGCTCGCTCCAGAGCTTCTTCGCCATGCGGCGCGTGTTCTTGGAGATGACCTCGTGCGCGGCGGTGAGGATGTTCTGGTCGGAGCGGTAGTTCTGCTCCAGCTTCACCACCTTCGCGCCCGGGTACTGCATGGGGAACTGGAGGATGTTGTCCACGTCCGCGCCGCGCCAGCGGTAGATGGACTGGTCGTCGTCACCCACCACCACCAGGTTCGCGGAAGGCGGCGGCGCAAGCTGGCGCAAGAGCGCGTACTGCACGGGGTTGGTGTCCTGGAACTCGTCCACCAGCACGTGCGTGAAGCGCGTGCGGTAGCGGTCCAGCACGTCCGGCCGGTCGCGGAAGAGCTTCACCAGGAGCAGCAGCAGGTCCCCGAAGTCCACCGCGTTCGCCGCGCGCAGCAGCTTCTGGTAGCCCGCGTACACGCGCTTGACGATCTGCCCGCGGATGTCCTCCTGCTCCACGCGCATGTCCTCCGGCAGCCGCGCGGCGTTCTTCTCCTGGTCGATGCGGTGGAGGATTTCGCGCGGCTGCATCACCGGCTCCACGCCCGTGTCGCGCATGGCGCGCTTCACCAGGTTGAGCTGGTCGCCGTCGTCGTAGATGACGAAGGACCGGGTGAGGCCCACGGCCTCCGCCTCGCGGCGAAGAATCATGGCCGCGGCCGAGTGGAACGTGCTCACCACCAGGTCGTTGGCCTGCGCGCCCAAAAGCTGGGTAAGGCGCTCGCGCATCTCGCGCGCGGCCTTGTTGGTGAAGGTGACGGCCAGGATGCGCCAGGGGAAGACGCGGCGCACCTTCACCAGGTGAGCCACCCGGCGGGTGATGACGCGCGTCTTGCCGCTGCCGGCGCCCGACAGCACGAGCAGGGGGCCGTCGCCGTGGAGCACGGCTTCCGCCTGGGGCGGGTTGAGGTCTTCGAGGAGGGCGGTTTCGTGGGCGTTCACGG
This sequence comes from Corallococcus exercitus, assembly GCF_003611585.1. Taxonomy (GTDB): domain Bacteria; phylum Myxococcota; class Myxococcia; order Myxococcales; family Myxococcaceae; genus Corallococcus; species Corallococcus exercitus. The sequence goes on along the minus strand of NZ_RAVW01000109.1, from coordinate 632 downwards.
AGGGCTTTCCACCGGGGGGAAGAACCCCTTCTTCTAACGTCTTTCGCACGCCGGTGCCGGGTCTTCCGCCATCCCTGGCGCCTGCCGGGCCGTCCGCTCCCGGGACGGGCAGGAGCGTGGGGTATAAGGAAGGCCCACCGCCATGTCCGACACCCCGTCCGTCGCCCCATCCTCTCCGTCCCAGGCCCAGCTCGACCGCTTCGCGGAGCTCTTCAACCAGAGCCTCACGCTGCGCCACTTCGGCGCCCGGATGTCCTTCCCGGAAGGGCGCAAGGTGGTGGTGGAGCTTCCGGAGGTGCAGCCGCAGCACCGGGGCGGCCTGGGGGCCTCCGCCGTCAACGGCGGCGTGCTCTCCGCCCTCTTCGACTTCGCCATCGGCTGCACCCCGGCACTCAGGGACCCCACCCGCCGCTGCGCCACCGTCCAGCTGTCCATGAGCTTCGAGCGCCCCGCCACCGGCAACCACCTCCGGGTGGAGGCCGTCATCGACAACGGCGGCCCGTCCACCGTCTTCGCCTCCGCGAAGCTGATGGACGCCGAGGGCCGGGTGTGTGCCCGCTGCCAGGGCGTCGTGCGCGTCTCCTCCCAGCCGTGGGCCTCCGGCGAGAGCCCCGCCACCAACTGACATTCCC
>NZ_RAVW01000108.1 GCF_003611585.1 Corallococcus exercitus | reverse complement strand
GTGCTGTCCATGAAGGTCGCGGCGGCGCCGGACCTGCGGCCCCAGGTGGCGCGGGCGGTGGTGGGCGCGGACCTGGAGCTCTTGCGGCTGGACGCGAACGAGGGACAGCTGGAGGCGCTGTTCCTGCGCCTGACACACGGGCAGGAGGTGAAGGCGTGAAGGCGCTCCTGATTGCGCGCCGCGAGCTGGCCGGCTACCTGCGCACGCTCAGCGGCTACGTCATCCTGGCCATCATCCTCGCGGTGAACGGGCTGTTCTTCAACGCGTACGCCCTGGGGGGCGCGAGCAAGCGCTCCGCGGAGGTGCTGTCCGGCTTCTTCTACTACTCGAGCGGCTTCACCATCGTGGCGGCCATCCTCGTGTCCATGCGGCTGCTCGCGGAGGAGCGGCAGACGGGCACGCTGCCGCTGCTGTACGCGTCGCCGGTGCGCGACCGGGACATCGTGCTGGGCAAGTTCCTGGCGGGGCTCGCGTTCCTGGCGCTGTACCTGCTGCTCACGCTCTACATGCCGCTGCTGGTGCTGGTGAACGGCAAGGTGTCCTTCGGGCACGTGTTCGCGGGCTACCTGGGGTTGCTGCTGCTGGGCAGCGCGTCGCTGGCGGTGGGGACGTTTGGGTCGTCGCTGGCGAAGAACCAACTGCTCGCGGCCATCTTCTCCGCGGTGATGCTGGTGGCGCTCATCCTGTGCTGGCTGCTGGCGCGCATCACCGAGCAGCCGCTGTCGGACGTCTTCAGCGCGATGTCGCTGTGGAACCAGCACTTCCCCCCGTTCCAGGCAGGGCTCATCCACGTGCGGGACGTCGTCTACTACCTGGTCGTCACCTACGTGGCGCTGTTCGCGGCGACACGGGTGCTGGAAGCGCGGAGGTGGCGATGAGCACGCCGGCCTCTTTCGGGACGGGGCTCGCCGCGACGGGTGCGTTCGTCGCGGGGCTCATTGCCGTGTTCCTCGCGGAGCGCGTGCTGGGCGTGGGCTCCGGCCGTGTGGCGCTGGCCGCGCTGGGCACCGCGGTGGTGGTGGCCGCGACGGCGTGGAGAGCGGTGCGGATGATTTCAGCGCCCCCCGAGCGGCGCGCGCTGGAGCGGTGGGTGCTCACGCTGTACGTCGTGGGGCTGGCCGCGCTGGTGCTCTACTTCGTGAAGGGGGACGTGGGGACGGCGCTCTTCGGTGAGCCGCTGTCGCGTTCCTCTCCGAAGCTGTCAGGGGTGCTGGCGGTGTTGTTCCCGGCGCTGCTCCTGTGCTCGCTCGTGCCGCTGGTGATGGTGGAGGCCGCGCTCGTGGCGATGGCGCGGGCGCCGGTGCCGGAGACGGGCCGGGTGAAGAGCGCGCTGTTCTCCGGACTGGGCGTGGCGTTCGTCGTCGTGTTCGCGTTCGCGGCGACGTACGTGGCCACGCAAGCGGACGCGAGCTGGGACCTGTCGTACTTCCGGACCGCGAAGGCGGGGGATGCCACTCGCAAGCTGGTGCGCGGCCTCAACGAGCCGCTCCAGGTGACGCTCTTCTTCCCTCCCGCCAACGAGGTGGGCGAGGCGGTGCGGCAATACTTCCGCGACCTGGAGCCGGAGAGTCCTCAACTGGGCGTGGAGGCGTTGGATCAGGCGGTGGAGCCCGCGCGCGGCAAGGCCCTGGGGGTCAGCAGCAACGGCTCCGTGGTGCTGGCGCGCGGCGACCGCAAGGAGATCCTCACGTTGGGCCTGGATCCGGAGCGGGCGCGCGGGCAGCTCCAGCGGCTGGACGCGGAGGTGCAGCGGCGTTTGCTGGCGGTGGCGAAGCCTCGTCGCATCGTCTACCTCACGGGCGGCCACGGGGAGCGCGCCGACACGCGGCCCGTGCCGGGGGAAGCGGCCCGGCCTTCGGTGGCGCAGTTCAAGGAGCTGCTGCGCTCGCAGAACGTGGACGTGCGCACGCTCACGGTGGCGGAGGGGCTGGGCACGGCGGTGCCGGGCGACGCGGCGATGGTGGCGGTGCTCGGGCCCACGCGGGAGTTGCTTCCGGAGGAGGCCGCCGCGCTGCGCGAGTACTGGGAGCGGGGCGGCCGGCTGTGGATCGCGCTGGAGCCGGATGGCGCGGCGCTGGAGCCGCTGCTCAAGCCGATGGGGCTCAAGTCGCTGCGCGTGCCGCTGGCGAACGACCGCGTGTACTTCCGCACCACGCGGCAGCAGAGCGACCGGGGCAACCTGGGCACGGCGAGCTTCTCCTCGCACCCGTCGGTGACGTCGCTGTCCGCGCTGGGGTCGCAGGGCGCGGTGGCGTTCGTGGGGGCGGTGGCGCTGGAGCCGGTAACGCCGCCCGTGCCCGGCGTGTTGCTGGACACGAGCGTGCGCGCGCACGGGGAGACGTTCGCGGACCGCAACGGCGACTTCGAGCCGGAGCCGGGTGAAGTGACGAAGGCGTGGCCGCTGGTGGTGGCGGTGGAGCGGCCGGTGGGGGAGGGGAAGCCCGCGCCGCGCGCGGTGGTGATGGCGGATGCGGACGCGCTGGGTGACGGCATCCTGGGCAACGTGGGCAATGCGTATCTCGCGGTGGACACGCTGCGGTGGCTCTCCGGCGAGGAGGCGCTCTCCGGCGTGACGACGAGCGAGGAGGACGTGCCGTTGCAGCACACGCGCTCGCAGGACGTCGTGTGGTTCTACGCGACGGTCTTCGGGATGCCGGTGGCGGTGCTGGCGGTGGGCTTCTTCGTGACGCGGCGGCGCGGACGGCGAGCGCCCCGGAGCGCCGCGGCGGTGGGAGGTGCGCGATGAAGGCGCGCGACGTGGCGGTACAGGGAGTGCTGGCGGCAGTGGCCCTCGTGGCCGCGTTCTTCGTGTGGCAGCGAGAGCCTGCCCGCGCACCCGGTGAGGTGACGGTGGAGGACGCGCAGCCGAGCGCGCTCGACCGCATCCGGTACGACGAGGAGACGCGCTTCGTGGAGCTGTTCCGCGATCCCCAGGACCGCGACACCATCTGGGTCCGCTTGGGTAGCAAGCCCGCGAAGCCAGGCGCTGGAGCGCAGAGCACCACGGATGCGGGGGGCCTCGCCCAGGCAGCCAGCGACGCGGGAAGTGCCGCGCTCGACGCGGGAGCCAATCCGCACACCAACGCGGGCTCGCTTGCGTCGCTCCCCGATGGAGGAGCCAATCCGCACACCAACGCGGGCTCGCTTGCGTCGCTCTCCGATGGAGGAGCCAATCCACGCGGCAACGCGGGCGCGGTCGCGGCGGCCTCCGATGGAGGAGCCAATCCGCGCATCAACGCGGGCTCGCTTGCGTCGCTCTCCGATGGAGGAGCCAATCCACGCAGCAACGCGGGCGCGGTCGCGGCGGCTTCCGATGGAGGAGCCAGTCCGCACATCAACGCGGGCGCGGTCACGGCAGCTTCCGATGGAGGAGCCAATCCGCGCACCAACGCGGGCGTGCTCGCAGCAGCCTCCGATGGAGGAGCCAGTCCGCGCATCAACGAGGGCGCGGTCGCGGCGGCCTCCGATGGAGGAGCCAGTCCGCGCATCAACGCGGGCATGCTCGCAAGCGCCTCAGCCGACGTGGGGACCCCCGCGAGCCCCGCTTCCGTGCCTCCGCCCCGCGAGCTGCGTGGCAACGACGTCGCGCTGAAACTGTTCGCCCGCCTTGCTCCGCTGCGCGCGCAGCGGGACCTGGGCGTCCTGGACGACGCGAAGCTGGAGGAAATCGGCCTCGCGAAGACGGAGCGCGGCCTGACGCTCACGCTCGACGGGACTCCCCGGACGTTCCGCCTCGCCGCGCCCGCTTCGGGCTGGGGCGCCCCCTACCTCCAGCGCACGTCCGACGGCCACGTCTTCCTCCTCGGCCCCGCGCTGCTCACGGACCTGGAGGCCGCGGCCAGCCGGCTCGTGGACCGGCGCCTGCACACCTTCGACGTGGATGGCTTCGACCGCGTGGTCATCTCCACCGGCACCGCGTCCCGCGCGTTCATTGCCAGTGGCAAGCCCCCGGGCGCCGTGCAGCTGTCGCCCGTGGACGCCCCCGGCACCCCGGATGACTTCGCCCGCAACTGGCACGACCGCCTGTGGCGCCTCACCCCCGTGGAGCTCCTGGGCCGGGGCGAAGCCCCTCCGGGCCCCGCCCCCACGCCCGCCTTCCGCGTGGAGTACCAGCGCGCCGGCAAGACCGTGGGCGAGCTCTCCATGGCGAAGGCGTCCGACAACTCGTGGTACGCGCGCACGGAGTTCACCCCCGGCTGGGTGCGCATGGGCGGCGGCCTGGAGCTCCTGGCCGAGGATGCCGCGAAGCTCACCGCGCCGCGCTGAGGCTCACGGCGCGGCGGACGCCGTCTCCACGTCCAGCCGCACGTCCACGAAGCTGTAGGCCGGCCACGGCCCCGTGAACCGGAACGTGTACGCGTCCAGCCGCGCCACCAGCGACTGCACCCGCGCCTCGAACGCGGCCACCCGCGTGCGGTCCACCAGCCAGGCCGCGTTCCACATCATCCGCTCACCCAGGGGCGGCGCCTCGTGCGTGGCCTCCGCCAGCGGACGCAGCCCCGCCCTCAAGCCGTCCAGGTCCTTCGTGGTGCAGTCGCGCAGCGCTGCCTCCAGCCGCGCCTCGTGGTCCTCCTCGGGCTCGGAGGGGCCCCGGGCCAGCCCGGGCTGCTCCTGCTCCAGCCGGCGCATCAGCGCGTCGCCGTGGCAGTAGACCTTCAGCCCCAGCTCCACCCGTCCCTCCAGCTCGGACAGCGCGCGGGTCAGCGGCGCGCGCGCCACGCGCAGGAGCTCCCGCACGCGCTCCTCCGACGGCAGCACCGTCCCGAAGGCCACTGGCACCAGCGTGTGCTCGCGCACCACGGCCTCCGTGACGCGCTGGTGCATCAACAGGTGCTCGCGCGTGGGCACCACCCGCGGGCCCGCGACGTCGGACACCAGCGCCGCGAGGCCTCCCTCCCGCACCGTGCGCACCGGGGCCCCGCCCAGGCCCGCGAGGTCCGGCTCCCATCCGCCGTCCTCGCGCACGACGCCGTAGAGGTAGTGCGCCCGTGCCTCCCGCGAGGACTCCGCCGGGGTCTTCGTCGTCATGGCGTGCCCACCTCCGTGCAGAAAACGGCTTCAGCGCGCGGCTGCCGCGTCGCGCCGGGCAATCATCTTCTTCACCTGGTCCACCAGCGCGTCCGGCAGGCACGGCTTGGTGACGTACGCATCACACCCGGCCTCGTTCGCGTCGTCCGTATGGCCCTTGAGCGCATGCCCCGTGAGCGCCACCACCGGGATGCCCTTCGTGCGCGCGTCGCCCTTCAGCCGGCGCGTCGCCTCCCAGCCGTCCATCACCGGCAGCGACAGGTCCATCAGGATGACGTCCGGCACCAGCTCGAAGGCCTTGTCCAACGCCTCCTGGCCATTCTTCGCCTCCGCCACGCGGAAGCCGGAGAACTCCAGGTACTCCGCGTACATCTCCCGGGCATCCTGGTAGTCATCCACCACCAGGACGAGCGGCTTCTGTTTTTCCGGGCTGTTCGTCATGTCCGTCTCGCGCGTCTTGGAAAGTGCAGGGTGAAGGTCGAACCCTGGCCCGGGGCGCTCTGGAGGGAGACGCGGCCCCCCAGCATCGCGGCCAGGCGGCGGCAGATGGAGAGGCCCAGGCCCGTGCCCCCATAGGCCCGCGTCGGCGAGCTGTCCACCTGCTGGAAGTCCTCGAAGATCTTCTCCTGGTTCGACACGTCGATTCCAATCCCTGTGTCCTTCACCGAGATGGCCACGGTGCCGGTGGCGTTCTGATACTCCGCCGCGATGTGCACGCCGCCCTCGTGCGTGAACTTCAGCGCGTTGGACAACAGGTTGAGGACGATCTGCTTCACCTTCTGTCGGTCGCTCCACACCCCCGGCAGCCCTTCGTCCAGCCGCGTCTCCACCGTCAGCTTGCTGCGCGCGATGATGGGGTCCATCTCCGCCATCACCTCCTGGAGCAGCTCCGGGATGCCGAAGTCCGACAGGTGCAGCGGCATCCGCCCCGCCTCGATGCGGGTGATGTCCAGGATCTCGTTGATGACCTCCAGCAGGTGCCGCCCGTTGGAGTCGATGCGCGTGAGGTTCCTTCGCTGCGGCGGCGTCATCTCCCCGGACACGCCCTGCAGGAGCATGTTCGTGTAGCCGAGGATGGCGTTGAGCGGCGTGCGGAACTCGTGCGACATGTTGGCCAGGAACTGCGACTTGGCCGCGCTCGCCTGCTCCAGCTGGATGGCCTGCCGGCGCAGCTTCTCGTTCTGCTCCGCCAGCTCCGCGGTGGCGGACTGCACTCGCGCCTCCAGCTCGCTGGAGACCTCCTTCACGCGCTCCAGAAGCCGCGCCCGCTCCAGCACCTCCGTGCGGTCGTGGAAGACGGTGACGATGCCCGTCAGCTCGCCCCCGTCGCCCAGCACCTTGTTGGCCATGGCCTCCATGGGCACGGGGGAGCCCGTGGCCGGGTCGTCCAGGGTCAGCTGGCTCTTCCAGCGCGACACGCCCGCGTTCACCGGCCCCAGCAGGTTGGCGAGGAAGGACGCGAAGAGGGCGATGTTGGTGCGCACCCGCCGCAGGGTGGACTCGTCCGCCGCGCCCTCGCCCGCCGCGCCCTGGGCCTGGGGCCACGCGAAGAGGCGCTCGGCCGGGTCGTTCATCATCACCATGCCGCCCGCCGGGTCGGTCAGGATGATGGGGTCCGCCACCGAGTCCAGCACTCGGTCCAGGCGGTGGCGCTCGCTGCGGGCCTCGCGCTCCGTGGCGCGCAGCTGCCGGTAGCTCTCCCCCAGCGCCTGCGTGGCGCGGCCCAGGTCCGTCAGGTTGCGCAGCACGCTCACCACCACGGACGGCCCGTCCGGCGCCAGCACCGGCGTGGTGACCAGCTCGAAGAGCAGGTCCATGCCCTCCAGCGGATCCACCAGCGGCACCTCGCGCCGGTGCACCGAGGTGCCGCCCTGCGCGAGCGTCTCCCGGAACAGGCGCTGGTTGAGCTCCACCGCCCGCATGCGGCCGGGGCTCGCGTCCGGGCCCGCCACCAGCAGCCCTTCCGCGCGGGCGTTGGCGAAGAGCAGCGTGCCGTCCGTGTCCGTCAGCAGCACCGGGTCCGACACCGCGTTGATGACCCGGCGCAGGAGCCGGTCCGGCTCCGGCCGGCGCGGCGCCCGCGCATCCGAGGCCAGCTGCCGGGCCAGGTGCGGCCCCGCCGAGGACGCCACCCACGCCACGTCCTCCGGCACGGCCGGGCCGGGCAGCCCCACCATCAGCAGCGCGGCGGCCGTGGCCCCGGGCCGGCCCAGCGGCACCGCGAGGAACCCGCCCGGCATCGCCGCGCCCTCCAGCGCGTCCGCGGCCAGCCACCGCGCCCCGGGCCGCGTGCGGAAGGTGGCGAGCGGCGAGCCCGGCGCATCCCACGCCCTGGCCAGCGCGGCCTGCTGCGCGCCCGTCAGCCCTTCGCTGGCCAGGCACACGGAGGCGCCGGCGACTTCGCCCGGCCCCACACAGGCGGCCGGCGCGCCATGCCTGCGCGCGAGCCAGTCCACGACCGCTCGCGCACAGGCGACGGCGGACTCGCAGGCGAGCAGGTGCTCGGCGAGCACGAGGCGCGCCCCGGGATCAGCTTCGGCGGGGGGCAGCGGGGCTGGGGAAGCCACGACCTTACGCTCCGGGTGAAGAGGGACGCGGGGAACGACCGCGTTCCAGCGAGTCTGCGGTGCGGACCTCCGAAAATGCCACCACGATGCGCGCCTCCCCGTCCCAGGGCGTGGCGCGACCCAGGGCCCCCAGGGCCGTGGGGTCGAAGCGCAAGCCCCTGTCCAGCAGGCGGTCCAGCACGTCCACCAGGCTGGCCCCACCAGCCACGCGTTCCACGGGCATTCGGCACATGCTCCTTGGGTCCGCCCGGCGCGGACCTTCGGGTCCAGGGGGCGTTTTAACGCGCTGGCGTCCGCGCACCCCAGCCCCGTCCTCGCCCGGCCCCTGACTGACCAACACCCGGGGCGGGGCTCTGTTGGGTCGCGTACACCCGGCGCTGGGCAGCCAGCCGGGCAGGGCTCGGCAGGCGTGGCTTATGCCCTGGGAGGCGGATTCCTAGCCTTTCGTCATGAACGACGAGCGCCAGCACAAATCCCTCTGGACCGTGACGACGCTGCCCCGGGACTTCCCCTCCCTGCCTGGCGACCTGGACGTGGACGTGGCCATCATCGGCGGCGGCATCGCGGGCCTGACGACCGCCTGGCTGCTGAAGCGCGCCGGCAAGAAGGTGGCGGTGCTGGAGATGCACCGCGTCCTCTCCGGCCAGACGGGACAGACGACGGCGCACCTCACGGAGCTGCTGGACACCCCGTACACCACCCTCTTGAAGGACTTCGGGGAGAAGGGCGCCCACCTGGCCGCGTCCTCCAGCCGGGCCGCCATCGAACAGATCGCTTCGCTGGTGGAGACGCTCTCCATCGATTGCGGCTTCACCCGCGTGCCTGGCTACCGCTACGCGGAGACGGAAGCCGAGCTGCGGGAGCTGCTGCATGAAGTCTCCGCGGCGCGGCAGGTGGGGCTCCTGGCGTCGTTCACCAAGGACGTGCCGCTGCCGTTCCCCGTCAAGGGGGCGCTGCGCGTGGAGGACCAGGCGGTGTTCCACCCGCGCCAGTACCTGCTCGCGCTCGCGGACCGCATCCCGGGCGACGGCTGCCACCTCTTCGAGAACACCAAGGTCCTGGACCTCCACGACGGCACGCCCTGCCGCGTCGTCACGGAGAAGGGCACCGTGACGGCGAGGGCCGTGGTGCAGGCCACCACCACGCCGCTCAACCGCGTGGCCATGCACACCAAGCTCTACCCCTACCGCACCTACGCGGTGGCGGCCCCGCTGGAGGGGCCGCTGGAGCCGGGCCAGTACTACGACAGCCGCGACCCGTATCACTACATCCGCACGCAGCAGGTGGACGGCGTGCCCTACGTCATCGTGGGCGGCGAGGACCACAAGGTGGGCAGCGAGGAGGACACGGAGTCGTGCTTCGCCGCGCTGGAGGCGTACACGCGGGAGCGCCTCCCCGTGAAGCGCATCACCCACCGCTGGTCGGGCCAGGTCATCGAGCCCGCGGACGGCCTGCCCTATATCGGCCGCAACGTGGGCAGCCGCCACGTGTACGTGGCCACGGGCTTCTCCGGCACGGGCATGACGTTCGGCACGCTCGCGGGCATGGTGCTGTCGGACCTCATCCTCGGCAACGAGAACCCCTACGCCGCGCTGTACGACGCGGGCCGCGTGAAGCCCAAGGCGGGCGCCAGGGACTTCATCCAGGAGAACGCGGAGGTGGCCTTCCGCTTCGTCGCGGACCGGCTGGCCAGGCCGGACGGCCACCACCTGGCGGACGTGAAGCCGGGCGAGGCGAAGATATTGGAGGTGGAGGGCCGCAAGGTGGCCGTGTACCGCGAGGACGACGGCACCGCGCACGCGGTGTCCCCCGTGTGCACGCACCTGGGCTGCCACGTGCACTGGAACAACGCGGAGCGCACCTGGGACTGCCCCTGCCACGGCGGCCGCTTCAGCCCCACGGGCCGCGTGCTCAACGGCCCCGCCGTGAAGGACCTGTCGTCCGTCAAACTTCCGGTGAAGTGAAAAGTGCGTCGGGGTGGGGCTTCCCTTCGGGCGAGCCCACCCCCATCTATCAGCACATCCATTTCATTCACGGGGGCACGAATGAACGCGCTGGAGCTGATCAAGCAGCAGCATGAAGAGGTGTCCAAGCTCTTCAAGAAGTACGAGAAGCTGGCGGATCACGCCGACGAGGAGCGCCAGGAGCTCTTCGAGCAGATCGCCGACCGGCTGGGCGCGCACGCGAAGATTGAGGAGCTGTACCTCTATCCGGCCATCAAGAAGGACGACACGGAAGATGACCTGCGCGAGGCGGTGGAGGAGCACCTCTCCGTCAAGCGCCTCATCGCGGACCTGCTGGGGATGGACGCCTCCGACGAGGAGTTCGACGCGAAGATGAAGGTCCTCCAGGAGCAGGTGGAGCACCACGTGGAGGAGGAGGAGAAGGACCTCTTCAAGGCGGCGCGGAAGATCCTGACCAAGGATCAGCTCGACGACCTGGGCGTCCAGCTGGAGGAGGAATACGACGCGCTGATGGAGGGCGAGCCGCGCAACGACGTGCCCGAGGAGACGGAGCAGGCCGCGCCCATCTAGCGCGCCGCGTTCGCAAGCAAGACAGGGGTTGCGCGTGGCGTGGGGCCGGGCAGCATGCGGCCCATGCCGCGCGCTCCTGTTTCCGCCCCCGTCTTGCTGCCGGATGCCTTCACGCCCGCCGTGCGCCGCGCCCTCGTGCGCGCGGACCCCACGCTGGGCACGCTGTTCAAGACGGTGGGCCCGTTCCGCTTCGAGCGGAGCCCGCTGCACAGCCCCTTCGAGGCGCTGGCGCACTCCATCGTCTACCAGCAGCTCCACGGCCGCGCGGCGGCGACCATCTTCGGCCGCGTCTGCGAGCGCGTGGGCAAGGGCAAGGCCTTCACCCCGGAGAAGCTGCTCGCGCTGCCGGACGCCACGCTGCGCGAGGCCGGGCTGTCCGCGAACAAGCTCTTGGCCATCCAGGACCTGGCGCGCAAGACGGTGGACGGCACGGTGCCGCCGCTCGCGCGCGTGCGCCGCATGTCCGACGCGGACCTCATCGAGCACCTCACGCAGGTGCGCGGCATTGGCCAGTGGACCGTGGAGATGCTGCTCATCTTCCGCCTGGGCCGGCCGGACATCCTCCCCGTGGACGACTTCGGCGTGCGCAAGGGCTTCATGGTGCTGCACGGCCTGAAGGAACAGCCCAAGCCCAAGACGCTGCTCGCTTATGGCGAGCGCTGGCGCCCCTACCGCAGCGTGGTGAGCTGGTACCTGTGGCGGGCGGCGGACCTGCCCGTGGGCACCTTCGCACCGCCGGAGGCCAGCTAGCCGAGCGAGGGCCGGGAGCGCACCGTCCCTTGTCTTACCGCCCGGGCGTCCTCACCCGTAAGGGAACGGAGGAATCCCGCGCATGCGTGCACTCACCTACCAAGGTCCCTATCGCGTCCAGGTGGAGCAGAAGCCGGACCCGCGCATCGAGCACCCCCAGGACGTCGTCCTCAAGGTGACCCGCGCGGCCATCTGCGGCTCGGACCTGCACCTGTTGCACGGGCTGGTGCCGGACACGCGCGTGGGCTGCACCTTCGGCCATGAATTCACCGGCGTGGTGGAGGAGGTGGGCAAGGAGGTCGCGCAGTTGAAGAAGGGCGACCGCGTGGTGGTGCCCTTCAACATCTCCTGCGGCACCTGCTTCTACTGCCAGCGCGGCCTCACGGGGAACTGCGAGAACAGCAACCCCGGCAGTGACGTGGCCTCCGGCGTCTACGGCTACTCACATACCACGGGCGGCTTCGACGGCGGGCAGGCCGAGTACGTGCGCGTGCCCTTCGCGGACGTGGGGCCCATGAAGATTCCGGACGACATGGACGACGAGTCCGTCCTCTTCCTCTCCGACATCCTGCCCACCGGCTACCAGGCCGCGGAGATGGGCGAAATCAAGGGCGGCGAGACGGTGGTGGTGTTCGGCGCGGGCCCGGTGGGCCTCTTCGCGATGAAGTCCGCGTGGCTGATGGGCGCGGGCCGCGTGGTGGCGGTGGACCACGTGCCGTACCGCCTGGAGTTCGCGCGGAAGTTCGCCAACGTGGAGACGGTGAATTTCAAGGAGGTGGGCGACATCGTCCTGCACCTCAAGGACATGTTCGACGGCCGCGGCCCGGACGTCTGCATCGACGCGGTGGGCATGGAGGCCGAAGGCTCGCGCGCGCACCGCGTGCTGGGCCTGGGGCTGAAGCTGGAGGCCGGCGCGCCCACCGTCATCGAGTGGTGCATCAACACCGTGCGCAAGGGCGGCAACGTCTCCATCATCGGCGTGTACGGGCCGCCGTGGAACTTCGTGCCCATTGGCACCGCGATGAACAAGGGCCTGACGCTGCGGATGAACCAGGCGAACACGCGCCGGTACATGCCGCACCTCTTGGAGCACATCCAGCAGGGCCGCATCGACGCGAAGGGCATCATCACCCACCGCTTCCCGCTGGAGCAGGCGCCGGACGCCTACCACCTGTTCGCGCAGAAGCGCGACGGGTGCGTGAAGTGCGTGCTCATGCCGCACGGCCACGCGTGAACGACTGACTTCATCCGCTCGCAGGCAGGAGGCACGCCATGCCCCAGAAGACGACGCAGAGACAGAGCCGCGCGAAGAAGAACGGCGCCCCGAGGACGCGGGCGAAGGCGAAGCCGGCCCCGGCGGTGGAGAAGCAGGCCCAGGCCGTGGACCTGGACCCCGCCAACCGCCCGGGCGTCCCCATGGAGACGGCGCCGAAGCCGCTGGCGGGGGCGCGCGTGCCCATCGCGCTCCAGCACGCGGACGTGCCGGTGTTCAAGCACGCGGGCCGCAAGGTGATGCCGCCGGTGTTCGGCACCGCCCAGCCCCCGAAGGGGCTGAGCGGCCTGTTGCGCAAGGCGGCCTACGCGAAGCCGGACCACAAGCCCGGCCACTGGATGCTGCTGCTGCTGGCGGACCGCGTGGACGTCTGGGAGCACCGGCTGCGGAGGTCCCTTCCATGGGCTGCACCTTCCGCGGCGGTCCTCGTCGCCGGCCTGATGTGGCGCGCGCGCAGGGCTTGAGGACGGCTCAGGCGTCCCGGCCGTTGTAGGCGAAGGGCTTGAGCGTGGACAGGTCCACGCCGTCCACGCAGCGCAGGTTGACGGCGTACATCGGCTTGCCGTCCGGGCCCTTGCCGGTGGCGTAGGACTCCACGCCGCAGGTGGGGCAGTGCAGGTGGTTGATGACCTTCTTGTTGAACTGGTAGCTCTTCACCACGTCCGCGCCGGAGAGGGACTTGAACTGCTCCGGCGGGACGAACGTCAGCACCGAGCCCAGCTTGTGGCAGATGGAACAGTTGCAGGTCACCACCTGCGCCAGGTCCGTGGTCGCCTCGTAGCGAACCTGTCCACAGTGGCAACCGCCCGTATACGTCTTCATCTCCGCCATGGTGCTTCCTCCGTGCTGCGTGATGCCCGGGCCGGAAGCGTGCGCTTCCGCCCACCCGGTGCGTGTAGCGCGCATCAATGAACGGAGGCGGCGGGGACCGCAAGCGCGCCGGTGGCCTCCGGGCGCGCTTGCGGCGGTGCGTCACGTCAGTCCGCGTACGTCGTGATGGAGATCATCCGCACGAAGCGGCGGTCCGTGCTCACCGCGGCGATGGCGAAGCCCTGCGTGTAGCCCGGGGCGCCGCACCCGCGGCAGCTCCAGCCCGTCCTGTAGAGCCGGTTGCTGTTGCGCGAAATCTGCGTGATGTAGGCCACCGCGCCCTCGACTTCGTCCACGTTGTAGCTGTAGGCGCTGAGCTGCCCGATGAGCTCCCGCACGGTGATGGGTTCGAAGATGCTGGCCTGCGGACCGAAGGCGTTGCTGAACGCCTCGCCCAGCGTCTGCTGGTTGGCCACGCCCTGGCCGTTGGGGATGTAGCCCTCGTAGATGCGCGCGTAGGAGAACGAGCCGGTGGCGCCGAACAGCACCGCGGGCGTCTGGGCGACGGGGTACAGGTTCAGCGGGTAGCCCGTGACGAGCGTGTCGTTCACCTCATGGAAGTCCGCGAAGTACTTCGCCGCGGTGCCCGTCATGGCCTGCTGGAAGGGCGTGTCGTTGAGGCGGGTGGTGAGATAGGCGCGCTCGGCGCTGTCCACGCCATAGCCGGCGTCGTTGAAGAACGCGTCCAGCGCGTTGCGGATCTCCGAGCGCAGGATGGTCGCGCCGCCGGGGCTGGTGGTGCTCTTCGCCGCGGTGATGCTCGCCTCGAAGGCGGGGATGCTGGTGGTGGAGTCGGCCAGCGCCGGAGCGGAGAGCAGCATCAGACCGCCCAGGAGGGACTTCATCGACAGGGTCTTCATGGGAACCTCTTCATTCGCGGCCCGCGGGACGGGCGCGCGTTCAGGATGGAGTGTTGTCTGCAATCTTTCGTGGCGGCGCTGCGTCAGCCTCAGTCAGAGGCGGTCATCACGTTGACCATCCGCACGAAGCGGCGGTCCGTGCTCACCGCCGCGACGACGTAGCCGGCCGTGTAGCCCGGCGCGCCGCAGCCCCGGCAGCTCCAGGTGGAGTAGTAGAGGCGGTTGCTGTTGCGCGAGATGGCCGTGATGTACGCCAGGGCGCCCTCCACCTCGTCCACCGTCGGCGTGCCGGCCACGGTGTGCCCGCTCAGGAGCGCCAGGAGCTCCTTCACGGTGATGGGCTCGAAGATGCCGGCCTGCGGGCCGAAGCTGCCGAACGCCTCCATCAGGATGGACTGGTTGGCCACCACGCCCTGGCTGCTGGGGATGGCGCCCTCGCGGATGGAGGAGGAGGAGGCCAGCGGACCGGTGGCGCCGTACAGCGACGCGGGCGTCTGGGCCACGGGGTTCATGGCCCACTGGGCGACCGGGGCGGTGGCGTCGTTCAGCTCATAGAAGTCCGCGTAGTACTTCGCCGCGGTGCCCGTGAGCGACTGCTGGAACGGCGTGTCGTTCAGCCGGGTGGTGAGATAGGCGCGCTCGGCGCTGTCCACGCCCGTGGGGCCACCGGTGTCGTAGAGGAACGCGTTCAGCGCGTTGCGGATCTCCGAGCGCAGGATGGTCGTGCCGCCGGGGCTGCTGGCGCTCTTCGCGGTGGTGATGCTCGCCTCGAAGGCGGGGATGCTGGTGGTGGACGTGGCGAACGCCGCCGGAGCGGAGAGCAGGGCCAGCGCGCCCATCAGCGACGTCATCGACAGGGTCTTCATGGGGACCTCTTCATTCGCGGCCCGCGGGACGGGCGCGCGTTCAGGGGGGAACCGCATACGACGCGGTGGCGAGTACCACGCTCCCCTGACACGTCCGGCGTGAGGTTCCTGTGACGCGTGCGCCCGTGACACGCCCGTGATGGAGCGTGTCGCGAGCCTGGAATGTTTCACGGAACAGGCTGGGCGGCGCCGCGTCGCCTCAGTCGTCCCCGAAGTCCGCCGTCCACACGGACACCATGCGCACGAAGCGGCGATCCGTGCTCACCGCGGCGATGACGTAGCCCCGCGTGTTCCACGGCGAAAAGCTGCACCGGCGGCAGGTCCAGTCCGCGGCGTAGAGCCGGTTGCTGTTGCGCGAAATCTGGGTGATGTACGCCACGGCGCCCTCCACCTCGTCGACGGAGGGGATGCTGCCCTTGATGGAGGTGGTGCCGAGCCGCTCGATGAGCTCCTTCACGGTGATGGGCTGGAAGGGACCGACGGGCGGCTCGAAGTAGGTGCTGAACGCGGTGCCCAGCGTGGTCTGGTTGGCGATGCCCTGACCGTTGGGGATGTAGCCCTCCTTGATGTCCGCGTTGGAGGCCAGCGGTCCGGTGGCGCCGAACAGCGACGCGGCGGTGCCGGAGACGGAGCCCTGGTACAGCGGATGGCTCGTGAAGGTCGCGTCGTTCAGCTCGTAGAAGTCCGCGTAGTACTTCGCCGCGGTGCCCGTGAGCGACTGCTGGAAGGGCGTGTCGTTGAGGCGTGTGGTGAGGTAGGCGCGCTCCGCGCTGTCCACGCCCACGGGGCCACCGGTGTCGTAGACGAACGCCTCCAGCGCGGTCCGGAGCTCCGAGCGGACGATGGTCGTGCCACCCGGGCTGCTGGGGCCCTGTGCGGCGGTGATGCTCGCCTCGAAGGCGGGGATGCTGG
The DNA here is from genome assembly GCF_003611585.1 of Corallococcus exercitus. GTDB lineage: Bacteria > Myxococcota > Myxococcia > Myxococcales > Myxococcaceae > Corallococcus > Corallococcus exercitus. The sequence continues at coordinate 9,020 of NZ_RAVW01000108.1, read as the reverse complement.
TGGTGGAGGTGGCGAACGCCGGAGCGGCGAACAGCATCAGACCACCCAGGAGCGACGTCATCGACAGGGTCTTCATGGGGACCTCTTCATTCGCGACCCGTGGGACGGGCGCGCGTTCAAGGGGAGAACCGCGGACGACGCGGTGGCCAGTACCACGCTCTCCCGACCCGGTGCGCGCGTGCGGCTCCATTGACGCGAGCGCCAATGATGAAGCGTGTCGCGAGCCTGGAAACTTTCACGATGATGCGGGCTGTGCGGCCGTGGGCTCGGGCGCGCGGCGGCGCAGGGGCGCGAGCAGCGCGAGGAACGCGGCGGACAGCGCGACGCCCAGGAGGAACATGTTCGCGTAGCCCAGGTTGCCGTACTTCGGATCCGCGAGCACTCCCGCCAGCGGCCCCGCGGGCGCCTTGCCCGCGACCTCCACGCTGGCCAGCAGCGTGTAGTGCGTGGCGCCGATGCGCCGGTCCGTGCGCGACATCATGAACGCGAACATCACGGTGGTGAGCGCGCCGCCGAAGAACTCCTCGGTGAGCGTGACGCCCAGCACGCCCGCGTCGCTGACGCCCGCGCGCGTGAGCAGCCACCGCCCCGCGAGCGGCAACAGGCGCAAGCTGCCGGTGAGCGCCACCGCGCGCAGCAGCGGCAGCCGCGCGGCGAGGATGCCTCCGCACGTGGAGCCCAGGAGCGACGCGGCGGTGCCCCACGTGCCCACCCACAAGCCGATCTGCGCCGGCGTGTAGCCCGCGTCCACGAGGAAGGGCTTGTAGAGGACGTCGGACATCGTCTCGCCCAGCTTGTATGTGCCGATGAAGAGCAGGAGCCACCCGGTGCCCGGCACGGTGAGCGCGGTCCGGATGCGGGCCCAGAGCGCGGGCCAGTCCAGCTTCGGTGACTCGTGGCCTTCGTGCTCGCGCGGAGGAGGTTCGCGCACGAAGAGGACGACGGTGAAGACGGCCATGCACAGCGCCGCCATGGCCAGGAACAGCCCGGACCAGCCGATGCGCGAGCTGGCCCACACCAGGAGCCCGCCGCCGGTGAGCATGCCCAGCTTGTAGCCCACGACCTGCGCGGTGTTGCCCGGGCCCAGTTCCTCTGGACGCAGGAGGTCCACCGCGAAGCCGTCCACCGCGATGTCCTGCGTCGCGGCGAAGAGGTTCATCACGAAGATGAGGCCCAGGAGCAGCGGCATCGAGCCCCGGCCCGCCGCGAACGCGGCCCCGACGCACGCGAGCGCCAGGCCCGCCTGCATGGGCAATATCCACGACCGCCTGCGGCCGATGCGCGCGGAGCCGTAGCGGTCCACCAGCGGCGCCCACAGGGCCTTGAGCATCCACGGCAGGGACAGCGCGCCCGCGAACCCCAGCGCGGCCAGGGACACGCCGCGCGTGCGCAGGTAGACGGGCAGCGCCGTCACCTGGAAGCCGAAGGGCAGCCCCTGCACGAAGTACAGCGCGCACAACAGCCACAGCCGGGACGGGATGCGTCGCATGGTCGGGGACGGAGCATAGGCGCGCCCTCCGCCCTCCGTCGCGGGCCTATACTCGCCGTTCCAGTCACCACCCAGGGAGACGCATGCCGGAGCGAGCCGAAACCGAGTCGGGACTCATCGTCGTGGAGCTGTCCGCCGAGCACGAGCTGGAGGCGGACCACGTGGACGCCGTGGTGGAGGTGAAGGCCTCCGAGTTCTTCACCGGCAACGCGGCCTTCACCAACGCTCGCGAGGTGGCCTCGCTGGTGAGCAAGATGGAGGAGCTGGGCGTGCCGGCCTCGGCCTTCAGCCTCCAGGCGGTGCAGGCGGAGACGTCGGAGGGGCTGCTCTCGCGCTCCTCGTCCGCGCGCTACACGGTGCGCATCCGCCTGGTGGACATGGGACGGGTGGGGGACGTGCTCGCGGCCATCTCCGGTCTGAAGCAGGCGACGCTGCGCGAGCTCCGGTGGGGCTACACGCGCGAACTGGAGGCCCGGCAGGACTGGCTGGAGGCGCTGGCCCGCGAGTCGGTGAAGAAGGCGCGCCGCGTGGCGGCCGGGCTGGGCGTGGCGCTGGACGGACTGCACCGCTTCTCCGAGCGCACCTGGGAGTCGCAGACGCGCGTCTTCGGAGTCCGGGCCGGCGGCTACGGTGGGGACGAGGACATGCGACCCATGGCCTCCACGGTCAGTTCCTACAGCACGGCCCGCTCCTCCGCGGGCATGGGCTTCACCGTGTCCCACCGCAAGAAGGTGCAGGTGATGGCCACGGCGGAGTTCCGCACGCATCCGGCCCCCGGCTCCTGAGCCCGGGGCCGGGCGTCCGGCTTCACGGCGTGGCGCCGGGCGTGTGCTTCATCACGAGTGCTTCCAGCCGCTGGAGCGCCTTGTCCAGCGTCTCCCACGACGGGCCGAAGGACAGGCGCACGTAGCTGCGGAAGCGGCTGGCCCGCGCGCGGCGCTTGCCGGGGTTCACGTCGAAGAACTCACCGGGCACGGTGATGACCTTGTGCTCCAGCGCGGCGCGGAAGAAGGCCATGCCGTCGTTGAGCGGCGCGGGCAGCCCGGACAGGTTGCCCCAGACGTAGAACGTCCCGTCCGGCGCCCGGTCCGTGCGGATGCCCAGCCGCTCCAGCCGCGAGTGGAACCTGTCTCTCTTCTCCCGGAACGTGGAGTGGATGGCGCGCGTCTCCGCCACCACCGTGTCCTCCTGGAGCAGCGGGATGGCCGCGCGCTGCAGGGGCCGGCTGCCGCCGCCGTCCAGGAAGCTGCCCGCGCTGGAGACCGTGTCGATGACCTGCCTGGGCCCCACCGTCCACGTCATGCGCCAGCCCGGGTAGCGCCAGTTCTTGGTGAGCCCGTCGAAGAGCACCACCGGGTCGCGGTTCACGTCCTCCACGTACCGCGCGGCGCTCTCCACCGGCAGCACGCCCGGGCGGCCCGTCCAGACGTAGTGCGAATAGAACTCGTCGATGAGCAGCGTGCACTCCAGCTCGCGCGCCACGCCCACCCACCGCGCCAGCTCCTCCCCCTGCACCAGCTTGCCGGTGGGGTTGCACGGGTTGGAGAAGAGCAGCGCGGACAGCCCGCGCCCTTGAATCTCCCGGCGCAGGTCGTCGTGCGTGAAGGCGTAGCCTCGCTCGCCCTCCAGCAGGATGGGGATGGCGGTGAACGCCTTGAAGACGTCCAGCAGCTCTTCGTACGCGGTGTAGTCCGGCAGGAAGTGGCCCAGGTTCACCTGGCCCAGGCTGGCCGCGGCGCGGGTGAGGGCCGCCCTGCCGCCGCCGGACAGGCACACGTTCTCCGCGCTGTACTGGCTGGACATCCCCTTGCGGTAGAGCCGGTTGTAGAGCCCCGCGATGGCCTCGCGCACCTCCCAGAGGCCCGCGACGGGCGCGTACTCCTGGTCCGCCATGTCCACCGTCACCGCGTTCACGCGCGGCGGGGCACCGGGCAAATCTCCCGTCTCCGGCTGCCCCTGGCCCAGGTTGCACCAGTCCGGGTCGCCGGGACGGTAGCCGCGGCGCGTGGCCTCGGCGGTGACGAAGATGACGCCCGTGCGGGGCACGGTGCGAAACGCATGCAGGGGGATGCTGTCGCTCACGAGGAACACGCTAGCGCGCCCCCTGCTTCGGCGCAGCCTTTAGCCTTCCAGGGAGGCCCTGAGGAACCAGGCGTGCTTCTCGAACTCGGTGATGATGCCCGTGAAGAGGTCCACCGTGTCGGTGTCCTTGAGGCCTTCGGCCGCCGTGCGGCTGTCGCGCAGGCCGGCGAGGTACACCTCGATGCGCTCGGCCAGGAGCTTCACGTGCTCCAGGTCGCGCGAGGTCTCCTGCGGGTACTCGGGCAGGCGGCTGTGCTTGCCCACGTGGCGGCTGGTGCCGTACGCGCGCCCGCCCAGCGTCACCGCGCGCTCCGCGATGGAGTCGTTGTGGTTGGCCAGGCTCACCGCGAAGGTTTCGAACAGCGGGTGCAGCGCGGCGAACTGCGGGCCCTTGATGTTCCAGTGGGCGACCTTGATCTGCGAGTGCAGGTCCAACCCATCCGACAGCCGCTCGTTGAGGGTGGCGGCGATGGCGGTGCGGGCCTGCTCGGAGAGGGGACTGGGGCTCTTGTAGAGGGCCATGACGGACACGTTCCTTTCGGGTGAGAGGAAAAGACAGCGCCCCCCGGTGTCATCCACCGGAGGGCGCAATCACAGCTCAGGGATAACGACGAGGGGACTAGGACTCCAGCCCAACCGCCGCCGCGTGGATGACGCTCGCGATGCGGACCGCATCGTGCACGTGCTCCTCGCTCAGGCCGCCTTCCAGCACGACCTTCTCATGCGACTGGATGCACATCTCGCAGCCGTTGATGGCGCTGACCGCGAGGCAGACCAGCTCGAAGTCCACCTTGTTGGTCAGCACCTGGGCCAGCCGGTTCATCCGCAGACCGGCGCGCTTGGTCGCGTACGACTCCTTCCCGACCATGTGGCGGAACCGGTAGAAGACGTTGTTCATCGCCATCAGCGAGGCCGCCGCACGCGCGTCCTCGATGACCGGCGTGGCCTTGTCACCCAGTGCCTGCTTCGCCTCGTTGACGATGGCCTCCTTCAGCCGCTCGTTCCGGGCGGCGAAGGCGCATGCCACGGCCGTCCCCCAGCGCTGCTCGGGGGTGAGGCTCCCTCCCTCCAGGACGGCGGAGAGGTTGAGGCGGGTGTCCTTGTGGGCGTCCGCGAGCTCGCTGCGGACGACTTCGAGCGAAGCCATGGTGCCTTACCCCGCCTTCTGCAGCTTCGAGGTGAGGGTCTCCTCACCCTTCTGCCAGTTGCACGGGCACAGCTCGTCGGTCTGGAGCGCGTCCAGCGTGCGGACGGTCTCCTTGACGTTGCGGCCCACGGACAGGTCGTTCACGGACACGTGGCGGATGATGCCCTCGGGGTCCGCGATGAACGTGGCGCGCAGGGCCACGCCCTCTTCCTTGTGCAGGATGCCCAGCGCGCTGGACAGCTCGCGCTTGATGTCCGCCAGCATGGGGAAGGGCAGGTTCTTCAGGTCCGGGTGGTGCGTGCGCCACGCGTGGTGCACGAACTCGCTGTCGGTGGACAGACCCAGCACCTGCGCGTCGCGGTCCTGGAAGTCCTTGTTGTGCTTGCCGAACTCCGCGATCTCCGTCGGGCAGATGAACGTGAAGTCCTTCGGCCACGCGAACAGGACGGTCCACTTGCCCTTGTACGTGTCGTTGGAGATGTCCTGGAACTCCTTGTTCTTCTCCAGGCTCACGGTGCCCTTCAGCTTGAAGTTCGGAAGCTTGTCGCCAACGGTCAGCATGGGTTTCGACTCCTTGGGGATGGGGGGCGGGCCACCGTGGTCCACCCCAGAGGTTGTGATTGCTACCGGGTAAAGCATCCACCGTGCCAGTGCTTCAATTGCCCTGATGTCAGGGGGTTACGTCTTCCCCGGACATCAGCACCGGCGGGGCGGTGGCGCTGGGATGGTGAATAACGAAATCCCGGTGCCTTTCGCCACTGCAATTTCGGTGGGCCGCTATTATCGCTAACACATGCCGGATGAACTGATGGGACGCCACCCGGAAGTGACGCAGGATGCTCGGGAGCTGGTCGAGCTGGCAACCACCGAAGAAGGGGTGGGGGAGCTGCTCCGTCGGGGATTGGACTGGCTGACGCGCGTGGTGCCCTTCGACCTGGCCACGCTGTTCCTCCTCAAGGAGGGAAAGCTGGAGGCGGTGGCGGCGCGCGGCCCGCTCGCCAACCAGGCCGTGCGCAAGCACTCCCTGCAGCTGTCGGACTTCCCGTCGCTGAAGCAGGCGCTGGAGACGCGGCGCGCGCGGGCGTTCACGGAAGAGGACCACTCGCACGGGGATGGGGACCCGTTCGACGGCGTGCTGGATTTGCCCGTGGGCCACGCGTGCATGGTGGTGCCGCTGTGCGCGGGGGAGCGCTGCTACGGCGTGCTGACGTTGGACCGCGCGCAGTGTGAGACGTACGCCCAGCCGGTGGTGGACCTGGTGGAGGTGTACGGGCAGATGCTGGCCACGGCGCTCCAGAGCGCGGAGCAGCGCGCGGTGGTGGAGCGGCTGCACCGCCAGGACCACGAGCACGCGAAGTTGCTGGAGTCGCAACTGGGCGGAGACTCCGAGGGCATCCTGGAGTCGTCCCTGAGCCCGGTGATGCGCGACCTGTCCCGCCGCGCGCGGCAGGTGGCGGAGACGGACACGCCGGTGCTGATTACCGGGGAGACGGGCACGGGCAAGGAGCGGCTGGCGCGGGCCATCCACCGCTGGAGCTCGCGGGCGGACCAGCCCTTCGTGTCACTCAACTGCGCGGCGATTCCGGCGGGCCTGCTGGAGAGCGAGCTGTTCGGCCACGTGAAGGGGGCCTTCACCGGCGCGAACCGCGACCGCGCGGGCCGCTTCCAGATGGCGCACGGAGGCACGCTGCTCCTGGATGAGATTGGCGAGCTGCCGGTGGAGCTGCAGGCGAAGCTCCTGCGCGCGCTCCAGGAGAAGACCTTCGAGCCGGTGGGCAGCGACAAGACGGTGCGGGCGGACGTGCGCATCCTCGCGGCGACGCACGTGGATCTGCACCAGGCCATCGCGCAGAAGCGCTTCCGCGAGGACCTCTTCTACCGGCTGAGCGTCTTCCCCCTGCGCTTGCCGCCCCTGCGTGAACGGCGCGAGGACCTGCCGCAGCTCACCGTGTTCCTCCTGGAGGAGCAGGCGAAGCGCACGGGCCGGCGGGGCATGCGGGTGACGGCGTCGGGGCTGGCGCGGCTGGCGGCATACGACTGGCCGGGCAACCTGCGTGAGCTGGCGAACGCGCTGGAGCGCGCCACCATCCTCACGCGCGGCCAGGAGCTGACGGCGCAGTCCTTCGACCTGCCGGGGGAGCGCGCGCGGGAGGTGCCGGTCCCGGCGACGGTGGAGGAGACCCCGGCGCCGCTGCCCGCCGGGGCGAAGGTGCCCACGCTGGCGGCGGTGCAGCGCGAGCACATCCTGCGGGTGCTCACGCTCACCCGGGGCCGCGTCTACGGCGAGGGCGGGGCGGCGGCGCTGCTGGGCCTCAAGCCGTCCACGCTGCAGAGCCGGATGAAGAAGCTGGGCATCGCGCGGCTGGAGGGCTTCACCGCCGCCGAGGACGCGTGACGCGAGGTCAGTGCCAGCCGCTGTCCTCGCGGGCCTCGCGGCGGTCCTCGCGCGTCTCCTGGCGGTTCTGCGACTGCTCGGCGCGGGCGAGCTGGACCAGGTCGGCGATGAGCATGCGCTTGCGCGTGAGGCTTCCGCTGTCCAGCCGGCCGTAGAGGTTGTTGAGCTCCTGGGAGATGGAGCGCGTCTGCTGCAGCGCGCGGGACTCCTGGCGGGCGTCGCGCACGTCGTCGCGGTGGTCCTGGCGGTCGTCGCGGCGGTAGCCGTCGTGGCGCACCTCGCGAGCACTCGTGCGCGCCTCCTTCTTGTCCTGGGACAGCTCGCGGCGGGACTCGTTCAGCTCCGACGCCACGTAGCCGCGCAGCTCCTCTTCCACCTGGAGCAGGTCGCGGCGCGCGGAGCGGCCGCGGGCGGAGTCATAGCGGGCGAGCAGCGATTCCAGCTGACGCAGGTCGTGGTGATCATCCCGCGTCTCACGCGCGTCCTGCCGCAGCTCCTGGCGGTCCTGGACCTGCTCGCCGTGGTTGTTGCCGCGGGGACCGCCTGCGTGAGCCAGGGCCGGGAGGGACAGCGCCATCGTTGCCAGCAGCCACTTCGCCATGGGGGAGGCTCCTTCAAGTGCGTCGGATGCCAGGATGGACGCGGCTTCTCGCCGCGAATTCATGGCCGGAGCCCTCCCCAGGGGTGGGAGCGGGGCCTACGACACCGCGGGTGCGGCCGGGCGCGGCTTGGAGGGCTCCACGGGGTAGTGGGCCTCCTTGCCGAAGGGCTGGTCGAACAGGTGTGGATCCGACTGGCGCGAGCGGAAGAGGTCCACGATGTAGTTCATCCGCTGGTCCAGCTTGCTCCAGTCCTTCGCGGCGGTGCCCTTGAGGCTGTCGGGCGTCTTGTCCATGCGGGCCAGCAGCGCCTTGAGCTTCGGGTCCTCGATGGTGCGCAGGTGCGGCGGGAAGAGCGTGGACTCCATGCCCGGAGGGGGCGGCAGGTCATTGCCCAGCTTCAGCGCGCCGCCGGGCACCGCGAGCTTCATCATGTGCTCGGTGGCGATGCCCCGGAACGTACCGGCCAGCGCGTCCACGAGCGGCTTGGTGGCCAGGTCCACCGCACCCGACTTGATGGCGGCCTTGGCGGCGAGGTTGGCGGGGAAGGGCAGGGCGTTGGCGCCCGCCTCGATGCTCTTCTTGAGGATGTTGGCGAAGACCTCCTTCACCGGCGCGTTGAGCGCCTTCTCCACGTAGCCCTGGAGCTGGGTCTGCTCGTGCAGGCCCACGGTGTCATTGGCCAGGAGCATGAGCTCCGCCTTCTTGTTCGGGTCCTTCTCGAACATGGCCTTCGCGTAGTTGCCGAAGGCGTCCTTGAGCAGCGGCTTGTCCTTGGGGAAGCCGTCCAGGTACTTCTGGAGCTTCGCCGGGTCCAGCTGGGTGTCACCCTGGAAGGTGTCCACGAAGCGGGCGAACTCGTGGCCCACCTCCCGGAAGACGAACTGGTTGCCGTCGCCAATGGCCTTGCTGACGTTGTTGAGTGCGTCCGCGCCGGCCTTGGCGATGTCACCGGTAGGCATGGCGGGCAGGCCCAGCTTGCGCAGGAAGTCATCCACCTTGGACAGGGCCTTGCCCACGACGCCGCCGCCTTTGAGGACGTCCACGAAGGCCTTGGGCATGTCCTCCTGGCGGATGCTCACGCCGGCCTGCTTCGAGGCCCACGTGGCGTAGGTGGACCAGTTGGCGTTCTCCTTGCCCAGCATCGTGCCCATGGCGTCGGACAGGTCGTGGTAGCCCTGGGTGATGGCCAGGTTGCGCGCGACGGGGTCCTTCATCGCGGCGATGTTCGCCACGTCCTTGGCGGTGGGGTAGCTGCCCGGCGTGGGGCGCGGGCCGCCCTGCTTGGGCTGTCGCTTATACACATCT
>NZ_RAVW01000107.1 GCF_003611585.1 Corallococcus exercitus | reverse complement strand
CCCCCGCCGCCACGCCCGTGTTGCCTCCGGACGCGGGCACCCCCGCGGGCGCCGACGCGCCGCTGGCCACCTCTCCGGACGACGAGGACACGAACGTGTCCTCCGCGGACCGCGTCGTGGAGGTCCGCATCGAGGGCAACCGCCGCGTGGAGTCCGAGGCCGTCCGCCGCGTGCTGCGCACGAAGGTCGGTGACCCGCTGACGCGCACCGCGGAGGACCTCCGCGCCATCTGGGCCCTGGGCTACTTCTCGGACGTGCAGCTGCTCGCGCAGCGCATGGCCAACGGCATCGCCTACGTGGTGCGCGTGGTGGAGCGACCCACCATCCGGTCCGTGAAGCTCCAGGGCAACGAGGAGCTCAGCGCGGACGACCTCAAGGAACAGCTGGAGCTTCGGGCCGGCACCATCCTCGACATCGAGGCCGTGCGCGCCACGCAGAAGAAGATCCAGGAGAAGTACGTCGAGAAGGGCTACTTCCTGGCGGAGGTGACGTACCGGCTGGATCCGGTGGAGGGCGGCGCCGCGGTCAACGTCGTCTACGTCATCAACGAGCACTCGAAGGTGATGGTGAAGCAGATCATCCTCCAGGGCGCGGAGAAGGTGTCCCCGGAGGAGCTCAAGGCGACCATGATCACGAAGGAGGGCGGCTTCCTGTCCTTCTTCACCGGCGAGGGCACCTACCGCGAGGAGGCCTTCCAGCGCGACCTCGCCGTCATTCAAATCGCCTACTACGACCGCGGCTTCATCAACGTGCGCGTGGACAAGCCCACCGTGCAGCTGTCCGCGGACAAGCGCGACATCTACATCACCCTGCACATCACCGAGGGTGAGGCGTACGACATCGGGAAGATCGACTTCGCGGGCGACCTGGAGCGCCCGCCGGAGGAGCTGCTGAAGCTGATGAAGTCGCGCCCGAAGGAGCGCTTCAACCGCGGCCAGCTCTCCACGGACATCTCCGCCATCTCCGACGTGTACTTCGACAAGGGGTACGCGTACGCCAACATCAACCCCGTCACCTCCGTCAACGCGGAGTCTCGGACGGTGGACCTCACCTTCGACATCCAGAAGGGCCCGCTCGTCAACATCGAGCGCATCGACGTCGTCGGCAACACGAAGACGCGCGACAAGGTCATCCGCCGCGAGCTGCGCGTCTACGAGGGCGAGCTCTACAACGGCACCGGCGTGAAGCGCAGCCGCGAGCGCGTCACCGCGCTGGGCTTCTTCGAGACCGTCGAAATCACCCAGCACCCGGGCAGCACCGACAACACCATCGTGTTGCAGGTGGAGGTGAAGGAGAAGGCCACCGGCACCTTCCAGGTGGGCCTGGGCTTCTCCAACGTGGAGAACTTCATCTTCACGGCCCAGGTGTCGCAGAACAACTTCCTCGGCTGGGGCCAGAGCGTGTCCGCGTCCGCGCAGATTTCGGGCCTGCGCTCCCTCGTCCAGCTGTCGTTCTACGACCCGTACTTCCTGGACACGAACTACCTCTTGTCCGCGGAGTTCTTCCGCGTCCAGGCGGACTACGAGGGCTTCATCCGCAACTCCACGGGCGGCACCATCTCCCTGGGCCGCCAGCTGGTGGACGACGTGCTGGCCACGGTCGGCTACTCGCGTGAGTACGTGGACGTGCAGGCGGGGCAGGGCATTGGCGCGGTGCTGCTCGCCAACCAGTTCCAGTCCGGCGTCACCAGCGCGCTGCGCCTGTCGGTGTCCTTCGACCGGCGCGACAACCGCCTCTTCCCGTCGCGCGGCTTCATCCACTACGGCTCGGTGGAGACGGCGCCCTCGTTCCTGGGCGGCACGTTCCTCTTCAACCGCTACACCGCCTACTCGCGCCTGTACTTCCCCCTGCCGCTGGGCTTCGTCTTCAAGACGAACGCCACGCTGGGCTACGTGCAGCAGCTGGACTCCAGCAAGCCGCTGCCCATCAGCGAGCTCTACTACGTGGGCGGCATCAACACGATCCGCGGCTACTACCTGCGCAGCATCAGCCCCACGCTGCTCGTGCCGCGCGCGGACAACCCGGACGCCAACGTCACCGAGTTCCGGGTGGGCGGCAACAAGCAGCTCATCTTCAACTTCGAACTGGAGTTCCCCATCTTCGAGAAGGCCGGCCTGCGCGGCGTGCTCTTCTACGACGCGGGCAATGCCTTCGGCTCCAACGAGAAGTTCTTCGAGGACCGGCAGGACAAGCTGCCCCTGGGCCTCTTCCACTCCGCGGGCTTCGGCTTCCGCTGGTTCTCGCCCATCGGGCCCCTGCGCTTCGAGTGGGGCATCCCGCTGACCAAGCGGCCTTCGGACGACCCCATCCTGTTCGAGTTCACGATCGGTAACTTCTTCTGATAGGCATTGACCCCAAGGCCTTCCCGGCCCTTTCGCCTCCGCCCTTCCCGGGCGGCAGTGAACAGGCCGGGCGGGTGGACGTCGGAGCCTGCAGCACCCTTTTCGAGGAGCCGTAACCCATGTCGCTTCGAAGCACCCTGGCGGCCGCCGCCGCTGTCCTGTCGCTCGCCCTCCCGGTTGCCGCTTCGGCCGCCGAACTCAAGGTGGCCTACGTCGACCTGCAGCGCGTGCTGCTGGAGGTGGACGACGGCAAGGCCGCCAAGGCCCGTCTGCAGAAGTGGCTGGAGGACCGCCAGAAGGAAATCGACAAGGAGCAGGACGCGCTCCGCAAGGAGAAGGAGACCCTGGACAAGCAGGCCAGCGCCATGAGCGAGGCCACGCGCACCCAGAAGGCCACCGAGCTCCAGAAGAAGGTGATGGAGCTGGCGCAGAAGTACGAGCGCAGCCGCGCCGAGGCCGCCAACAAGGAGCGCCAGGAGATGGAGCCCATCATCAACCGCATCGACCAGGTCATCGCGTCCATCGCGGACCGGGACGGCCTGGGCATGGTGCTGGACAAGCGCGACTCCGGCATCGTCTTCGCGCTGTCCCAGTACGACATCTCCAACGAGGTCGTGCGCAGCTACAACAACGGCAAGAAGCCCGCCGCGCCGGTGGCCAAGGACGCCCCGGTCAAGAAGTAGGCGTCGGATTCCCCCGTGCCCTCCGCATCCAACGCGCACCGGCTGGGGGACATCGCCGCCCACGTCCGGGGTGAGCTCCTCGGCGACCCCGGGCTCCTCGTCCATGGCCTGAACGGCCTGGAGGAGGCAGCCCCCGGGGAGGTGTCATTCTACGGCAACCCCCGCTACCGCCGGCAGTTCGAGGCCACCCGCGCCTCGGCGGTGCTGGTGGGGATGGATGCCGCCGCTCGCGACGGTGTGGCCCTGGTGCGCGTTGCAAACCCGCACCTGGCCTACGCGAAGCTCCTCACCCTGTTCCATCCGGCCCGCCGGCCGCCCGCGGGCATCCACCCGGCGGCCCACGTCCACCCGGAGGCCACGGTGCACCCGGAGGCCACGGTGAAGGCCGGGGCGGTGGTGGAGCAGGGCGCCCACGTCGGCGCCCGCACGGTGCTGCACTCCGGCGCCTACGTGGGCGAGGACGCGCGCGTCGGCGACGACTGCGTGCTCTACCCGCATGCCACGGTGCGCGAGCGGTGCGTGGTGGGCTCGCGCGTCATCCTCCACGCCTCGTCGGTGGTGGGCGCGGACGGGTTCGGCTTCGCGTTCGACGCGGAGGGCGAGGACGGCCCCCGGCACTTCAAGATTCCCCAGGTGGGCATCGTCCGCATCGAGGACGACGTGGAGGTGGGCGCCTGCACCTGCATCGACCGCGCGACGGTGGGTGAAACGGTGGTGGGCCAGGGGACGAAGCTCGACAACCTGGTGCAGATCGCTCACAACGTGCGCGTGGGCCCGCTGTCGCTCATCTGCGCGCAGGCGGGCGTGTCGGGTTCGGCGGAGGTGGGCACCGGCGTGGTGCTCGCGGGGCAGGTGGGCGTGGTGGGCCACATCCGCGTGGGTGACCTGGCCAAGGTGGGCGCGCAGTCCGGCGTCGCCCATGACGTCCCGGACGGGCAGGTCGTCAGTGGCAGCCCCGCCATCCCCCACAAGGACTGGCTGCGCGCCAGCGCCGCGTCGGGGCAGCTGGCGGACCTGCTCAAGGAAGTGCGCGCCCTTCGCAAGAGGGTGGAGCTGTTGGAGAAGGAGAAGGGCGGATGATGGACATTGGCGAGATCCAGGCGCTGCTGCCGCACCGCTACCCGTTCCTCCTGGTGGACCGGGTGGTGGAAATCGTGCCGGGCCAGAAGCTCACGGCCTACAAGAACGTCACCATCAACGAGCCCTTCTTCAACGGCCACTTCCCGGGGCACCCGGTGATGCCGGGCGTGCTCATCCTGGAGGCGCTCGCCCAGGCCACGGCCATCCTTGCGTATAAGACGGAAGCCATGGACCCCACGCGGCTCGTGACGTACCTCATGGGCGTGGACAACGCGCGCTTCCGCAAGCCGGTGGTGCCGGGCGACCGGCTCCAGCTGGACATCGAAGTCATCCGCCACAAGGGCGCCATCTGGAAGACGAAGGGCGTGGCGTCGGTGGATGGCGCCAAGGTGGCGGAAGGGGAGTTCCTCGCCACCGTGGTGGACAAGAACAAGGCCGCCAAGGGCGACGAGAGCGCGGCGCCGTAGGGCGCGTCACACGCGCTGCTGAGGAGAGAAGGACATGGCGCAGGTTCATCCCACCGCGGTGGTCCATCCGGGAGCCCGGCTCCACGACACCGTGGAGGTGGGGCCGTTCTCGGTCATCGGGCCCCAGGTCATCATCGGCGCGGGCACCCGCATCGGGCCGCACGTCGTCATCGAGGGCCGCACCACGCTCGGGGAGCGCAACCACCTCTTCCAGTTCTGTTCGGTGGGCGCGGCGCCCCAGGACTTGAAGTACGCGGGCGAGGACACGGAGCTCGTCATCGGTGACGAGAACCAGATCCGCGAGTTCGTCACGGTGAACCTGGGCACGGTGGCCGGCGGCGGGGCCACGCGCCTGGGCCACCGCAACCTGCTGCTCGCCAACAGCCACATCGCGCACGACTGCGTCGTGGGCAACGAGGTCCTCCTCGCCAACGGGGCCGCGCTCGCGGGCCACGTGACGGTGGAGGACTCGGTGAAGATTTCCGGCCTCGTCGCGGTGCACCAGTTCACCCGGCTGGGGAGATACGCGTTCATCTCCGGCGGCTCCATGGTCACCATGGACGTGCCCCCGTACTGCACCGTGCAGGGGGACCGGGCCACGCTGGTGGGCCTCAACGTCGTGGGCCTGGAGCGCGGCGGCTTCACCGAGGAGCAGATTGGCCGCGTGAAGGAGGCCTACCGCATCCTCTTCCGCTCCAAGCTGGGCCTGCAGGAGGCGCTCGCGCAGCTTCGCGGGGAGCTCTCCGGGCACCCGGAAGTGGAGCACCTGGTGCGGTTCGTGGAGACGAGCAAGCGCGGCGTCACGCGCTAGGCCCTTTCGCGCGGAAGAACGGAGTTCAGCGCGTGGAGCGCATCGGCCTCATCGCCGGCAACGGCCAGCTTCCCTTCCTCTTCGTCCGGGCCGCCCGTGAGCGCGGCCTGGAGGTGGTGGTAGCCGCGCACCGGGGAGAGACGGACCCGGCGCTGGAGCGCGAGGTCGGTCACTTCGCCTGGGTGCGCGTGGGGCAGGTGGCTCGCATCCAGAAGGTGTTCCTCCAGGCGGGCGTCACCCGGGCGGCCATGGCGGGCGGCATTGGCCGGGTGCGCGCGCTCACGGAGGCCCGGCCGGACCTGGGCGCGGTGCGCATCATCTCGCGCCTGCGCAGCTTCCGGGACGACGCGCTCTTGCGCGCGGTGGCCGCGGACTTCGAGGAGAAGGGCATCACCATCATCGCCCCCACGGACTTCCTGGGGGAGGTGCTGTGCCCCGAAGGGCACCTGGCCGGCCCCACGCTCAAGCCCGCGCAGGAGAAGGACGTGGCCCTGGGCCGCGAGGTGGCGGTGCTCCTGGGGCAGGCGGACGTGGGCCAGACGGTGGTGGTGCGGGAGGGCCACGTGCTCGCGCTGGAGGCCGTGGAGGGCACCGACGAGACCATCCGCCGGGGGGCGAAGCTGGGCGGCCCCGGCGCGGTGGTGGTGAAGCGCTGCAAGCCGGAGCAGGACCTGCGCTTCGACCTGCCCGCCGTGGGTCCGCGCACGTTGGAGGTCATGGCGGAGGTGGGGGCCCGGGTGCTGGCGCTGGAGGTAGGGCGCACGGTGCTGCTGGACGCACCCGCACTCTTCGCGGGGGCCACCGCGCGGGGCATCACCCTGGTGGGCGTGCGGTAGGCTTCGCGGGAATCCGTTCCCCCGGGCTGGAGTTGCTTTGCCACCTCCCCCCGCGACGCCGAGGCCGACGCCGCATGTCCGTTCGACTCCTACCTCTGGTTGTGCTTCTGGGCCTGCCGCTCTCCGCGTCCGCGGAGGCCATCCGGGTGTCGCTGGAGGGCAAGGCGGCGCTGGGCGAGGGTGTGCCCGCGCTGCTCATCCACATCGAGGAGCCCATCGCGGGCTTCGAGGTGAAGCTCAAGCGCAGCGACGGCAAGACGGTGGAGCTCAAGGGGGGCGGCAAGCCGGGCATCACCCGCCGCGTCGCCCTGGAGCAGCCGGAAGGGAAGTTCCACTACGAGGGCGAGCTCACCGTGCGGTTCCCGGACAGCGCGGAGCCGGGCACCATGCCGCTCGCCTTCGACACGGAGCTCAACGGCCCGCTGAAGCTGGAGGTGCGCCCCGAGGACGTGGACGTGCCCGGCCGCAAGCTGCACTTCACCCTGTCCCGTCCGGCCGCGAAGACGGAGGTCACGGTGACGATGGACACCGGCAAGACGGCCTTCGCGGGCGACGTGGACTTCAAGGGCGCGCCCGCGGGCACGCCCCTGGAGGTGAAGTGGCTGCCGGCGGAGGGCAAGGTCATGCACATCCGCCTGCGCGCCTACGACACCTCCGACTTCTACACCGGCGTGGACCTCTACCCCTGGCAGGTGGACATCCCGCACGAGGAGGTGACCTTCGCCTCCGGCCGCTCGGACGTCCCCCCGGCGGAGAAGGGCAAGCTGGACGCCAGCTACAAGAGCATCACGGACGCGCTGAATAAGTATGGGCGCTGGGCGTCGCTGCGCCTGTACGTGCTGGGGCACACCGACACGGTGGGCAGCACGAACGACAACCGCGAGCTGTCACTCAAGCGGGCGAAGAGCATCGCGTCCTACTTCCGCCAGCGCGGCCTGAAGGTGCCAGTGTTCTACGAGGGCTTTGGTGAGCAGTCCCCGGCGGTGCCCACGCCGGACGAGACGGCGGAGGCGGGCAACCGCCGCGCCGAATACATCATCGCGGTGGAGGACCCGTCCCTGACGAACGCGCCCTTCACCCCTCGCTGGCGCAAGCCTTGAGGTGTCACATGGTGGAACTTCCTCGCATCCGTTGGGCGCTCGCCGTGGCGGGCCTGGGCTTGCTGGGGACGGTGGGCTGCGTGCGCACCGTGCCGTACGCGCAGCGCATGCAGGCGGAGGACGAGAAGTGCACGCTCCTCCAGGCGCTGATGCGCCAGCCCGCGCCCGCGCAGGCCATCCAGCGCTTCGTGGCGGAGGGCAAGGAGGAGAAGGCCCCCGTGGTCGTCTACGTGCGCCATCCGGAGGAGGCCACGCTGGAGCGCTTCTTCACCGGCGAGCCCCGCTGCGCGAACGACCAGTTCAAGGTCGTGCAGGAGAACGTCGTGGACGCGGTGGTGGTGTACCTGCAGGAGGTCCAGGGCGGCTACGCGTACGACGCGCAGCGCTCCAGCCCGGAGCACCTCACCATGGAGGGCCGCCCCCAGGGCACCGTGCGCAAGGACGGCACCGTGTGGGTGGCGGGCGCGGACGCTATTTGAGCAGGTCCTTCGCCCCGTCCGCGATGAACTGCACCGCGATGGCGGCCAGGATGAGGCCGGACACGCGCTCCAGGATGGCGACGCCGGACTGACGCAGCACCCGCTGCACCAGGCTGGACGCGTTGAGGATGAAGTAGGTCGACGTGAAGGTGAGTACCACCGCCGCGACCACCGGCAGCGCGGAGACGAGGGACGTCCCGGAGCGCGCCATCAGCACCATGGCGGTAGCGATGGCGCCCGGCCCCGCGAGCAGCGGAATCGCCAGCGGGACGATGGCCACGTCGTCCTTCACCACGCCCTCTTCCTCTTCCGTGGGGCTGGTGCGCGTGGAGGACGGGCGGGCGCGCAGCATGTCCAGGGAGGTAATCAGCAGCAGGATGCCGCCCGCCACGCGGAAGGCGCCCAGCGACACCGCGAACACCTGGAAGATGACCCGGCCGAAGACGGCGAAGAACAGCATCAGCCCGCACGCCACCAGACACGCGCGCAGGGCGGTGCTTCGTATCTGCTGCTTGGTGTCCCCCGCCGTCATCGCCAGGAACAGCGGCACGACGCCAATCGGGTCCACCACGAAGAAGATGGCGGACAGCGACACGAGGAAGGTGGACACCATTCCGGACATCGACATGACGGCTAGACCGTGAAGCGCAGCTTCCACACCATGCCCAGCGCCTCGACGAAGATCTTCTTGTTCATCTTCGAGTGCCCCACGCGCCGGTCCTCGAACACGATGGGGACCTCGCGCACGGCGAAGCCCTTGCGCAGGGTGCGGTAGGTCAACTCGATCTGGAACGCGTACCCGGTGCTGCGCACGTCATCCAGGTCGATGCTCTCCAGCACGCGGCGGTTGAAGCACTTGAAGCCGCCGGTGAGGTCGCGCACGTCCACGCCCAGGATGCTGCGCGCGTAGAGCGAACCGCCCCGGCTGATGATTTTGCGGCCCACGCCCCAGTTCACCGTGCCGCCGCCCGCCACGTAGCGCGAGCCCAGCACCAGGTCCGCGCCGCCCTCCGCCGCGTCCAGGAAGGTGGGCAGGTAGCGCGGGTCGTGGCTGAAGTCCGCGTCCATCTCCAGGATGTACGTGTAACCCTCGGCCAGGGCCCAGCGGAAGGCGGCCAGGTACGCGCGGCCCAGGCCCTCCTTCTTCTCGCGGTGGAGCACCCGCACGCGCGGGTTCTTCGCGGCCAGCTCGTCCGCGAGCTGCCCCGTCCCGTCGGGCGAGTTGTCGTCGACGACGAGGATGTCCACACGGGGGTCCGCCGCCAGCACCGCCTGGGTGATGGGGCCGATGTTTTCCCGCTCGTTGTAGGTGGGGATGCAGACCAGCGCACGGTTCATGACCCGGCGGACATACCCCAAACCCGGCGCCGGAACAGCAGAACCGGCGCCAACCCGGTCGGTTCTGACGCCTCAGGTGACAGCGCGCGGGGGCAGCAGCTCCAGCACCGTCTCGGCCGCGCGGTGGGCGGCCCCCACCTCGCCCAGGCGGCCGCGCACCTCGGCCAGGCCCTGGACCATGGCGTCGCGGGGCTCGCCCGGCAGCCACACGCGCCGCACCTCGGACGCGATGTTCTCCGGCGTCATGTCCCCCTGGAGCAGCTCCGGCACCACGCGCCGGCCGGCCAGCAGGTTGATGAGCGACACGAAGGCCACCTTCAGCATCAGCCGGCCCACGAGGTACGTCACCAGCGACACGCGGTAGACGACGACGAGCGGCCGCTCCATCAGCCCCGCCTCCAGCACCGCCGTGCCGGAGGCCACCACCGCGGCGTCGCTCGCGCCCACCACCTCCGGGGCGCGGCCGTCCACCAGCACCGGCGTCACGCCGCTGCCCTCGAAGCGGGAGGTGATCTCCTCCTTCGCGATGGTGGGCGCCACCGGCACCACGACCTGGAGTCCCGGCCGCTCGGAGGCCAGCTGCTTCGCGGCCCCGACGAGCGTGGGCAGGATGCGGCGGATCTCACTCATCCGGCTGCCGGGCAGCAGCGCGAGCGTGGGAGCGTCCTGCGCCAGGCCCAGCCGCTGCCGGAACTCCCGCGCGCTGGCGGACTTGGGCATCTGCTCCAGCACGGGGCTGCCCACGTAGCGTGCGGGCACCCCGGCCTCCCGGTAGAAGTCCTCCTCGAAAGGCAGGATGCAGAGCATCCGGTCCACCAGCCGCTGGATGGTGCGCACGCGGCCCCGGCGCCAGGCCCAGATCATCGGGGACACGTAGTAGGCCACCGGGATGCCCAGGGCCTTGAGCTTCTTGGCCAGCCGCAGGTTGAAGTCCGGGATGTCCACCAGGATGGCGCAGTCGGGGCGGCGCTCCTCGGCGGCCTGGGCCAGGTCCTTCATGATCCGCAGGATGCGGGGGATGCGGGGGAGCACCTCCGTGATGCCCATGACGGACACCTCGCGGGCGTCGTGGATGAGCTCCACCCCCCGGGCGGCCAGCCGGGCGCCTCCCATGCCGAAGAAGGTGAGGTCGGGCCGGAGGGCCTGGAGGGCGGCGACGAGCTCCGCGGCGTGGGTGTCACCGGAGGCCTCGCCGGCCACGACGAGGATGCGGGGAGAAGGTGTCATGGGAGGCAAGACCCTCATCGTAGCTGATGCGCGGGGGGAGGGAGGCTGTAGACTGCGGCCCCCTTGAAGACGCTTCTGCTCGCTGAGAGCCACCCCCCGACACTCGAACACCTGACGGGCTTGCTCTCGCAGGCCGGGTACACCGTTCGGGCGGTGAATGACGCCGTGATGGCGTTGGAGCACTTCTCGGCGGACAACCCGGACGTGGTGGTGCTGGGCGTGGACCTGCCGCGCGTGGAGGGGCAGCACGTCGTGCACCTCATCCGCGGGCACAGCCAGGGCGGGCGGGTGCCCATCGTGGCCATCGACAAGGGGCACCTCGGCCGGGCGAAGGGCGTGGGCTCGGTGCTGGACCTCAAGGTCAACGCGTACATCCCGGATCCGCTCAAGCCCGGTGAGCTGGTGCCCCGCCTGGAGGCGCTGGTGAAGGCCGCGCAGGCCGTCACGCCCACGGGCCTGTCCGCCACGCTGTCGCGGCCCGCGGTGGCGGCGGGGGACCTGAAGGCCTTCCCGCTGCCCGCGCTCCTGCACTCGCTCTACCGGCTGCGCCGTGACGGCGTGCTGGTGGTGGCCCTCAAGGGGCTGTCGCGCCGCGTGTACTTCCTGCGCGGCGGGCCGGTGAACTTCGACTCCAACGCGAAGGAGGACGCGCTGCCGCGCTTCCTGCGCGAGCGGAAGGTCCTCACGGAGTCGCAGGAGCAGCCGGTGGTGGAGGCGCTCGCCTCCGGGCTGCGCATCGGCGCGGCGCTGGCGGACGTGGGCGTGGAGGCGGTGGGCGAGGACCTCCTGTCGCTCTTGCGCGACTTCACCCGGGACCGGCTCGGGCGCGTGCTGGCCATGCGCGAGGGCCGCTACGCGTTCTACGCGGGCGACGAGTTCTCCTCCGAAGTCGCCTCCGTGGAGCAGCCCGCCCTGGCGCCGCTGCTGGAGGCCGCGCGCCGGCGGATGCCCCTGCGGGGGGTGGCGGCGGGACTCAAGGCGCACCTGAACGAGTACCCGGTGCGCTCGGCGGACTTCGGCCGCGACCTCCAGGCGATGGCGCTGGACACGGAGGACCTGAAGCTGGCGATGCAGGTGAACGGCCGCATCGTGCTCAAGGACCTCCTGGCCCACGGGCGCGCGGAGCTGCGGGCGGCGTACACGCTGCTGTGGTTCCTCAAGCTGACGGGCGGGGTGACGTTCTCCGCGACGCCGGTGGCCACGGGGACGGACGTGCTGAGCGCGGCGGCGGCGCCGGACGTCATCGCGCCGCGCAAGCGCAAGAGCCTGCCTCCGGAGACGGCGGCGTCGCTGCGCGAGGAGGCGGTGCGCATCATCACGCGCAGCTACTTCGGCGGGCTGGGGCTGGACCTCGCGGCGGACAAGGAGGCGGTGGAGCGCGCGTACCACGAGACGGCGATGCGCTTTCACCCGGACACCTACGCGGAGTTCGACATCTCCGACCTGCGAGACCTCCTGGAGCAGGTGCAGGAGAAGCTGTCCGCGGCGTATCGCGTGCTGAGCGTGGATGAGAAGCGCCGCGCCTACCTCCAGTACTTCCTCAGCCGGCAGGAGGTGGTGGGCCGGGCGACCGCCATCAACGTGGACGCGGAACTCGCGCTGCGCCGGGGCGAGTCCGCGATGAAGCGGGGCGACTACAAGGCGGCCATCCAGGGCTTCGAGGAGGCGGTGTCGCTCAACGGCAGCGAGCCCGAGTACTACTCGTACCTCGCCTGGGCGAAGTACCGGGGCTCGCCCGGGCCGCTGATGCAGCGGGCGCTCGCGGCGCGCAAGGTGCTCAAGCAGGCGCTGACGTTGGATCCGTACCTGGAGCGCGCGCAGATCATCGCGGCCATCATCGAGATTGATTTGGACGACGTGCCGCTCGCGCGAAAGAAGCTGATGAAGGTGCTGGAGCTGAACCCGTATTCGGTGCTCGCGAGGGCGGCGTTGCAGAAGGTGGTGAAGTAGTCATGCATCACGCGCTCTGGCGGCTCTTGCGCTACGCGAAGCCGCACGCGGGAATCCTCGTCCTGGCCTTCGTGTGCATGGCGGTGTTGGGACTCGCCACGGGTGCGTACGCGTACCTGCTGGGCCCGGCGCTGCGCTTCCTGTTGTCGGGAGGCGAAGAGGGCTTCTCGAGCGCGCACCGGGTGCCGTGGCTGGCGGACCTGCCGCGCGAGGCGGCGCTCTGGGGCTTCCCGGTGCTGGTGCTGGGCGTGGGCGTGGTGAAGGGCGTGGGCTACCTGGGCCAGTTCTACTTCATGGGCCTGTTCGCGCAGCGCGTGGTGAAGGACCTGCGGCGCGACCTGTTCCTGCGGCTCACGGCGCTGTCGCCGTCGCAGCTGTCGAAGGAGCGCACGGGAGACCTGCTCAGCCGCTTCTCCTCGGACGTGATGGCGGTGGAGCTGGCCGCCATGTACACGGTGGGCTCGTACCTGCGAGACACCATCCAGGTGTTGGTGCTCGCGGGCGTGGCGCTGGCGATGAGTCCGATGCTGGGCGGCTTGATGCTGGCGGTGATTCCGCTGGCGGCGCTGCCCGCGTCGAAGCTCACGCGCAAGGTGCTGAAGGGAACGCGGGAAGGGCAGGCCCACCTGGGGCAGCTCGCGGGCCAGCTGCACGAAGGGCTGGGGGGCCTGCGCACCATCCAGGCCTTCAACGGACAGGAGGCGGAGCTCGCACGCTTCGAGTCCTACGCGAAGGCACACGAGGAAGCGGTGGTGGGTGCGGCCTGGGCGCGCGGAGGCGTGCCGGGGTTGATGGAGGTGCTCGCGGCGGCGGCGCTCGCGGGAGCGCTGGGGTACGCGGCGGCGACGCGGGCGATGGAGCCGGAGGCGCTCCTGTCGCTGCTCACGGCGGTCATCCTCGTGTACCAGCCGGTGAAGGACCTGGGCCGCGTGACGCAGTTCGCGGTGCAGGCGGGAGCGGCGGGTGAGCGCCTCTTCGCGCTGCTCGACCTGAAGCACCCGGTGGAGGACGCCTCCAACGCGGTGCCCGCGCCAGCGCTGCGTGATGCGCTGCGCATGGAGGACGTGCGCTTCTTCTACGGAGAGCGCCGCGCGCTGGACGGCCTGACCCTGGACCTGAAGGTGGGGCAGGTAACGGCGCTGGTGGGCGGCAGTGGAGGCGGCAAGAGCACGGTGACGTCGCTGCTGCTGCGCTTCGAGCGTCCACAGCAGGGACGCATCCTCCTGGATGGAGTGGACGCGGACACGTACACGGCGGCGAGCGTCCGCAGTCAGTTCGCGCTGGTGACGCAGGAGCCGCTGCTCTTCCACGGAAGCGTGCTGGAGAACCTGCGGCACGCCAGGCCGGAAGCGACGCGCGAGGAAGTGGAGGCCGCGGCGAGGGTGGCGAACGCGGACGCCTTCATCCAGGGCCTGCCGCAGGGCTACGACACGCGCATCGGCGAGCGGGGCGTCATCCTGAGCGGAGGCCAGCGCCAGCGCCTGTGCATCGCGAGGGCCGTGTTGTCGAAGGCCCCCGTGCTGGTGCTGGACGAAGCGACGAGCAGCCTGGATCCGGAGAACGAGCGCGAAGTGCAGGCCGCGCTGGCGAAGGTGCTCCCCGGCCGGACGGCGCTGGTCATCGCGCACCGGCTGTCGACGGTGACGAGCGCGGACGTCATCCACGTGGTGGAGGCAGGCCGCATCGTGGAGAGCGGAAGCCACGCGGACCTGCTCCAGAAGGACGGCCGCTACGCCGCCATGTGGCGCCTGCAGACGGCGGGGCCCATCGAGCGGGGAGCGGCGTGAGCCAGGCCGGCACGGCGAAGCCGTCCCTCTCCCTGGCGATGGCGAGAAGGAGGCTGCTACGCCGCCACGAGCGGGGGGCGGTATGAGCAAGGCCCGCACGACGAGGCGGCCCCTCTCCCTCGCGATTCGCGCCGTGTTCGGCGTGTTGTTCCTGCTGATGGGCGTCGCGGGCTTCTTCGCCTTCGCGGCCGGCTTCGCGGACTACCCCGTCGTCGAACCCTTGCCGAACGCGAAGCCGTGGATCCGCGGCGCGTACCACGTGCACACCACGCGCTCGGACGGGAACGGGACGCCCGCGAAGGTCGCCCAGGCGGCGAAGGCCGCCGGTCTGGACTTCGTGATTCTCACGGACCACAACGACTTCAAGCCGCCCGCCGCGACCTGGGCGGACGGCGTGTTGCTCATCCCCGGAGTGGAGCTCTCCACCAGCGCGGGCCATCTGGCCGCCTTCGGCATGCAGCGCCCCATCGAAGGCGTGAAGCCCTGGGGTCCCCCGGAGCAGGCCGTGGCCGCGGTCGAGGCGGCCGGGGGCACGGCGGTCCTCGCGCATCCGGTCCAGGCGAAGAACCCCTGGAAGGACGAAGCAACCGCGCAGCAGGTCCCGGGCTTCGAGCTGTACTCGGCGGACACCTTCTTCCGGCAGGCGTTGCGAAGCCCGGTGAGCCGGCTCCTGCCCGCGCTGGGAGCCTCGATGGTGAACCCGGTGCACGGCGTGATGCTGCTCGCGGTCCCGGAGCCGGCCCCCATGGAGCGCTTCCTGGAACTGGCGAAGGAGCGCAAGCGGATCGCCCTGTGCGGAAGCGACGCGCACGGCGTGCCCGCGTACGAGGACATCTTCGACGCGCTCGACATGGAGCTGCCGCCGGACGTGCTGACAGGCCCGCTGTCCCAGAATGCGCGCGAAGCCGCGACCCAGGTCACGCAGGCCCTGGCGAGCGGCCAGGCCCTCTGCGTCTTCCGTGCGCTCGGGGCCCCTGAGGGCTTCGCCCTGGAAGGCTTCGACGCGAACACGCGGGAAGCCCCCGTGGGCACGGTGCTGACGGTCCGCCTCCCGGAACACACCCCGGGGACCGTCGAGGTCCGGGTATGGGGCGACGGTCGCCTGCAACCCGACGGACAGCACATCGAGCTGACCGGGCCCGGAGTCGTCCAGGTGGAGGTCTGGGCCCACGCGCCCGGACGTTTCTTCGGCCACGAGTGGCGGCCCTGGCTGGTCCCCAGCCCGGTGCGAGTGGTGCCGCGACCGCCGGGCATCTGATAGAGCGCGGGACGTCGCCCATGCGCCTGCTCTACGTCGTCGCCACCTACGTCCTCTTCGCGCTGCTGTTCCCGGTGCTCTGCGTGCACCGGAAGACGCGCCACGGGCTCAAGCAGCGGCTGGGCTTCTACGGACCGGGGGACCTCCCGAAGGGAGATGGCCCGCTGCTGTGGTTGCACGGAGCCAGCGCCGGAGACCTGCTGGCGCTCGCGCCCATGTTCGGCCCCTTGCGCCAGCGCTTTCCCGGTTGCCGCATCGTGCTCTCGACCATGACGGACAGCGGCCACGCGATGGCAAGGGACCGGCTGGCGAAGCAGATCGACGGAGTCGTCTATGCGCCGTACGACCTCTGGGGCGCGACGCGAAGGGCGGTGCGGGCACTCCAACCGGACCTCCTGGTCCTCGAGTACACGGAGGTCTGGCCCAACCTCATCCGCGCCGCGAAGCAGTCCGGAGCCAGCGTGGTGATGACCAACGGGCGCTTCTCTCCGGCGAACGTGGGGAAGTACCGGACGCTCTTCGGCCTCATCGAAAACCCGCTGAAGGACATGGACCTGCTGCTGATGCGGCAGGACGAGGAATCCGAAAGGGCCCGCGCCCTGGGCGCCCCCACCGAGCGCGTTCTCACCACCGGGAACACCAAGTTCGACGCCCTGGCGGCAGGCCCCGCCCCCGAGGACGAAGCCCTGCGAACCGCGCTCGGCCTGTCCCCAACGGATCCGGTCTGGCTCGCGGGAAGCACGCACGAGGGTGAGGAAGAAATCCTGTTGCAGGTGTATCAGCGTCTACGGGAGCGCTGGCCCACGCTGAGCATGGTCATCGCGCCGCGCTACCTGAACCGGGCTGAACGGATCCTGACCCTGGCGAAGGAGCGGAACCTGACCGCGGGCCTGCGCTCGCAGGGCAATCCGGAGCGCGCGCCGGTGGTGGTGATGGACTCGATGGGCGAGCTGTCGCGGGCCTACCGTCTGGCGACGGTGGTGTTCGTGGGAGGCTCGTTCACGAAGCGGGGCGGCCAGAACATCCTGGAGCCGGCGGGGCAGGGCAGGCCGGTGTTGTTCGGCCCGCACATGGACAACTTCCGCGACAGCGTCGCGGTGCTGCAAGGCAACGGAGGCATCCAGGTGGCGGACGGAGAAGCCCTGTACGCCGCGCTGGAGGACCTCCTCGCGAATCCCGAACACCGACAGCGCCTGGGAGCCCAGGCGGAAGCCACGGTGCGCCGCATCTCCGGAGCCAGTGAGCGCAACGCGGAGGCCATGGCCGCCCTGCCGCGCCGGCGGACAAGGACCGCTTCCCCATGACGCTCATCGTCCATCCGCACTTCCACAAGCGCTACACGGGAGTGACCCGGCACGTGGAGTCCGTGGTGCCCGCGCTGGCTCGGGGCGACGAGACGCGGGTCATCGGCTCCGGCCTGACGGAAGCCCTGCCGCGCATCACCTGGGGAGAGCTGATCCGCCGCTCCCACCGCGAGCCCATCGTCTGGCACGCGCACCGGAACAACGAGCTGCTGGCGGGGATGCTCCTGAAGGCGTTGGGAGGAAGGGTCCAGCTCGTCTTCACGAGGCACACGTCGGTGGCTCCGACGCGCTTCACCCGCTGGCTCGCCAGGGGCGCGGACGCGCTGGTGTCCCTGACGAGGCAGATCGCCGACGTCATCGCGCTCCCGTCCACGGTGATCTCGCACGGCATCGACCTCACGCGCTTCCGTCCACCGGAGGACCGCGACGTGGCCTGGGCCCGGCTGAAGCAGGGAGGCCGCTACGGCATCGGTGTCATCGGGCGCATCCGCAAGGAGAAGGGGCAGGGCGACTTCATCGAAGCGCTGAGGCCCTTGTTGCCGATGCGGCCGGACTGGCAGGCCGTGCTGGTGGGGCTCGCGAAAGGCCCTGGCCTGGCATGGGTGAACGGGCTGCGTGAAGGCATCGAGGACCGGGTGCTGCTCGCCGGAGAGCAGTCCACCATCGAGCCCTGGTACCAGGGCCTGAGCATCCTGGTGCATCCCTCCTACGCGGAGGGCTACTCGCTGGTGCACGTGGAGGCCATGGCGTCCGGCTGCTGCGTGGTGGCCTCGAAGCTGCCGTACCTGGACACCCTCATCGAGCACGGCCGCACAGGCTTCTTCTTCGAGCCCGGCGACGTGAAGGGCCTGCGCGACCTGTTGGACGAACTGACCCGCGAACCGGAGCGGGCCCGTCAGGTCGGCCGCAACGCCGAGGAAGAAGCGCGTCGCCGCTGCGGCGTCGAGCACGAAGCCCGGGCGCTCAGTGACCTCTACCATTCGTTGGTGAAGCGCTGATGCGCATCCTGCACCTGCTCGCGAGCCCCTTCTGGAGCGGCCCGGCGGAGAACGTCGCGCTGCTCGCCCAGGCCCAGCGAGCCCTGGGCCACGACGTCACGGTGGCCGTGGACCGCAAGCGCCGGGACATCGCCGCCGAGGAACCCGCCGTCCCCCGCTTCCAGCAACTGGGCCTCCTGGACGAGGGGGGCCTGACGTTGTCCGTGAAGTCCCCACCATGGGAGATCTGGAGTGACCTGCGAGCCCTCCGCCGCAGGACGGTGGACGTGGTCCACGCGCACTTCACCCATGATCATCTAGTGGCCCGCTGGGGAACGCCGAAGGGAGCAGTGCGGATCCGATCCATCCACGCGCCACGCTCGCTGCGCTCCTCCCTGCCCGAAGCCGCTGCCTACACGGTGCCCGCAAGCCATTTGGTGTCGAAGCTTGAAGGCAGGCATCGCCCCGTCCAGGTCCTGCCCGCGCTGGTGGATCCGATGTTCAAGCCGCCAGCGGACCGCAAGGCCCTGCGCCGGACCCTGAGCATCGAGGACACGCACCTCGTGGGGATGATCTCCACGTTCCAGCAGAGCCGCCGTCACGCGCTGGGCGTCGAAGCCTTCGCCGCGTTCCACCGGAAACGCCCTGAAGCCCGCCTCGTGCTGGTAGGCGATGGGGCCCTGCTCGAAGCAACCCGGGTACAGGTGAAGGAGCGGAGCCTCACGGAGCAGGTGACGTTTGCGGGCTACCAGCAGGGCGCGGACTTCGCGAAGTGGCTGCAGGCCCTGGACGAGGTCTGGATCCTCGGCCTGGGAAACGACTGGAGCGCGAGGGCCGCGGCCCAGGCCAGGGCCTGTGGTGTCCGGGTGGTCGCGGTGAACGAAGGCGCGCTCCCGGAACTGGCGGACGCAAAGGTGGAAGCGCCCACGGTGGAAGCCGTCGTCACCGCGGCACTGTCCGGAGCAACGGCCGGGACCCGGAACCCGACGAACGAGCACATCGCCAGGGACATCCTGGCCCTCTACCAGCAGGCCACGGAGCCCCGGCGATGACCGGCTCGCCCACGGCCCTGGAGCGGATCTTCTATCCGCCGACGCCGGAGCCCTGGACCCGGCGCGCCCTCCTGTCGCCGCTCGCGCTGTTGTCCTGGACCTACAGCGGAGCGGTCCGCCTCCGGGGCGCCCTCTATGATTCGGGCCTGCTGCGAGCCGAGCACGTCGAAGGCCTGCGGGTCATCTCCATCGGAAACCTCAACGTCGGAGGCACGGGCAAGACGCCAGCGGTCCTCCATCTCGCGGAGCTGCTGATCCGCGAAGGGCGCAAGGTCGGCATCCTCACGAGAGGCTACGGGCGCGAATCCCAGGAGCCGCTGACCTTCACGGGCAAAGAACCCCTGCCCGCCGTGACGGAAGCCGGAGACGAACCCCTGCTGCTCGCCCGCAGGTGTCCAGGAGCCAGGCTCTTCGTCGGAGCGGATCGGGTCGCGGCGGCACTCCGGGCCAGGGACGACTTCGGCCTGGACACGGTCCTGCTGGACGACGGCTTCCAGCACCGCCGCCTGCACCGCGACGAAGACCTGGTGGTCGTGGACGAAGCCGTGGGCCTGGGCAACGGCCAACTGCTCCCAAGAGGCCCGCTCAGAGAGCCCCCATCATCCCTGCGCCGCGCCACGCTCCTCTGGCTGAGAGCCGCACCAGGGGACGCCATCCCCAACCCCTGGCTCGAAGCCGTGACCGCGCCCCGGGTCCGGACGCGCTACGGCCCCACGGGCTGGTGGGATCCCTCGGGAACCGAGCACGCGACGAACGCGCTCGAAGGAAAGCCGGTCCTGGCCCTGGCGGGGCTGGCCCGGCCCGGAGGCTTCCTGAAGACCGTCACCACACTCGGGGCGGAGGTCCGGGACGCGGCCCTCTTCCCGGATCACCATCGCTTCTCCGCGGACGAGCTGCGCCAGGTCGAAGCCCGGGCCCGCCAGCAGGGCGCGCGCATCGTGACGACGGAGAAGGATGCGGTGCGGCTGCCCGCCGGCTTCGAGGCCTGGGTGGTGCGCCTGGGAGTGGAGGTCCTCGAGGGCGAAGCGCATCTGAGGCGGGCGCTCGGGCTTCCGGGAGAGACGCGCGACTTGTGAGGTCCGGAACGCTGTGGGACAAAGCGCGCCCATGCCCGCGGTCCCGTCTTCACGTCCGGCAGCATCGTCCTCGCGCCTGCCACTCGCCTTCGCGCGCCGTCGGGTGTTGCTGGTGGGAGACCTGGTCGCCGACCACTACCTCTACGGACAGACGGACCGGGTAAGCCGCGAGGCCCCGGTGCTCATCGTCCGGTACGAGTCGTCGGAGGTGAAGCTCGGCGGCGGAGCCAACGTGGCGGCCAACATCCGCGCGCTGTCGGGGCAGGTGACGGCGGTGGGCGCGCTGGGCGTGGACGCGATGGGCAGCTCGCTGCGCAAGCTCTTCGACGCAGCGGACATCCGGCTGCACGCGGTCAGCAGCCGGAGCATCGAGACGGAGACGAAGTCGCGCATCCTCGCGGGAGGCATCAGCACCACGCGGCAGCAGATGCTTCGGGTGGATCGCGGCCAGCGTGGCCCCCTCCCGCCGCGGATGCGCAAGGCCATTGCCAGGCAGGTGGAGGCGGCGGCGAAGGACGCGGACGCGGTGGTGGTCTCGGACTACGGCGCGGGCGTCGTCAACGACGAGGTCCGGGAGGTCCTGAGAAAGCTCGCCGCGGACGGCCTCCCGGTCTGCGTGGACAGCCGCTACGCGCTCGCGGCCTTCGCGGGCCTCACGGTGTGCAAGCCCAACGAGCCGGAGCTGGAAGCGCTCACGGGCCGTCCGGTGCGCACGAAGGAAGACCTCCTGGAGGCCGGTCACGAAGCGGTCCGCAAGCTGGGCTGCCAGGCGCTGCTGGTGACGCGAGGCCGGCATGGCATGGCCCTCTTCGACGCGAAGGGCGGCGTGGACCTCATCCCCGTGCACGGCGCGAAGTCGGCGGTGGACGTGACGGGAGCCGGCGACACGGTCATCGCGAGCTTCGCGCTGTCCCTCGCGGCCGGAGCGTCCTTCGGTGAAGCCGCGAGGCTGGCGAACGTGGCGGGCTCCCTGGTGGTGCAGAAGCCGGGCACGGCGACGGTCTCCCGCGAAGAACTCCTCGAAGCGCTGCGGAGCCGACGATGAACACCCTGGACAAGCTTCGCCCCCTCGCAGCCATCGCGGAGGAGCGGGAGCGCTGGCGCGAGCAGGGCCGCACGGTGGCCCTGGCCAACGGGGTCTTCGACCTGCTGCACGTCGGGCACGTCCGGTACCTGGAGGGCGCGAAGGCGCTGGCGGACGTGCTGGTGGTGGCGGTGAACTCGGATGCCTCCACCCGGGCCTACAAGGGCCCCGGCCGTCCGCACATTCCGGAAGCGGAGCGCGCGGAGCTGGTCGCGGCGCTGGCCTGCACGGACCGCGTCGTCGTCTTCGACGAACCGAACGTGCGGATCATCATCCAGGCCCTGAAGCCCGACGTGCATGTGAAGGGGACCGACTACACGCCGGACTCCATCCCGGAAGGTGACGAGGTCCGGGCCTACGGAGGCAGGACCGCGGTGGCGGGAGACCCGAAGGACCACAGCACCACGGAGCTGGCGCGCAGGCTCGGGCGCGAAGGCGCGAAGTAGCCCATGGTCCTGGACCCGTTGCTGCGGTCCATCCTGGGCTGTCCCCACTGCAAGGGCCCGCTCGAGGAGCACGAAGGCCCCCCGCCAGAAGTCCGTTGCCCCAGGTGCCTGCGAGCCTGGCCCGTGGAAGACGGTGTCCCACGGATGGTGCCCGAACAGGAGCGACCGCTCACCCCGTGAGCGAGGCCCGCTCCGAGACGAACGACCGGACCTCCTCGGCCACGCGCTGCTCCAGTCCCACCCCGGAAGCCCCATCCACGATGGGCGTCAGGTCCACCATCCGGTGGGGAGCCACCGCATGGCCCCAGCGCTCCATGTCGATGCGCAGGAAGAACGCCAGCGTGGGCGCGCCCACGGCGACCGACAGGTGCATGGGCCCGGTGTTGTTGCAGATGGTGAGGCCCGCGCTCCGCATGAGGGCCGCAAGCTCATCGATGCTCGTCGGGGGAGCCATCTCCACCCCCGGAGCACCGCCAATCACGGCCCGAGCCAGGCCCTCTTCTCCCGGGCCCCAGGTCACGACGGGCGAATAGCCCAGCGAAATCAGCTCCCGGGCCGCGGCCGCGAAGGCCTCTACCGGGATGCGCCGCTCGCCCAGCCGGCCCCCTGGATTGATGACCGCCCGCCGAGCACCCTGCCCGGAGAACCCCGCCAGGTAGCCACGGAACGCCTCGCTCAGCACCGGCTCCCGGAACGAGAGCCCCTGGGCGACAGCCCCCTGGGTCAGGGGCGTCAGTAGATGCGTCCGCTGAACGGCCTCCTGCCGCGTATCGGAACGGGCAGGCACCGACACCGACTGCAGCCGGGACACCGGCCAGATGCCCGGTCCAATGACGACCGCCTTCGGCCCCGCCATCCGGGAAATGAGCGCGCTCGTCACGGATGGAGCGCTCCAGTTGGCGCAATCCACCACGGTGTCGTAGCCCACACGACGGAGTGCGCGGATGCCGGGCGCCAGAGGACCCAGCCACAGCATGCGCCGGTCGAACGCCAGGACTGCATCCGCATCCGTATGGCCCTGGAGGACGCGAGCCACCTTGGCGTGCACCAGCACATGCACCTCCGGAGGCGGGTGGACATGCGCCTTGAGGGTCCGCAACAGGGGCGTGGTGAGAAGGGCCTCGCCCACGCGGTTGTCGGGCCGGACGAGCAGGACCTTTCGCGGGAAGGGGAGGGGCGTTCCGGGAGCGCGACGACGTCCGGGGCGCCAGAACAGGAGGGAAGCCAGGAGCGCCAGTGCCAGCTTCGCCCACGTTTCAAGCCGCTTGTGCCACGCCATCGCGGCGGACCCTACCAGAATTGGAATGGACACAAGACGCTGGCTTGACCTTGGGGCGGAAAGCCCCTAGCACCCCGCCCGATGCTCAAGAGCATGACCGGATTTGGTTCGGGCCGCGCCCGCGTAGGGGACGAAGAGGTCTCCGTGGAAGCACGCTCGCTCAACCACAAGTTCTGTGAAGTGAAGGTCCGGCTGCCGCGCGAACTGTCCGCGCTCGAGCCCGTGCTCGTGAAGCAGGTGAAGGACCGCCTCGCGCGAGGCTCAGTGGAGATCCTCGTGCGCCGGCAGTCCGCCACCGTCTCGGGCAACGTCCCCACGGTGGATGTCGCCCTGGCCCGCGAATACGCACGCGCCTTCCGCGAGGTCGCCGAGGCCCTGGGCCAGTCGGTGGAAATCGCCTGGTCGCAGGTGGCCAACCAGACGGGCGTCATCCGCCTGGAGGAGAAGGGCGTGGACGTGGAGTCCGCCACCCAGGCCACGCAGACCGCGCTCCAGCAGGCGCTCGGGGCCCTGGAGACGATGCGGAACACCGAGGGCGAGGCCATCCACGCGGACCTGGACGCCCGGATGAAGCTCATCGAGGGCTGGAGCCAGGAGGTTGCCCGGCTCGCACCGCGAGCGGTCAGCGACTACCAGCAGCGGCTCACCGAGCGTGTGGCGGAGCTCGCGCGTGGCGTCGCGGTGGATCCGCAGCGGCTGGCGCAGGAAGTGGCCCTCTTCGCCGAGCGCACGGACATCGCGGAAGAGGTGACCCGGCTCGCGACGCACCTCGAGCAGTTCCGGCTCCTGATGGCGGGCCCCGAGCCGGTGGGCCGGCGCATGGATTTCCTCGTGCAGGAGATGCACCGCGAGGTGAACACGACGGGCTCCAAGAGCCAGCACGCGGAGATCTCCGCGCGTGTGGTCTCGATGAAGGCCGAAGTCGAGCGCATCCGCGAACAGGTGCAGAACGTCGAATGAACGAACCCTCTGGACTCCAGCCTGGTGTGCTCCTCGTCCTCTCCGCCCCGTCCGGAGCCGGAAAGACGACCCTCGCGCATCGCCTGCTGAAGGAGATGCCGGACGGCATCTTCTCCACCAGCGTCACGACCCGGCGCCCCCGGGGCAAGGAACAGGAGGGCGTGGACTACCACTTCGTGGGGGTCGCCGCCTTCCAGGAGAAGATCGAACAGGGCGAGTTCGTGGAGTGGGCCGAGGTGCACGGCCACTTCTACGGCAGCCCGCAGTCCGTGGTGGATGAGGCCCGCAAGCGCCGCGGCACCGCCATCTTCGACATCGACGTCCAGGGGGGGCAGGCCATCAAGCGCAAGCACCCCGATGCGGTCCTCATCTTCGTCCTGCCTCCCTCCATGGAGGAGCTGGAGCGCCGCCTTCGCGACCGCCAGACGGACTCGGATGAGACCATCCGCCGCCGGATGCTGGCCGCCCGCTCGGAGATCGAGCGGGGGATCGCGTCCTACGACTACATCGTCGTGAACGACGACATCGAGCGCGCCTACCAGGAGCTGCGCTCGGTGGTGGTCGCGGAGAAGTGCCGGCGGGGGAGGGTGGACCTCTCCAAGCTCAAGTTCGGGAGCTGAAATCCGTCGGGGAATGGGTGGAACCGCCCCACGGGTTCCCCCACCACCACGTCGCACCGCGCCGGCGGCCTGCATCAAATTTCTTGCGCCGCCCGATCGCCTGATGGATAAGCCGCACACCTCGCGGCGACACGCAGGCGCCACTCCGGTGGCACCTGCAGGACGCGGGACGGTGACGAGAAGTTGACATTCTCCGATCCGATTCTTAGATGGTTGCCGCAGCAGGACAGTGATCGGCGGGCGTTGAAGGTGTCGGAGCGGGTTGCCGCCTCATGGGAGGCGGAGCTGATGGCGGTGGCGGTCGGGAATCGGAAGCAGCAGCAGGGTGGTTGACACAAGACGCGGCGGTGGTAGAAGCCGCGCCCCTCGCTTCGAAGCCCGCGCACTGGCGCGGAAGGCACTTCGGAGAGAGCGCAGCACCGACAAGGAAATAGGGCAGTCAACGAGCGGGTTGACAGCGAACGCGGCGAAGAGGTAGAAGCCGCGCCCCCACCGAAGAGTAGGCAGTCCGGCAGGCAACACACGGACGGCGAGCGGCGAGGGAAGCTGACAGCAAGCAGGTTGACAGGGAACGCGGCGCTGAAGTAGAAGCCGCTCCCCTTCGAAAAGAAGCGGCGAAAGTCACTGGACGGCGCCGACGAACTTCGAAGCAGCCCGCAGGACGCAAA
>NZ_RAVW01000106.1 GCF_003611585.1 Corallococcus exercitus | reverse complement strand
CATCCCGACCCCCACCGCCGGAACCCCGTTGCAGCTGGTGGCGGTGGCGCAGGACCGCTCCGGCAACGCGTCCGTGTCTTCGACGGTCTATCTGGAGATCCGCCCGGACGCGCCGCCGACGGTGGCCCTGTCCCAGATGGAGTACACGCTGCCCAATGGGGCTCCCGAAGGGGGCAACCGCATCTCCGAAACGGAGCTGCGCAGCGGCTACGTGCGCGCGCTGGAAGGCGTGCCGCACACGGTGCGGCTCTCGGCCGAGGACGACGTGGGCCTGGCGAAGGTGGAGGCCTGGTTCGACGACGCGCCGCTCCTGACGGACGTTCCCTCCACGGGCGTCAAGAGCGCCATCCACACCCTGTCCTTCACTCCCGTGCGCAAGGCAGGCGGCGCGCCCGGTCTGTTGCGGGTGCTCGTCACGGATACGAAGGGCTTCCAGCAGCAGGCGCGGGTCCTGGTGGAGGCGCAGGCGCCTCGCGCGCCGGCCATCGCCATCGCGTCGCCCACGGCCGGCGCCACGCTCACCGAGGGCAGCGTGTCGCTGGTGCTCTCCGCGGTGGCGGGTGACGACACCGGCGTGGGCAGCGTGGAGTTCTTCATCAACGGCAAGTCCGCGCTGACGGTGGCGCGCGCGCAGGCGCGCATCATCGAGGCGGCGCCGGCGGATGGCACCCCTGGCAGCCTGCCCCTGGCCTACGACCCCAAGCTGCGGGCCGCGGCGCAGAAGCTGGACGCGCCCTTCGACAACGTGTCCCTGCTCAAGGAGTTCCAGGGCCGCGTGTGGCTGCCGCCGGGCTTCGTGAAGCGGGATCCGCAGAACCCGACCCGCCTGGTCATCCGCGCGGTGGCGCGGGACCTGGAGAACCACACCACCGGTGTCGAGCACAGCGTGGTCGTGGTGCCGGACGAAGCGCGACCCGAGGCCATCGTCCTGCGCCCGACGCTCGGGCAGGACCTGGTGGAGGGCAGCCCCGTCGTCGTCGAGGCCGTGGGCCTGGACAACGTCTTCGTCCAGGAGGTGGAGATCCTGGTGGGGCCGCACCTGAACGCCCTCCAGACCGTGCGCCGCGCGGGTGGCTTCACGCCGGAGAACGCCGTCGTCCAGGAGGGCTACGGCCTCTCCAGTCCCGTGGTGCGCGCGGAGTTCACCGCGCCGCGCCTGAGCGAGCTGGGCGCCGGGGACTCGGCGCCGTACTTCATCGTGGTGCGCGTGCGGGACTCCGCTGGCAACACGAGCGAGGACGCGCTGCAGCTGGTGGACATCGTGCGGGATCAGGCGCCCGCGGTGTCGCTGCTCTCCCCGAGCGACGGCGCGTCCGTGGTCGAGGGGACGCCGGTGACGGTGACGGTGTCCGCCGAGGACGACGTGGCCATCACGAGCCTGTGGCTGCTCGTCAACGACGTGGCCCAGGGACTGGTGCTGCAAGCGCCGCCCTATGTGTTCAGCGCCTCCGTGCCGGCGGGCGCCACGACGATGAAGCTGCAGTCGGTGGCCAAGGACTCCTTCGGCCACGAGGTGCGAAGCCAGGTCGTCGTGGTGACGGTGAAGCAGGATGCGCCGCCCACGGTGGCCATCGCCGAGCCGCGCGACGACACCCAGGTCACGGAGGGGCGGGACTTCGCCTTCCTGGTGGCCGCGCAGGACGACGTGGGCGTGCAGTCCGTGGAGGCCACCGTGGAGGGAGGCCTGGGCGGGACGCTGCGCTTCGTCAGCACCAGCGCGCCCCACCGCTTCCGGGTGCCGCTGCCTCCCGGCTCCGCGGGACGGACGCTCACCCTGCGCGCCAGCGCCCGTGACACCGCCCAGAAGCAGACCCTGGCGCCGGTGGTGACGGTGCAGGTGGTGGCGGACACGACGCCGCCGACCCTGAGCTTCCTCACGCCGGCGGACAACTCGGAGATCACCGCCGGGCAGCTGCTGCGCGTGGAGGCCACCGCGGACGACAACGTGGCCGTGGTGCGCGTGGACTTCAAGATCAACGACGCGCTGTACGCCACCATGCCCGCGGCGCCCTACGCCTTCACCTACCGGGTGCCCAAGGAGCTGGCGGGCAAGGACCTCAAGCTCGAGGCCATCGCCACCGACACGTCCGGCCTCTCCAAGGCCGCGCAGCGGACGGTGCACGTGAAGACGGACGCCCTGCCCGAGGTCGCGATGGCTCCGGCGGGCCGGCTGGTGGTGGGCCGGCCGACGCCGCTGAGCGCGACCGCGTCGGACGACGTCGCCATCGCCAGCGTGGGCTTCTACGCCTCGCGCGCGGGCGGGAACGAGATGGAGGTCGGGCGGCGCAACCAGCTGCCCTTCCAGATTGTCTACACGCCGCAGCCGGAGGAGGTCGGCCAGACGGTGGTGTTCCGCGCCCGGGCCGTGGACGTGGCGGGACAGGAGAAGTGGAGCCAGACCGTCTCCGCGGTGGTGGAGCCGGACTCGCCGCCCACGGTGGCCATCGTCCAGCCGGCCGACGGGAGCGCCATCTTCGAGAGCACGCCCCTGCGCATCGACGTCGACGCGAGGGACCAGGAGGCACGCGTCAGCGCGGTGCACTTCTTCGTGGACGGCCTCAAGGTGGCCACGTCGAACGTCCCGGCGGGCTACGCCGGAAAGCCCACGGTGTTCTCCGCCACCTTCCAGCCGGACGTGGGCAGCGGCAACCGCTTCCTGGTGCTGACGGCGGTGGCCGTGGACTCGGCGGGCCAGGAGACGACGTCGACCCAGGTCAAGGTGGGCACCGTGCGCGACACCGTGCCCCCCGACGTGGAGCTGGTGGATCCGCCCGCCTTCGACGTGGTCACGGAAGGCGCGCCGATGACGCTGTCCGCGGCGGCCGAGGACAACGCCAAGGTGGCGCGCGTCGACTTCATGCTGGACGGCGGCGTCGTTGACTTCGACACGACGCCGCAGACGAGCACGTCCAACCGCGATCTGTTCAGCGGCACGTGGACGCCGCCCACGGGCTTCGCGGGCCAAACGGCGACGTTCCACGCCGTCGCGTGGGACCCGTCCAACAACAAGGGTGTGTCGTCGCTGGAGACCGTGGAGCTGGGCATGGCGCCGTCGGGCCGCTTCACGCCTTTCACGGGGAACCTCACCCAGACGCTGCTGCGCGGGGGGCCGGACCACCTCGTGCTCGTGGGCAAGCGCGGCGGAACGCCGCTCCACCAGGTGGCGCTCACACGCGTCGACCAGGGCACCACCACGTCCCTGGGGAGCGTGGACCTGGACGGTCCCGCGCGCGCCGCGGCCTTCGTCGGGAAGACCGCCGTCATCGCGACGGGGGCGTACGCGCCGGGCGGCAACCTGCCCGCGTTCCCTCCGCAGTTGACGGTCGTCGACGTGTCCACCCCGGCCATGCCCGGAAAGCAGGGGGCGGTGGACCTGCCGGGGGAGGACATCCACGGCGCCGCCGCCGCGGGCCACCTGGCCTTCGTGGCCAACGGCGCGGCGGGCGTCGCGGTGGTGGACATTGGCGACCCCTGGACCCCGGTGCGCTTGAACACGCGCACGGTGGTGGGCCCGGCGTACGACGTCGCCGTGAGCGGAGACCTGCTGCTGGTGGCGGCGGGGACGGGCGGCCTGCGCGTGCTCGACCTGCGCAGTCCGGGGCTGGTGCAGCGCGGCTTCGTGGCGCTGCCGGGCGAGGCCGTGCGGGTGGTGACCCAGGGAAGCCGGGCCTTCGTGGCGTGCCGTGACTCCGCCGCCACGTTGGCGGTGGTGGACGTGTCGAACCCGGCGGAGCCGCTCCTCCAGGCGCTGGTCCCGCACCGTTCGGCGCGCCAGGACCTGCAGGCCACCGGCCTGTCGGACGTGGTGGTGGAGGGCAACCTCGCGGTGGTCGCCGCCTCGCTGGTGAAGGGCACCACGCCTGAGAAGGGCCTGCTGACCGCCTCCGTGCTGGACACGAACGGCGCCGTGACGCCCTTCGTGCGGGCGAACCTGCCGAGCGCGGGCGGACTGACACTGATGTCCGGCACGCCGGTGGCCCAGTTCGGCGACGAGGGCGGCGCCATCTTCACGTTGCCCCGCTTCGTCGTCACCGGCGTGACGCCGCTGGATGGCACCCAGGGCGTCGCCGTGGACGCCCCGGTCGCGCTGGAGTTCTCCGCGCCGCCCAGGCCAGGCGAAGTCACCGTGGACACGGTGATGCTGCGCGAGGCGGACCCCACGCTGGGCCGCCGGGTGACCGTGGCGCTGGCGGTGTCCGGCCGGACGGTGACGCTCACGCCTCCGTCCAACGAACGCCTGAAGGTGTCCACGCCGTACTACGTCGTCGTGACGTCCGGGCTGCATGACGTGGCGGGCAAGGCGCTCGCGAAGCCCTTCATCTCCGGGTTCCGCACCCGTGCCACGCTCAAGGATGCGCCCCTTGTGTCGAAGGTGGAGCCCTCGGCGGGACCGCTCGGGGGCGGCTCGCGGGTGACGGTGACGGGAGAGCACTTCGTCCCGGGCGCGAAGGTGTACTTCGCCGGTGCGGAAGGGCAGGGCGTGGAGGTGGCGCCGGACGGCGCGAGCCTGTCCGTCATCACGCCCGCGCGGGAGGAGGGCCCGGCGCTGGTGACCGTGGTGAATCCGGACGGCGGCGAGGGGTCGCTCGTCGGCGGATACGTGTACCTGCCGCTCCTGCAGGTCTCCTTCGTGGCCCCGGCGTCGGGGCCGCTGGCGGGTGGCACGCGCGTGGAGGTGTCCGGCGCGGGCTTCCAGCGCGGCGCCAAGGTGTCGTTCAACGGCGTCCTGGCCCCGTCCGTGCGCGTGCTCGCGCCCGGGCGCATGGAGGTGGTGACGCCGCCCGGTGCCTTCGGTCCGGCGGACGTGGTGGTGACGAACCCGGACCAGAAGGAGGCCTTCGCCGCGGGGGCCTTCCTCTACAGCCGGCTGGCCGTGACGACGCGCATCGGGCGTTACAAGCCCAAGGACGCGCAATCCACCAAGCCCGCCGACATGCTGCCAGAGGGCGCTCCGCTCGCGGTCGCGATGGAGGGCGGGACGGCCTGGGTGCTGTCCGGGGCCCAGGTGAACACGCAGGGCCTGAGCGCCCTGGAGGTCATCGATACGAGCGTGGCCGGCGGCCTGGGCGCGGTGGACGTGTCCCTGGCGGAGGCCTCGCTCGTGGGCGGTGCCGACATCCTCGCGCCGTACGAGCCCGTGGCGCTGGCGGTCCGGGGCCACCATGCCTACGTGGTCGCCAACGCGCCGTCGCTGCCGTTCGTGGACATGGTGGGCGAGGGCGGGCCGTCACTCCTGGCGTTCGACATCTCCGACCGCACCGCGCCGAAGGAGCGGGGTGTCGTGCCGTTCCCTGGCACCGCGCGGTCCATCGCGCTCGTGGGAGACCTGGCGCTGGTGGCTGCCGGTGACGCGGGCCTGCTCACGTTCTCCCTGGTGGATCCGCAGCAGCCCCTGCTGCTCGGGGCCCGCACCCAGTTCCTGATGGCGGGCACGAGCGCGCCCGTGAGCGTGGAGCAGGTGGCGGCCTGGGGTGACCGCGCGCTGGTGGAGGTGAAGCGCGACAACGTCACCAGCACGCTGCTGCTGGACCTGGTCCCCGCGGGGTTCACCGTCCTGGGTGAGCTGTCCGGTGAGTTCGGCGCCATGGCCCTGCGCGACACCCAGGCGCTGTCCGCGTGGAGGACGCTGCGCACGGCGTCCCTGGTGCCGGCTTCGCGCCCGTACACCCAGGCGGTGGTGCCGCCGCTGATGCGCGGAGGCCTCTTCGTCTCCGGCGCGCTGGGGCCCCAGGTGGCCGCGGCGGTGACCTCCGGGATTGGACAGTCGGGCAGTCCCGCGTCGCTCCAGCTGGTGGAGGCGTCGGACCTCTCCACGCCCCGCACCATCGACGCCATCGACCTGTATCCGGCGACCCGGCTGTCCGACGTGGACATCGACGGGGACGTCGCGGTGGTGGGCATCACGGAGACGGAGAAGAACAAGGCCCTGGACGGTCTGGCCGTGGTG
Organism: Corallococcus exercitus; assembly: GCF_003611585.1. Taxonomy (GTDB): domain Bacteria; phylum Myxococcota; class Myxococcia; order Myxococcales; family Myxococcaceae; genus Corallococcus; species Corallococcus exercitus. The sequence goes on along the minus strand of NZ_RAVW01000106.1, from coordinate 18,889 downwards.
CGGCTGCCGTTCCCCATGGTCGTGGCCTCCGTCCCCTCCGCCGGAGAAGTGGCGGCGCGGCCGTCCAGCGCGCTGCGCGTGACGTTCAACATGGCCGTGGTGCAGGGCACTGGCGCCGAAATCCGGCTGGTCCAGCTGAATGGTTCCGCGAACGGCGAGAACGTCCCCATCACCGTGGGCGGGATGGGGACGACGGAAGTGACGGTCCAGCCCTCCGGCGGGCCGCTGGAGACGTCGAAGCGCTACCGGCTCACCGTGTCGGGCCTGCGCGCCGTGGGCGCCCAGGGGGCGGCGATGCCTGGCGTCTACACGCTGGAGTTCGGCACGGCGAAGGTGGCCAATCCCTCGCCCATCGAAGTGACGAAGCTGGAGCCGCGTCAGGGCCCCGAGGGTGGCGGCACCCCGGTGACGGTCACGGGCACGGGCTTCGAGGTGGGAGCGGAGGTCCTGCTCAACGGAAAGGACGTCACTTCTTCGGCCGTGGGGAACGCCGGCTCCACGCTGACGTTCGTCACGCCCGCGGGGACAGAAGGCGCCGCGACGCTGGAGATCCGCAACCCGTCGGGCACCCGCTTCGTGCTTCCCGGCGCGTTCGTCTACACGGCGAACCTGTCGCTGGTGTCCATCGCGCCCGCGCGCGGCCCCACGGCGGGTGGGACGCGCGTGGTGCTGACGGGCCATGGGTTCTCACCCACGGGCACCGTGAAGGTCTGCTTCAAGACGCTGACGGACTGCGTGAACGCCAGGGTGCTGGGGCTCAACACGCTGGAGGCCACCACGCCCAACGGGGCGCGCGGCACGGTGGACGTCTCGGTGGTGAACCCGGATGGCAAGCACGCCACCCTCCCCAGTGCCTTCACCTTCGACCAGCCGACCGGCGCGTCGGTGGCCCTGGGCGGCACGCTGCGCGACGCGGTGGTGATCGGCTCCTATGCCTACGTGGTGGGCAGCACGGGGCTCACCGTGGTGGACATGTCCGGCCTCTATACCCAGGGCGACAACACGGGCCTCCCCATTCCGCCGCAGAAGCAAGTGGAGCTGGTGGACGAGGACAAGAAGGGCGGCGATGACCGCATCGTCGGCTTCGCGCCGGCGGGAGACCTGTGGTCCGTGTCCTATCCGTCCACCGGGGGCACCCGCATCTTCGCGAGCGGTGTCCTGTCGCAGCACCCGGAGAGCCACGCGAAGACGGGCGCCGTCTATGAATTCGACGTCTCCAACCCCTTCCAGCCGAAGCTCGTGTCCGCGCGCGCCATCCCGGAGGACGGCGTCTATGGCGTGGATGCGCGAGGCGACCGGCTGCTGGCCGCCGCGGGGACCCAGGGCTTCCACTCCTTCGACATCTCGCACGCGCCCTTCCCGATCCGGACCGATGCCTCGGAGCCGGGCGCCCAGGCGCTGTCCGTCGAAGGCGGCCAGGCCGCGGCGGGCGTGGGCACGCGCACGAACGCGGGCACCGTCCAGGACGGCTTGCTGCGGATGCTGTCGGTGGAAGGCCCCGTCACCCAGAAGGGCGAGCTGGCGCTCAACGTGCAGCGCGTGCGCCTGCGCGGAACCCTGGCGGCGGTGGCCGCGGGGGACGAAGGGCTCGTGCTCGTCGACGTGAGCGACCCGTGGCACCTCGTGCGCAAGGGCACCCTCGACGTGAAGGGCTTCGCGACGGACGTGCGGCTCGCGGGGAATCTCGCGTACGTGTCCGCGGGCGCGGCGGGGGTCGCGGTGGTGGACATCAGCGACCCGGCGTCGCCCCAGCTCCGCTACCACGTGACGGGCGCGCAGCCTGGCAGCACGTATGCCGCGGTGGTGACGCCGGGCGGCCGGGTGGTGAGCCTGCGCCAGCGCAGCGGTTCGGGGGCGTGGTCGGTGGACTTCGGCCCTGGCACGGACCTGACCGTGGTCAGCGCGAGCGTGGCGCCGGGCGACCTCGTCCGGCTCGACCTGCCGTCCGTCACGGTGGTGCTGTCGTCGCCGGTGGACCCCGCGTCCGCGCAGGCCGCCTTCCAGCTCACGGCGGACGGCGTGCCGGTCTCCGGAACCCTGTTTGCCGGGGATGCGCAGCAGGCGCTCAGCACGATGGTGTTCACGCTGGACGCTCCGCTGCCTCCCGACGCGCGGATGCGGCTCACCGTCGCGGACACGCTGCACAGCCGGGATGGGCGGCCGCTCGCCGCGCCGCTGCAGGTGGACTTCCGCACCGCCTTCGCGGAAGGGCCGGCGCCGGTGATTTCGCAGCTCGTGCCCCGCGTGGGCCCGGTGAGCGGCGGGGGCGTGCACCAGCTCCTGGGCGCGAACTTCGACGCCTCGTGTGAGGTGTTCATCGGTGGCGCTCCGGCGACGGTCGGCTCGCGCTCCTCGACGCGGATGGACGTGGTGGCCCCCCCGGGGACACCGGGCCTCGCGGACGTGGTGGTGCGCAGCCAGGCCACCGGCCTGAGCGCGCGGCGTCCGGGCGGCTACTTCTACACGCTGCCCCTGCTGGCGAAGTCCGCGACGCCGCGCTTCCTGAACCCGCGCGGCAACAGCACGGTGGAGGTGGAGGGCGAGGGCTTCCTGCCGGACTGGGCGGATCCGTTCGGCCTGTCCACGCAGGTCCGGGTGCGCGGCATTCCCGCCACGCAGGTGGAGGTGCTGTCGCTCACGCAGCTGAAGGCCAGCGCGCCGCCGGGCTCGTTCGGTGACGCGCAGGTGATGGTGCTGTCCTCCGACGGCGTGGAGCGCAGCGTGGTGACCGCCACGCGCACCGGCTACGGCCTGCCGTTCCTGGGCGAGGAGCCGGCGGTGGCGGTGCGGCCCCGGGCGCTGTCGCCCAGTCCGCTGTCGCCCTTCTACGTCTACGCGGCGGCGGGCTCGGCGGCGGCCGGCAACAAGTTCCCGCAGTCCTATCTGGGGCCGCTGACGGGGCAGGGGACGGTGCCGCAGTCCTACCGCGCCGTGGCGTACGACGTGCAGCTGTCCGGCCGCCCGCGCGCCGCGGGCAACCAGGTCGTCCATGCGCCTGACGCCAGCGCGGACCTGGTGATGGCCATCCTCAACCACTTCGTGCCGGCCAGCACGCCGATGCCGGACATCGAGCTGATGCCCGACTCGCTGGACATCGCGCTGTCGGGACAGCAGCTGTACGTGGCCAATGGCCTGAGCGGACTCGCGGTGCTGAACGGGTCGGGCACGCTGGAGGTGAACGCCGACGGCGAGCTGGAGACGCTGGGGCTTTTGGGTCGGGCGAAGCTTTCGGGCACCGGGGAGCTGCTCTCCACGCGCGTCGTTCCCACGCCAGTGGGCGCCTGGGTGCTGGCCAACGGCCTGACGGATCCTCCGGACACCCAGCCGACGGGAACGTGCCAGCCCAAGCGGGACCAGGTGGGCACGGACGGCAAGCTCTACCTGGTGGACACCCGCACTCCGGCGGATCCGTTGCTCGTGACGCAGTCGGGAGGCGAGGGCTTCGAGCCTTATGGCGCGACCGTGGCGGACGGCCGCCTCTACGTGGTGACGGGCCAGCACCAGGGCGAGCGCTACACGCGGTGCGATCCGGATCAGCCGCTGCCGCCCCTGCCGGAGGTGTCCCTCAAGGGAGGTGCCCGGGGCGGTCAGCGCACGATCTACAAGAACAATGCCATCCCCAAGGGCTCGCTGCTCATCTACTCGTCGGCGGGCGCGGACGCGGTCGTGGACGGGACGCTGCACGAGAACGGCAACCTCACGGACGTGGTGGTCCGTGACGGCGTGGCCATCCTCGCCTCGGCCGAGTTCGGCCTGACGTTCGTGGATGTGTCGAACCCGAAGAGCCCCTCGGTCATCACCCGCATTCCCTTCAACGAGGCGCTGTCCAACACGCCGGGCGAGCCGCAGCGGCTGCGCCTCGTGGGTGACGTGCTGTTCGTGGCGGCGAACATGGGCGGCGTCGTGCTGGTGGACGTCTCCGACCTCCACCACCCGGAGCTGCTGAGTGGCGGCAACGTCGAGACCGCCATGGACGTGCTGCCCGTGGGCGACCGGCTGACGCTGGCTGGCGGCTCGAGCCTGTATGAGCTGGAGACGCCGTTCATGCTGGTGACGGGAACGCAGCCCGCGCGGGGCGGGCTCGTGCCGCCGTCCCTGCAGGAGTTGGTGATCCGCATGAACCGCCCCGTGTCGTTCGGGAGCGTCACCGCGGGCTCCGTGCGGCTGACGGGACCGCAGGGGACGCGCGTGGAACTCGCGTTCTCCGAGCGCAACATCCCGGGGCAGCTCGACTTCGCCATCGTCGCGGTGCCGCAGCAGCCGCTGCAGCCGGAAACGCTCTACACGTTGGAGGTCGACACCTCCGTCACGGATCAGCGCGGCGGCGCGCTGCTGTTGCCGCTGCGCACGACCTTCCAGACGGCGAAGGCCGGAGCCCGCGCGCCGGTCATCGCGTCCTTCTCCCCGTCCACGGTCTCCACGACCGGCGGCGGAACGGTGACGGTGCACGGCCATGGGCTCGCGGGCGTGAACCGCGTGTTCCTGGGCTCGGGCGCGGAAGGCACCGTGAGCGAGAGGACGGACACGACGCTGAAGGTGACGCTGCCGGTGCTGTCCGCGGGGCCGGTGGACGTGCGGCTCGTGGATGAAGGAGGCCCGGAGACCCTGTTCCCCGCGGGCCTGCTCGCCCTGGAGCCGCTGGCCGGCAAGGCCGTCACCCTGAGCCCGAACCACGGCCCGGTGAGCGGCAATACGCGCGTGCGGGTGAGCGTGGCCGGCAAGGCCGTGGCGCCCGGAACGACGGTCAAGGTTGGCGGAGTCGCTGGCGTGGCCGTGGACATCCTCGACCTGTCCACGCTGGAGTTCACCACGCCCGCCAGCGATGCCGCGGGCCTGGCGCTCGTGACGCTGACACGGCCGGAGGACAAGGCCCCGAACTCGGAGGAGTCCGTGCCCGTCACCGTGGGCACCTTCTCCTATGACCTGCCCATTGGCACGACGCTGAGCCTGCCCGGGTTCCCCCCGAGGCAGGCGTCCGACATCAAGCTGGTGGGAGACCGGCTCTACGTGGGGGTTTCCACGCCGACGAGCCTGGCGGGCCTGGAGATCTTCGATGTCCGCCTGGAAGAGCGCCCCCTGCGGCTGGGGGGCCTGAGCACCCCGTCGCCGGTGCGGGGCCTGGACGTGGCGGGCGCGCTGGCGCTCCTGGCCAATGACGTGGCGGGGCTCGCGGCGGTGGACGTGTCGCGTCCGGAGACGCCCTTCGTGGTGCGGCGGGTGTCCACGGCTGGCATCGCCACGTCCGTGCGGCTGGAGGGCTCACGGGCCTTCGTCACCACCGTGGACCCCACGATGCCGGGGGGCAAGGTGCAGGAGTTCGACGCGGCGTCGCCCGGCCTGGGGCTCGTGGCGACCGTGGCGCTGGAGCCGGACCCGCTGGGGACGGACGCGCTGGCCCTGGACCTGGGGCCGGACCGGTTCTACGTGCTGACGTCCAACGTGGTGGGCACTCAGGGCAACGGGCTCGTCCTGTCCATCCACGACCGCGCCGGCCAGCACCTGGGACACATCAGCGTGGACCCCACGCTGACGCAGTTCGAGGACCTGGTGCGCAGCCGCGTGGTGGTGCGCTCGCGGCGGGCCTACGTGACAGCGGGCAATCGGCTGCACGTGTTCGACCTCACCCACGAGTCCTCGCCGCAGCGGGTGCAGTCCACCGACCTGGGCGTGGAGCTGGCCGGTCTGGGCTGGGTGGGCGGAACGCTGTTCGTGTCCACCGATGGCGCGAACACCGTGCAGACGGTGCCGCCCGTGGAGCTGTTGCCCGTGGGCATGGTGCCCGCGTCCGGGGCGCTCGCGGAAGCGGCGACCTCCGTGCAGGTGGACTTCACCCTTCCGGTGAAGGAGGAGTCCCTCTCCGAGACGTCGTTCGCGGTGAAGGTCCTGCGCGCCGGGACGACCCTCTCGCCGACGGGGACGCGGAAGGTGGAGTACGCGGTGCGCGGCTCGTCCGTCGTCTTCAAGCCGGATGCTCCGTTCCAGCAGGGGGACGTGGTGTCGGTGGACGTGGATGGGCTCGTGTCGATGAGCCTGAAGCCCCAGGCCGTGGCCTTCCACGGGATGTTCACGGTGGTGGGCGCGCAGGCGCTCCAGCCGCGCATCGACTCGCTGGAGCCGGCGTCGGGCCGCGCGGACCAGACGACGGTGGTGACGCTCCGGGGCGCGGGCTTCCGCGACGGCGACGTCGTCTACGTGGGCGGCAGTCCGGTCGTGGCGGTGGTGGTGGATGAGAAGACGCTCTCGCTCACCATTCCCCCCACGTCGCTGGACAGCAATGGCCTGCCGGTGGCGGGCGCGGCGTCGGTGGAGGTGGTGGACCCGAGCAACCTGTCCGCGATGAAGCTGGGTGGCTTCGTGTTCCGCGACGCGCTGAAGCTGCTCGCGCTGTCGCCGGACCGCGCGCCGCAGCAGGGTGGCGTGAAGGTCCAGTTGTCCGGCCGGGGGTTCGCGCCGGGCATGAAGGTGTCCTTCGGGGGCGCGAATTCCTTCGACGTGCGGGTGCTCGGCACGCAGGCCGCGGAGGCCGTCGCACCGACCCACGGCGCGGGCGTGGTCGACGTGGCGGTGACGCTGGAGGGCGACACGTCGCTGCTGCCGGCCTCGTTCCTGTATGGCTCGGGCGCGGTGGCGCGGCTGTCGACGCCGCCGGTGCGCGATGTCCTGGTGGACAACGGCGTGGCGTATGCCGCGCTCGGCGCCACCGTCGACGTGTACGGCGTGGATGGCACCCTGCTGGCCGCCAACCGGAAGACGCAGAACGGTGGACTGCTGCTGGCCAGCCTCAGCGAGCCCACGCACGTCACCCCCATCAAGGAGGTCCCCCTCCCCGGACTGGGAGGCAGCCGCCGCGTGCTCAAGCGGGGCAACACCGTCTACGTCGCGGCGGGTCTGGGGGGCGTGCAGCGGGTGAACGTGGCCCAGCCGGGGAATGCCCAGGCGTACACGGCCCTCACGGTCCCCGGAGGCGCGGCGGACATCGCGCTGGGCGGGTCGTTGCTGTTCGTCGGTGACGCCGAAGGCGTCAAGGTGTTCGACGTGTCCAGCGCCAATGCGGAGGCGCAGCCCCTGCGCGTCGGCGCGCGCGCCATCCCGGGGGGAGTGGGCGCCCTGGCGCTGCACGGCAGCCGTCTGCTGGTCTCCAGCGCGGCGAAGGTCCAGCCGAAGCTCTACGTGCTGGACGCGCGGACCGGTGACCTGGCGGAGCAGGGCGTGGCGGAGCTCGTGGCCCCGGCGGTGCACATCACCGCCGAGGGGACGCGGGCCTTCCTGTCGCTTGGGGCGGCGAAGCAGGTGGCCCTCTACGAGCTGTCGGGCGCACAGCCCGCGCCCGTGGGGACCTTGGTGGTCGAGGACCCGCTGGGCCGCGGCTGGGTGTCCGCCGAGCAGACGCGCGTCGCGGCGGGCGTGGCGTACGTGGCCGCGGGCGGCGGCAAGGTGCAGCGCTTCTCCGTGCGCGAGGGCTCGGCGCCGGTGCGCCTGGGCCAGGCCTCGGTCATCGGTGACGCGCGCACGCTGGCGCTCATGGGCCGCTATCTCCTGGTGGGCACGCTGGTGCTGGACGACGCGGGCAACGCGGTGGAGCTGCCGCTGTTGGAGCCGGCCCAGGCGTCGCTGCCGCTCGCGGGCGCGCTGGCCTCCGTGGAGCTGGACACGCTGGAGATCCGCGGCACGGAGCCGGCGGAAGGGGACATCGTCGCGCCGGGCGCGGAGGTCCGCGTCCTCTTGAGCGCCCTGCCGGACGCGTCGAGCGCCGGACAGGTGACGCTGGTGCGCGCGAGTGACGGCGAGGCGGTGTCGGTGTCTCGCTCGGTGGTGGCTGACGCGCAGGGCGGCCAGGTGGTGCTGACGCCGTCCGCGCCGCTCGCGCTGGACACGCGGTACGAGCTGCGCGTGGGCGCGGAGTTGAAGGACCTCCGGGGCGCCAGGCTGGGCACCGAGGCCCGCGTCCGCTTCCGCACTGGCCTCAACGCGTCGCAGGAGCGGCCGGAGGTGGCCTCCGTGTCGCCGGCCTACGGGCTGGAGGCGGGCGGCAACGCAGTGGACGTGCTGGGCTCGGGCTTCCTGCAGGGCTGCACCGTGAAGGTGGGCGGCGCGGTGGCCGCGGTCTCGCAGGTCTCGCTGGATGGCAAGCGCGTCCGCGTGACGGTGCCGCCGGGCAAGGCGGGCGCCGCCGCGGTCGAGGTCATCAACCCGGGGGGCCTGTCGCATCTGCGGCTGGGCGCCTACCGGTACCTGTCGCCTCCGTCGCTGGCGGCGGTGCAGCCGGCGTCCGCGCCGTACAGCAGCCGGCAGGTGGTGACGCTCACGGGCGAGGGGCTCTTCCCGGGCTCGCAGGTGTCGTTCGGTTCGGTGCCCGCCCGCTCGGTGACGTTCACCGATTCCGGCGCGCTGCTCGTGGAGGTCCCGGACGGAGTGACGGGGCATGTGGGCCTCACGGTCCTCACGCCGGGCACGCCGCCCCAGCAGGCCACGCTCGCGGGAGGCTTCACCTTCACGCTGGCGAAGCGCGTCCAGCTGGACGGCCAGGGCCAGGTGGTGGCGCGCAAGGACCACCGGCTGTTCGTGGCCCGGGATGGGTTCCTCTCGGCCTGGGACTTCTCCGGGCCGGGGAGCCCCATTCCGGTAGGGTCGGTGACGGGCGTGACGCAGCCCGTGGACCTGGCGCTCCACGGCGATTCGCTGTTCCTCGCGGGCAAGGGCGAGGTCGTCCGCTACGACGTGTCGGCTGGCGCGTGCGCGCCCCAGCCGCTGGCGACGTGTGGCCCGAAGGAGAAGGACCGCGTCGTGCTGGCGCCGTCGTCGGGCGTCACGCTCCGCGCGGTCGCCGCGGGGGATGCGGGGGCGTACGTGGCGGTGGCGGGTGGCAACGAGCTGGCGCTGCTGGCCCCGGTGAACGGGCTGTACGCGGTGGTCGCGCGGACGTTGCTCGACTCGGGAACCGTGCTGGACCTGGACGTGGTGCGGGGCGCGCTGGTGGTGCTGGTGCAGGACGGTGCGGCGGGTGCCCGTCTGGAGGTGCGCAGCACGGAGAGCGCCAGCCTCACGCGTCTGCGCGAGGTGTCCCTGCCGGGCACGACGTCTGGCGGTGACGGCGCCCTGACGCACGAGGGGGCGCGCTTGGCGGCCTCCGTGGGCGGGCAGCTGTACCTCTTCGACCTGACGGACGTGGAGGCGCCTGACTTCGTGGCGTCCGCGCTGGACCCCAGCGGAGGCACCTCCAGCACCCTGTCGCTGTCGGGCCCGTGGCTCCTGGCCGCACAGGGCGGCCGGGTGTCGTGGCTGGACACCACGCAGGGCCTCCAGGAGCGCACGTTCGCGGGTGGCCTGGGCCTCGTGTCGGACGTGGCGGTGATCAACGGCGTGGCCGTGGCCGCCACCTCCTCCAACAGCCTGCACGTGTTCCAGGTGCCGTACCCGACGGTGGACGTCCTGTCGCCGCTGCCCGGTGACCGGGTGGCGCCGAATGCGTCCGTCTCCGTGGCCCTGGCCTCGGAGCTGCCCGGCTCGCTGGCCCAGGCGTCCTCGCTGGCCCTGTGGGATGGCGCGGTGCCGGTGCAGGGCACACTCGTGCCCTCCAGCCATTCGCTCCTCTTCACGCCGGATGCCGCGCTCGACCCGACGCGCTCCTACGTGGCGCGGCTGGGGCTGGGCGCGGTACCGGATGTCGTCGGCGGCACGGTGCTGGGACCGTGGGATTACCCGCTGCGCGTGGGCGGCCCGGCGGAGTCGTTGAGCATCTCCTCCGTGACGCCGAACACGGGCCCGACGGCGGGCGGCGTGACGGTGAGCGTGCAGGGGGCGGGCTTCGATTCGGGCACACAGGTGTTCATCGGTGGCATCGCCGCGCCGCTCGTCGCTCCGTTCGAGGAGAACCTGCTGCAGGTGAGCCTGCCGCAGGCCCTGGTCGCGGGACCGGCGGACGTGCGCGTGCGGCGCGCCTCGGATGGCGTGGAGGCCGTGGCGGCTTCGCGCTTCCTGTACGTGGCGCCGCTGTCGTTCGCGAGCGTGACGCCTCGCGCGGTGGACCTGGCTGGAGGCACGGTGAGCCTCGCGGGCGCGGGCTTCCACCGCGGCCTGGAGGTTCGCTTCGACGGCGTGAAGGCGTTCACCCAGAACCTGACCCCCAACCGCGTGGACGCGTTGGTCCCGGCGGGGGACGAGCGGCACCTGACGCTGACGCTCAGCCAGCCCGGCGCGGCGCCGGTCGTGGTGGCGGAGGCGGTCTACCGGGGTGACGTGCGGGCTCCGGCCGTGGAGCGCGTGGAGCCGATGGCCACCGTGGGCAACCAGAACGTCCCGCTGGCCGCCTTCTTCGACGTCCGCTTCGACGAGGCGCTGGCGAACACCAGCCCGCAGGGCCTGAAGCTGCTGCGCCATCCCTCCGGCGTGGCCGTGGCGGGCACCTCGGTCCTGTTGAGTGACAAGCGCACCCTGCGCGTCACGCCGGGCGCCGCGCTGACGTCCACCACGTCGTATGCGCTGAGCGTCACGGGGGTGACGGACGTGGCGGGCAACGTCACGCCCGCCTTCACGCACGTGTTCCGCACGGTGGACACGGTGAAGCCCACCGTGCGGCTGCGCCGTGCCGGTGGATCCGTGGTGGTGGATCAAGCGCCCTTCGCGGCGGAGGTCGCCTGGACGTTCCAGGTGGAGGCCACGGATGACAGTGGCGGCACCACGACGACCACGCTCCAGGTGGACAACCAGCCGGTGACGGCGTCGAACGGGCTCTACCGCTACACGTGGCCCGTGTCCGCGAAGGGGAAGCCCTCCGTGCTGACGGCCACGGCGACGGACGCGAGCGGCAACGTCAGCGACCCGCTGACGGTGACGGTGAGTGTGGTGGAGGACTCGCCTCCGGACGTCTCCTTCCAGCAGCCGCTGGCGGACGGGACGCGCACCGAGGGCGAGACGCAGGACATCGTCGTGGCGGCGTCCGACAACCACGGGCTGACGTCCGTCGAGCTGCACCTGGACGGCGTGCCCTTCGCGCGGCTGGACGGGTTGAGCGGCACGAGCGCGACGCTGACGCGCACGCTGAGGCTGGCCCCGGTGCCGGGGACGGACCTCCAGGCGCAGCGCGTGCTGACCGCCTATGCGACGGACACCGAGGGCCAGGTGTCGGCCTCGGAGCCACGTGTCATCACCGTGACGCGCGATGCGCAGGCACCCTCGGTGGCGTTGCGCTCGCCGGTGGAGGGGGGCCGGGTGGTGGGCGGTTCGGAGCTGACGCTGGAGGCGCTCGCGACCGACGCGAACGGCGTGGCGTCGGTGGCGTTCTTCGTGGATGGCGCCCCGGTGGGCGAGGCCCGGAAGGCTCCGTGGACGGTGGCCTGGAAGGCGCCGGTCGTGACGTCCAACGTGTCGCACACGGTGAAGGTGGTGGCGAAGGACGCCCGCGACAACGCGGCGGAGGCCACGGCCCACATCACGGTGGAGCCGTCGTCCGGCCGGCCGTACGTGGCGTGGTACTCGCCCGCGGAAGGGGCGTCGTTGCAGGAGGGGCGGTCCTTCGAAGTCTCCGTGGAGGCCTCGGCCCCGGCGGGGGTCGCGTCGGTGAGACTGCGGGCGGGCACGCAGGAGCGGATCCTCACGCAGGCGCCCTGGCGCGCGACGTTCGTCGCACCCGTGCTGGAAGGGGGCTCCGCGCCGCTGGCGCTGGAGGCCCAGGTCACGGACAACGAGGGTGGCACGAGCACCGTGATCCGGCGGAAGGTCACGGTGGTGGATGACGGCCAGACGTCGGTGGGCGTGTCGCTGGCGCAGGAGCCGGACGGGACGTTGCTGCTGGGCGGCTCGACGCTGGTGCTGACGGGCGCCACCGATGGTGGCGTCGCGCCCGTCCTGACCGCGAAGGTCGGGAGTGTGAACCTGCCGGTGCGGATGCGCGCGGGTGGAGTCCAGGGCGAGGCGCGGCTGCCGGACGGGCCCGAGGGCGCGCAGGTGCTGACGGGGGCCTCCGTCACGACGGCCGGCGGTGCCTCGGCGTCGGTGGAGCACTCGGGCACGCTGGCCGAGCTGTCCAGTGGTCAGGCGGCGCGGGTGGAGGACGCGGCGGATTCGATGACGCCGGTGGCGCTGGTGTCGCGAGGCGACCAGGTGCTGGTGGTGCGCGCGGATGACAGCGGCGCGGGCGTGGTGGAGCTGCGCTCGCGGCAGACAGGCGTGAAGCTCGCGACGCGGGATGTCCTCGGAACGCCGGTGGGCGCGGCCTTCGTGGACGATGCGGTGGTGGTGGCCGTGAGCCGGAATGGCGCGGGGGCGCTGGAGCGCTTCTCGCTGTCCACGCTGGACGCGCGGCCGCAGGAGTCGACGTCGCTGACGCGCGCCCCTCTGGCCATGGATGGGGCAGGGGCCTGGCTCGCGCTGGGCACGGACGAGGGCGTGGAGGTGCGTCGCGCCAATGGCAGTCTGGCGGGCCGGCTGCGCCTGGGCGCGGTGAAGGGCGTGTCCGCGGAAGGCGACCGGCTCTTCGCTCTCACGGGCACGCAGGTCATCGCGGTGGACGTCGCGAAGCCTCACGCGCCGAAGGAACTGTCCCGCTTCTCGCTGGAGACCCCCGGCTTCACGGGCGTCGCCGCGCTGGCGGACGGCGGCGTGTGCGCGGTGGGCGTGGGCGTGAAGTGCTTCGGAATGGGCGCCGCGAACGCGCTCGTGGCGAAGGGTGAGACGGTGATGGGCGCGCCCGCGGTGAGCGCGGGCGCCTTCGGTGAGCTGTTGGTGGTGGGCACCGCCTCGGGGGCTCGCCTGCTGGACGTCCGCGGCGCACCCGCCGTGGCCGGCGTGTATCCGGCCGTGACCGGGCCGGCGGTGCTGGTCCCCGGTGCGCTCATCGGCGGACTGACTCGCGGGATGACGCGGCTTCCGGTGGTGCGCGGGCCGGCCACGCCGCATCTGACCTGGGCACTGCTGCCCTCCGGGTCCGCGGTCCAGGGTTCACGCCTGACGCTGAGCGCCCAGGTGTCGGATGATGCGCTGCCGCTCAACGGGTTCACGGCGGAGCTGTCCGTGAACGGCGTGGTGGTGGACGCGAGGGATTCGAGCTTGCCGCAGTGGGTGGACCTGCCCGCCACGGGAAGCGAGGCGACGGTGGAGCTCGTCGTGAGGGACCTGGCCGGACGCCAGGCTCACGTCTCGAGCACGGTGTCGCTGACGGCGCCCGTGGGTGGACCGGTGCTCGCCTCGGCGCAGGCCGCTTGTGCCGAAAGCCCCTGCTTCGCGGAGGAGGGAACGACCTTCGCCGTGAGCGCCGTGCCGGTGAATCCGGCACAGGTGAAGGACGTGGAGGTCACGCTCGCGGGCGGACAGCCCGTGCTGCTGCCGGCTCCTGCCTTCACCGGCAGCCTGCTCGCGCCGCTCGTGACCCAAGAGACGGAGATGCAGGTGACGTTCGTGGCCATCGACGCCCAGGGGCGCCGGGGTCCGGCCCTGGTGCGCTCGGTGACCCTCCGCAATGCTACCGGTGCCCCTCCGTCCGTGGCGCTGAAGCACCTGGATGGGAACGGTAACCCGACCAGCGAGGGCCAGCCCGTGACGGCCATCGAAGGCCAGCTCGTGGCGGTCCGCGCGACCACCACGCTGGGCTCCACATCCACGGTCGTGAGCTTCCGGCTGGATGGGGTGGAGGTGGCGTGGGGAACCGGCCTCATCGTCGACGCGACGGTGCGGATGCCGCAGGTCGTGGGCTCCCAGCAGGTGGTGCTGAGCGCGGTGGCGTGGGAGGCGGGCCGCGAGTCCGCTCCGGAGACGTTGAACATCACCGTGCTCGATGACCTGACGAAGCCGACCCTCTCCATCGAGACGGATCCGTCGGGACCGGTCGTGGCCGCGGGCACGGAGCTCAAGGCGACCGCCCAGGCTTCGGACTCGCTGGCGCTGGAGCGCGTGTCGTTGGAGCTCTGGTCCGCGGGGGTGCGTCAGGCCCGGGGGGGAGCGGTGCTGCGCTACCTCGTCCCCAAGCAGACGCCGCCGGGAACGGTGCTGGAGCTGAGGGGTCGTGCCGAGGACCGGTCGGGCAACGTGGAGACGGTCACGGTGCAGCGCACCGTGGTGTCGCCGACGCAGCCTGACGATGTCGCCTCCGTGGCGCTGAGCGGAGCCACGAGCGTGACGCGGTTGGGAGAGCGCGTGTACGCCGCCCATGCCTCGGGCTTGTGGATTGGAAAGGTCGCCGGGACGGCCGAGGCGCCGGCGTTGGAGACCCTCGGGACGCTCGCCACGCCGGTCGCGCCCAAGGCCCTCGCGGTGCTGGGCAAGCACGTGGCGCTGGCGCTGGGGAGCGCGGGCCTGTGGCTGGTGGACGTGAGCGTTCCCGCGTCGCCCGTCGTCATGTCCCGGATCAATGGCAACTACGCCACCGTCGCCGCCTCGGACGTCTTCTACACGGGCCGCATGGACTCCACCTCCCTCGTGTTGGATCAGCTGGAGGTGGGCGATCCCTCCGCGCCCGTCCGGACGAACTTCCTGCAGGGGGCCGACCGGTCGCTCGCGGGAGCGGGGATGAATGGACCCCTGGTGTGGACCTATGGCGCCACGAGCCTCGGGTACTTCGAGACCTGGGGAAATGGGCTGCTCTCGTTCTGGCCTGCTGTCGGCCGCGTGGCCCAGGTGGATGGGGACCGGATCGTGGTGGGCACGGATCGCTCGTTGGTCGTGTCCACGCGTGACGCGAACGAGACGCAGACCAAGGTGGCGGAGCTGGCGTTGCCAGCGGGCGTCCGCGCGATGGAGGTGGTGCGAGGCGTCGCGTATGTGGCGGGCGACGACGGCTGGCTGCGCGTGGTGGACGTGCGCGAGCCGACCTCGCCGCGAATCCTGTCGCGCACGGTGCTGGACGCGAACGGTCTGTCGATCAGTGGTGGCCTGCTGTTCGCCGCGGGCCCCGAGGGCGTGCGCGCGATGCGCCTGCCCGTGCCCACGGTGGGCGAGGCCGCCGGGGCGGTGGCCCTGGCGGACACGGCGCTGGGATTGACGCCGTTCCGTGGCGGCGCGCTGGTGGCGGCGCGGACGGCGGGAGTCCACGCGGTGTCCGTGGCGGGTGGCGTGGCGCCGGCCGACCTGGGGGCGCTGATCTCGGGAACGGACGTGCGCCAGGTGGAGCGCGCGGGACGCAACGTGCTGGTCCTGAACGGCCAGGTCCTGAGTGCCTACCTGGAAGAGGCCAACGGGTCGTTGCCCTGGGGCTCGGCGGGCAGCTGGGCCCTCGGGTCGCTCGGGAACGTGGACCGCTTCGCGGCGTCCGCGGGTCGCATCTGGTCCGTGTCCGCGGGGATGTTGAAGTCGCTGCGCTGGCCGTCGGCGGATGGCATGGGCTCGCTGCTCCTGGGCAGCGCCGTGCTGGACGTGGCGGGTGACGAGCAGCGCGCGTTGGTGGCTCTGGGCGCGCAGGGCGTGGCGGTGGTGGAGGTGGCGCCGTCCGGCCAGCTGCTCCGCGTCGCGACGCTGCCGGTGAACGCCTCGAAGGTGGCCCTGGCGG
Organism: Corallococcus exercitus; assembly: GCF_003611585.1. Classification (GTDB taxonomy): domain Bacteria; phylum Myxococcota; class Myxococcia; order Myxococcales; family Myxococcaceae; genus Corallococcus; species Corallococcus exercitus. Next base: position 3,414 of record NZ_RAVW01000106.1, on the reverse strand, counting down.
GGCCGCTGGCGATCGCGGGCGGCGCGTCGTCGTTCTCCGTGTTCATGTTGGCGGACGGGGAAGCGCCCCAGCTGGTGGGCACGGTGCCGACGGCGGGAGCGGTGCAGCGCGTCCGGCTGGAGGGCCGGTTGGCGCTCGTGAGCGAAGGCTCCGCGGGCGTCGAGCTGTGGCATCTGCCGGAGGGCCAGCCGTTCTCGCTCATGGCGAGCCTGGCGGCGGCCGGGGCGACCGACGCGGTGGTGGCGGCGGGCCGGGTGCTGGTCGCGTCCGGCGCGTCTGGAGTCCAGGCCTTCACGCCTCCCACGGGCGTGCTGCCGGCGGTGCGGGTGTCCGCGCCGACGGGAACGCAGGTCGTGGAGATGGGGGGCCAGGTGAACCTGTCCGCCGTGGCCACGGGCGTGGGCCTGGACAGCGCGGAGCTGGTGGTGGACGGCCAGCCGGTGGTGGTGCTGGACGAAGCAAAGCCGAATGCGCGCTGGACGGTGCCGGGCGGCGCAGTCGCGGGCCAGCAGCACACGCTGCAGGTCCGCGTGCGCGCGGCGGGCGGGACGGAAGCCCTGTCGCCCGCGCTGCGGGTCGAGGTGAAGGCTCCGACGACAGCGGCGCCGAAGGTGGCGGTGACCTGGCCCGTGGCGAACCAGCAGCTGCGTTCGGGGGCCGCGGTGTGGGTCGGCGCGCGTCGCACGGGCGGCGTGGCGCCGGCCACGGTGGTGGCGCGCCTGGGAACGCTGTCGCTGGGCCGGCTGCTTCCGGACGTGGCGGATCCGACGCTCTACGGCGCCGTGGTCCGGCTGCCGGTGGTCCAGTCGACGCTGGATACGACGCTCACGGTGTCCCTGTTGGATGGCGCGGGCCGTGGGGATGAGCACTCCATCGCCCTGACGGTGCTGCCGGACGTGGCGGCGCCGACCCAGCCTTCCGGCCTGCCCGGGGCGCTTCGTGCCGGGCCGTACGTGAACACGTTCCAGGTGAACGCCACGGACGACGGCGTGGTGTGGCTGGAACTGGAGAAGGACGGCGTGGTGATCGCGGCAACGTCCGAGGCCAATGGGAGTACTGGGCTTCCCTACAGCCTGCTGCTCCCCGAGGATTCGGTGGGCAAGCAGGTGACGTTGAAGGCGACGGCCTACGACGTGGCGGGTCACAGCACCCCCGTGGAGAAGACCTACACGGTGGAACCGGATGGCTCGAAGCCGCAGGTGTCGTTCTACTTTGGCTCGCCGCCGGAGACCGCCATCGAGGGCAGCACCGTCACGGTCCAGGCCTCGGCCTCGGACCCGGACGGGGACCTGGCCCGCATCCAGTTGTTCGCGGATGACGAGGAGATCGCCTCGAGCACGACGTACATCGCGACGGCGACCTACACGCTGCCGCTCCGCGCGCAGAAGCAGCAGGTCGTCTTCCGCGCGGTGGCGACGGACAGTCGAGGACGGAAGGACGAAGTCCCGCGCACGACGGTGTTGCAGGCCAATACGCCCCCGGCGCTCACGGTCACCCTCAACCCCAGCACCCCGCGCGAGGGCGATACGGTGAACGTCTGCGTCCAGGCCACGGACAACGGCGGCATCCAGTCCTTCACCGCCACGGTGGGGGCGGGGCAGATGGTGGCGCAGATATCGTGTGGTGCGACCTGCGTCCGCAAGTGCGCGGATTACTCGTTGGGCGTGGGGACGACGTCGATCCATGTGGAGGCGAGCGCCACGGACGACCTGGGCGCGGTGACCCCGGGCGCGTGGGACTTCCCGGTCGCGGCCAATGAGCAGCCGAAGGCGACGCTGGCGACGGTCAGAAACCCCCTGAGCAAGGGTGTGGACGTGGTGCTGTCCGGCACGGTCACGGATGATCGCGGCCCGCTCGCCTGGGCGGAGTTCCGGGTGAACGGCACGCGCGTGGGCAATCGCGTGGAGAACGTGCCTTCAGGCGCCGCGTTGAGTCAGACCTGGGTGCCCACGACGTTGGGGCCGATCACTGTCTCGCTTGTCGCGCAGGACAGGATGGGACTGATTGGCGACGCCATCCAGAACGTGACCGTGGCGGAGCCGGTTCAGCCCACGGAGACCACGGATGTCATCGCCGCGAATGACATGAGTTTCGAAAACCAGGACATCGTCATCCAGGGCAACAAGACCCTGCGCATCGACGGCGCGCACACGTTCCGCAACCTGTTTGTGCTTTCAGGCGCGACGCTGACGCACAGCCTGCAGGATGTGTCCGGTGCGAAGTTCCTGGACCTGACCGTGACGCAGGAGGTGCGCGTCGACAGCGCCAGCAAGATCGACGTGAGCGGGCGCGGGTACCTGGGTGGTTGGCAGGGAGGGAACGCGCAGATCGCCGGGCGGACGACGGGGAACGTGTCGTCGGGGCTGACGAATGCGGCGGGCAGTCATGGAGGTGTCGGATACGCGGATGAGCCCGGTGGCGTGATGCAGTTGATGCCCGCCTATGGAGCCCCGAAGGACCCGGCGGACTTCGGCTCGGGTGGCGCTGCTTCTTCGCCGGGACAGCCAGGAGGCACTGGAGGTGGGTTGCTGCGGCTGAAGGCGGGCAGCCTGCGGTTGGACGGCAAGCTCCTGGCGAATGGCGGCGATGGCTACTTCGGAGGCGCGGGAGGCGGCATCCGCGTGGACGTGGGGGCGCTGACGGGAACGGGAAGCATGGAGGCGGTCGGCGGGAGCCTCTCTCGCTTCTACAACGGAGCCGGAGGAGGCCGAATTGCTGTCTATTACGACACCGCCAGCAGCAGCTTCGACTGGAACAAAATCTACGCGCAGGGCGTGGTGAATTCGGGAGCGGGAACGGTATTCCTGAAGGGCAGCGCACAGCTGAATGGCGAGCTGGTGGTGGACAACCAGAGTGTCACTCCCGCCACGAAGGTGAGCCCCACGCAGGTGCCAGGCGGGGCGTATGACCGCTTCGTGGTGCGCAACAAGGCCAGGGTGGAGGTGCCAGGCCCCCTGACGGCCACCGTCCTCTCAGTGGACGGCGGCAACGTGGTCTTCCTGGGGGCCCTGACGGGAAGCTTCACCTCCTTGCAGATGCCGGCGGACAGCAAGGTGGACCTGCGGCAGCCCTGGGCCTTCGCGGATGGAATGACGGTGGAGCTGCGTGAAAGGGCTGAGTTGAAAGTGGCAGGGGGTGTGCCGCTCCGGCTTTCAAGCCTGACACTGAAGAGCAACGCGAGACTGACAGTGAATGGCAGCATCGATGGGGCCCCCAGGCCCTTGGAGTTGGATGTCACGGGGACACTGGTGGTGGAGACCGGGGCATCCGTCGACGTGAGCGAGCGTGGGTACCTGGGTGGTTGGCAGGGAGGGAACGCGCAGATCGCCGGGCGGACGACGGGGAACGTGTCGTCGGGGCTGACGAATGCGGCGGGCAGTCATGGAGGTGTCGGATACGCGGATGAGCCCGGTG
>NZ_RAVW01000105.1 GCF_003611585.1 Corallococcus exercitus | reverse complement strand
GGGGGACATGCACCGCGGCGGGCGCACGGTGGCCGCGGTGCGCTTCTCCTCGGGCTTGTGCGTCGTCTACAAGCCTCGGTCCCTGAGCACGGAGCGGCACTTCCAGGAACTGCTGGCGTGGCTCAACGCCCGGGGTGCCCAGCCGTCCTTCCGCACGCTGAGGCTGCTGGACCGGGGCGAGTACGGGTGGATGGAGTTCGCCGAGCGCGAGGAGTGCGCCTCCCCGGAGGCGGTGCGGCGCTTCTACGAGCGCCAGGGCGGCCTGCTGGCGGTGCTGTACGGGCTGCTTGCGACGGACGCGCACTACGAGAACGTTCTCGCCGCCGGGGAGCACCCCCTCTTTATCGACGCGGAGTCGCTCTTCCACCCTCACTTCGTCGAGGACGCGCCGGCGCACGCCCGGACGCGGGCCGCCATCGCGGTGGCCACCTCCGTGCTGCGGGTGGGCATGCTGCCGCAGCGCTCCTGGGGCAACGCGGAGTCGGCGGGGGTGGACTACAGCGCGCTGGGGGCCCGGCCCGGCCAGATCTCCCCACGCCCCGCGCAGTACGTGGCGGACGCGGGCACGGACGGGATGCGGCTGGCCCGCAGGCGCCTGGTGCTCACGGCGGTGGGCAAGGACAACCGCCCCCGGCTCCACGGCGAGGACGTGGACATCCGCGGCTTCGAGGGCGCGCTGGTGGAGGGCTTCACCCGCGTGTACCGGCTGCTGGTGGCCCACCGGGAGGAGCTGCTGTCCCAGGCCGGCCCGCTGGTGCGCTTCGCGGATGACGAGGTGCGCGCCATCCTCCGCCCCACGCACCTCTACTCGCTCATCCTGCGCGAGAGCTACCACCCGGACCTGCTGCGCGACGCGCTGGACCGGGAGTCCTTCTTCGACCGGCTGTGGGCCGTGGCCAACGAGGTACCCTACGTCTCGCGCGTCATCCCCGCGGAGCGCGCCGACCTGTGGCGTGGGGACATCCCCATGTTCACCACGCGCCCCGGCTCCCGGGACGTGTGGACGAGCACCCACGAGCGCCTGCCGGACTACTTCCCGCGCTCGGGGCTCTCCCGGGTGATGGAGCGCGTGGCGGCGCTGGGCGAGGAAGACCTACGGCGCCAGCGCTGGTTCATCGAGGCCTCGCTCGCCACGCTCTCGGAGGACATGGGCGGCGGGGCACCCTACCTGCCTGCGGAGCCTCGGGCCCCGGTGGAGCGCTCGCGCCTGCTCCGGGCCGCGCTGGCGGTGGGCGAGCGGCTGGAGACCCTGGCCCTGCGCGCCGGGGACGAGGCATGGTGGGTGGGCATGATGGCGGAGCGGGAGCACGAGTGGCGCGCCCGCGCGCTCGGCATGGACCTCTACGGAGGGGTGACGGGGATTGCCCTCTTCCTCGCCTGGCTGGGCGAGGTGACGGGCGAGGAGCGCCCGCGCGCCCTGGCCCAGGCCGCGATGTGCGGGGTGCGGCAGGAGCTGGCGCGGGGCGCGCCCGTGCGCTCCGTGGGTGGCTTCCAGGAGGGCGGCGGGCTCGTCTACACGCTGACGCAGCTGGGGGCCCTGTGGGGTGAGCCCTCACTGCTGGACGAGGCCGAGCGCATCGCGGGCGGGCTGGAGGAGGCCATCGCCGGGGACGAGCGGCTGGACGTGCTGAGCGGCGTGGCCGGGGCGCTGGCCGCCCTGCTGGCGCTGCACGCGCATCGCCCCTCGGCGCGCACGCTGGCACTGGCCACGCGCTGCGGCGAGCGACTGTTGGAGAAGGCGACGCGGATGCCCCAGGGGCTGGGCTGGGTGCCGCAGGTGGCGCCCCGGCCCCTCACCGGCTTCTCGCATGGCGCGGCCGGCATCGCCTGGGCGCTGATGGCGCTGGCGGCGGCGACGGGAGAGACGCGCTTCCGCGAGGCCGCGCTCGCGGCGCTGGACTTCGAGCGCAGCCAGTTTGTCCCCGAGGCCGGCAACTGGCGCGACCTGCGCGAGCGCGAGCCCGAGGCCCTCCCTGCCTTCCTGCACGCGTGGTGTCACGGCGCGCCGGGCATCGGCCTGGGCCGGCTGGGCCTGCTGGGCTCCCTGGACACGCCGCGGGTGCGCGAGGAGATTTCCACCGCGGTGGGGACGACGCTGGCGCGCGGGTTCGGCGCGAGCCACTGCCTGTGCCATGGGGACCTGGGCAACCTGGAACTGGTGTCGCTGGCGGCCGAGCGGCTGTCGGACGCGGCGCTGGCCCTGGAGCGCGACCGGCTGGCGGCGCGCGTGCTGGAGAGCCTGGAGGCGGAGGGGTGGCGCTGCGGCGTGCCGCGCGGGATGGAGTCTCCCGGGCTGATGAACGGGCTGGCCGGCATCGGCTACGGGCTGCTGCGGCTCGCCGAGCCCTCGCGCGTACCATGCGTCCTGCTGCTGGAGCCGCCCCCCCGGCGGAGCTGAAGGGTTGCCCCGGAACCATCATGCGTTACCTGCTCTGCTCACTCTCCAATCACGGCATGCTCTTCCCCTTCATCGGCCTGGCGCAGGCGCTGCAGCGCCAGGGCCATGAGGTGGCCTTTGCCACGGGGCTGTCCATGGAGGGACTGCTGGCCAAGGCGGGGATGACGCGCATCCCCCGGGGAGAGCGGGATGGCGAGAGCTTCCTCGTGGAGCTCAGCGGGCACCCACTGGAGACGACCCGGCAGGTGAAGCACATCGAGTACGCCCTGAAGCGCTTCCCCGCGGACGTGCTGGTGGGACAGCAGCTCACGCTTGGGCCGCTGGTGGCGGGCGAGCGCCAGGGGCTGCCCGTGGCGGTGCTGGGGCTGGCCGCCTACCTGTGGCCGACCGGGGCCCTGGAGCCTTCGGAGTACCAGGCGTTCGTCCAGCGCCGCTACCAGGGCTTCCTCAAGTCCTTCCGGCTCACGCGGTACATGTTCGGGCTGGAGCCGCGCGAGACGGGCCTCGAGGACAGCCCGCTGCTGGGCGACCTCTTCCTGCTGCGCAGCGTGCCCCAACTGGAGGGCGGCCTGGAGTCGCTGCCCCAGCGGGTCCACTTCGTGGGCGACTGCCTGTGGGAGGCCCCCGAGCGCGACGAGGAACTGGAGCGCTGGCTGAAGGAGGCCCAGGGGGCCGGGGAAGCCATCCTGTACGCCCAGCCCGGACGCGTCTTCAACATTCCGGGCTTCTGGAGCCACCTCGCGGAGGCCCTGGAGGGACAGCCCGTGCGGGTGGTGGCCTCCGTGGGCCGCATGGACGAGGCGCCCAGCCAGTCCCCCGCCAACTTCTTGGTGCGCAAGCACGTCCCACAGGGGCTGGTGCTGCCGTACGCGCGGGGCGTCATCTCCAGCAGCACCACCACGGCCGTCCTCGGGGCGCTCCGCCAGGGGCTGCCGCTGCTGCTCATTCCTGGCGGCGGCGGCGGCGAGCAGGAGGACCTCGCCCGGCGCTGCCAGAGCGCGGGGGTGACCGTCGTGCTGCGCCCCTCCGAAGTGTCCGCGGAGTCCCTGCGCCAGAAGGTGCGCGAGCTGCTGGAGGCGGAGGAGCCCCAGCGGCAGGCGAAGATGCTCGCGGAAGCCTTCGCTCAGGCGGGGGGGCTCGCGCGCGCCGTGGAGCTGCTGGAGGAGCTGGCGCGGCGGCGCGGGCCGCTGCTGCGCGATGAAGGGCCGGGGGCGGTCGCGCGGCCGGGCTAAGGCGCCCGGCGCGGGCCGCTACATTCCGGCGCGAAGGCCCTTGGCGAGCGCCTCCACGCAGAAGGCGGTGGTGAGCTCCTCCGAGCCCCACCACACCTGGTGCGGCCCGGGCGGCTCCGGGCCGATGTAGAAGGCCTCGCGGGCCCAGCTGCCGTCCTCCTGCTGGGCGCGGAGCAGGAACGCGGTGCCCCGCGTCACGGCCTCGGTGTCCTTCACTCCGTAGTTGAGCAGGGTGCAAAGCGCCAGGCCCGAGGAGAGCGCCGAGCCGAAGGAGCCATCCGGCTGCTGGCGCGCCAGCGTCTTGCGCAGCACGGCCTCGCGGCAGCGCTCCAGCCCCGTGGCCCCGTGGTGGTACGCGCGGGACACGGCGTAGTAGAGCGAGAGGGGCTCAAGGTAGTACCAGTACGTCCCCGCCTCCGTGTCCTCGTTGATGATGCGGCACAGCCAGTCGGAGGCCGCGCGGGTCTCCTCCGTCTCGCCGAGGTAGAGCAGGACGTTGGCGTTGACGACGCTGTCCACGTCATTGCGAGCGCCCGGCTTGCGAAACCACGTCTTGTACAGCCCCTCCGGGGTGCGGAAGCGGGAGAAGAGCACCCGGTTGTCGGGGGCCAGCTCGGGGGCGAGCATCCGCAGGAGGAACGAGACACAGGCGGTGTCGTCGAGGTCCGGGTCAATGGGCGCGCCATTGCGCGAGGTCCAGTAGCGCCAGACGCCCGGAACCCGCTGCTCCGAGAGCAGGAACTGGAGCCCCTTCTTCATCATCAGGGGCGCCGCGGGCGCCTCGGTCATCGCCAGGGCATACACGACGAAGGTGGTGACGAAGGGCGAGCTGTCGAGCGTCCCTGGCCCGTCCAGCGCGGCGGTGCTGAACTTGTAGCTGGGGAACTCACCGTACGGCAGTTGGCGCCGCTCCAGGCTTTCCTCCGCACTGGAGAGCGCGGCTCTCATCCGGGTGCTGAGGCTTTCCATCTGGAGGAGCTTGGTCGAGAAGGCTCCTCCAGGGCAATCCGGGCCGGGGCGAATCCGGGCCCGTGGTTCAGCCCGCGTCCAGTCGCCCGAGCACACGGTCCGCCTTGGCGGCGATCTGCTCCAACGGGCCCGCCGCTGCCGTGAACCGCTGGAGGGCCACCTTCACCTGCTGCCCGTCCTGGGCCGTCAGCGGGCGTGTCACCGCCGCAAGTCCCTCCAGCGTCCTTGGACGCCGCAGCCAGCACCGTCACGAACCTGGTGAGCTGCTCCGACAGCAGGTCCAGGCGTGGCGCGTCCACGCCTCGTAGGGCCTCGGACTCCGGCAGGGGGGCTTCCGCGTTGCCTGGGTTCAACTCCAGATAGGGTTCCCCCAAGAGCCCCACCGTTCCCAACGTGCACAGGAGCGGCACGCCGCCCTCCCCGGCAACGTGCCGGAGGCATCGTAGGCCCGCTGGACGCGACCGCGACGCGGGTGATGTTGGATGAGAGGGATTGGGGCACCGAGACAGCGAACCGCGCCGTGCCAGTGTTGGGGAATGAGCCAGCGCAGCCCACCAGCAGCGCCCCAGGTGGCGGCACCGCGGCAGGTCAGCCGCACGCCTCCTTGCGCAGGCGCTCCAGGTCCAGTTCCTCCACTTCCCGGTTGCCGATGAAGAGCTCCCGGAAGGCCGCGTAGACGAAGCGGTCCTTCGCGCGGTAATCGCGCACGTTCGAGAGTCCGAGGTAGCGGGCGAAGATGGCGTTGGCCCCGGAGCCCTCGTGGACTCCAATCTTCGTCCGGTACGCCACCTCGTGCGGGAGCCAGCCTTCCCGGAACGCCAGATCGCGGAGGACCTTCTTGACCTCCTTGCCCTGAAGCTTCATCTGCCCCGGCACCGACAGCGCGAACGCCATCAGGCGTGAGTTCCAGTAGGGATTCCTCACCAGAAGCCCGAAGCGGGACGCGAGGAATGGAGAGAACTCCCCCGTCCACAGCGTCCTGCTGACGAGGCCGAAGAGGTACTCGTTCGCCTGGTCGGGGCCGACCTCCGGCGGGCAGACGCCTGCGAAGAGGAGGTCGGCGCCATAGCCGGTAAGCAGGAGGTCCGCGCGGCCCTCGATGCTCCGGTACAGCAGATAGAGGGGCGCGGCGATCTCCGCGGACAGGGCGTCGAACAGCTCGTTGTAGAAGATGGCATTCACGATGCCGTGGGGAATGCTGGAGGCGGGGGCCTCGTGCTCCGAGTGCTCCGAGCCGGCGAACCGGGCCGCGACCCGCGCCTCCGGGAACTCGTTGGCCAGCTCCGTTCCGACCGAGAAGGTCCGGGTCCCGCTTCGCCGCCGCACCGCGAGCGACGCCACCACGCTCGAGTCCAGCCCGCCCGACAGCGACACGCCGAGCGTGCCGCTCTCGCCCAGCCCCTGGGTGCACTCGTCGAGGCTCTGCTCGAGGAGGTGCTTGAGGCTGGCGCTCACCGCTTCGACACTGCCGGCGAGCGACCCCGGACGGGCGATGCGGAAGTACCGCCCGCCCCCCGTGCGGACTCCCGTCACCGAGAACTCCACCCATCCGCCCGGCGCCACCTTGTGCACGTTCTCGAACATGGAGAAGTCGTCAGGGAGCTCCGCGCTCGAGTCGAACGCGGCCAGCGGCTTGAGCACCAGCGGTCCCACGGCGCCCGACCGGAAGGCCTTGACCTCGGTGGTGAAGGCGACCCCACCGGCGATGGAGCAGAACATCAGCGGCATGAGGCCGAGCGCATCCCTGGCCGCCACCACCTTCTCCCGTCGCTTGTCCCAGAGGAGGAGGGCGAAGCGTCCCTCCACCAATTGGAGCGCCTCCAGGCCGAGGCGGACCACGAGCTCGTGGATCAGCTCGATGTCCGAGGCCTGGGCCAGGGACGGCTTCCGCGCCATCAGCAGGTAGGCCAGCTCCCGCCGATTCAGCAGCTCACCAGACCAGACGATGACGTGCTCACCGAAGTCCTTGATGTGCTCCTCGAATGAGTCACCCACGGCCCCCGCGTTGAACCCCACCTGCAGCACGCCGAAGGCGCAGCCTTTCCCGCCCCTGGCATGGGGGCTCAGCTGACCGGCCATCTCGAGGAGCGCCGGCTCCCGAGGTGAGCCAATGGTTGCCACGAAGGAGGGGATGGAAGTCTTCATTGAAGGAGGCGCCTTTCTGGCCGGTGTGTGCCACGGTTGGCAGGAATCCACCGCGACATCTCAAACACGCAAGTACACCGGCGAGAACGCATTCGTCAATGTCATGACGACAGGATTTGAAAATCACTTGCCTTGCGTGTCGGGCCGCACGGGTGCGTCATTTTTGACATGCATTGCGACGTGCTGCTTGAGAGCGCAACATGTTGTTATTGATTGTGACGTATTGCCATGGAGTGGCAATTCCTGCCCGGATGTGGCGGCGTATCGCCCTCTTGACAGTGTTTTGGGTTGGATGGATATTGCGAATCCCTCACGCGCCGTCGGCGCAATGACGCCGGGGTCGGTCACGCATGGCGTTGCCGTGGGTCGCTCGTGCGTGTGAGGTCATCCTGTCTTTGTATGCGTATGTCTCTCCGTGCGCTGGCGCGTCTTCGCCAGGCATGAGAGCCGTTTGCTTTTTGCCGAGGTGTCTATGGAGAGCATTCTGCGCGAAGAGTTGGAGCAGGGCATTCTCGTCCTGACCTTCAACAACGCTGGCCCGCACAACCCTGTCAATCGGGCGCTCGAGCGCGCGATCATCGCCGCGTGCAGGCGGGCCGAGGAGAACGAGGCCGTCCGCGCCGTGGTGCTCTGGGGAGGGCCGGACCGGTCCTTCAGCGCAGGGGGCGACTTCAAGGAGGTGAAGAACCACGTCGGAGGCGCCGAGGTCAAAGAATGGATCGAGGGCACGTTGGAGCTGTATCGCTCGGTCCTGCAGCTCACCAAGCCGACCGTCGCGGCGGTGGATCGCTACGCCATCGGCATTGGCTTCCAGCTGGCGCTCGTCTGTGACTGGCGGGTGGGCACCGAGCGGTGTCAGTTCGTCATGCCGGAGCTGAAGCACGGCATCGCCTGCTCACTGGGAAGCTACATGTTGGAGAAGAGCCTCGGCCGCCTGGCGATGACCGAGCTCATCTATGGCTGCGAGCCGGTGGAGGCCTCCACCGCGCGCCGGATGAGTCTCCTGAACGAGCTCAGCTCCGTTCCGGAGCTCCTCTCCTCGGCCCGTGCGGCCGCCGCGCGACTGGCGGCCTATCCGCAGCTCCCGCTCCGGCGGACCAAGCGCTTCGCCAACGCGGGCTACATCGAGGGGCTCCGCGAGATCGCCACCCAGTCGATCGCCATCCACTCGGAGGCTTTCGCCCAGAAGACGGCGCAGGCGCACTTCAAGGCGGTTCTCGGCACGAAGTACACCGAGGGGGGGTCTCCCGCCTCGGGCGTGGTCGCGCAGCAGGCGCCGGCCTCCTTGGAAACGCAGCACGTCGGTGGAGTCGCCCAGAATGACCACGCCTGAGTCCAGCCGCGTGTCGCAGAAGCTCAACGAGCTGCGGCTTCCCTACAAGCTGGGGGCGCGCACCCGCTTCAGCCATTCCACCACGGTCCTCCAAGGCATCGGGGACCTCCGGCTCCACATCTCCGAGGCGCCACGGCTGGCCCAGGTCCAGATGGTGGAGCGGTCCCGTCAGGCCTTCGAGCACCTGCGGAAGCTCCCGGATGACGAGTGGCTGGCACTCCTGCGGGAGGTCGGGCGGCTCCTCGACGAGGAGTCCCTGCCCATCGGCGACATGCCGGTGGACCCGGAGACGCACGTGGACCTCGTGACTCGCATCACGGGCGTTCCCTCGGTCCGGGTGCGGAGCGCGCTCAAGTCCGTCGTGACCGACCTCCAGCGGATGGAGACCCTCCTCTCCACGCAGTCGCCGGATGGGATGCCCTCGGTGTTCAGGACCGGCAGGAGCGGACAGGGGGGACATGCCTGGACGCTGGCGCCCCAGGGGCAGCAGTTGTCCGTGCGCGTCCCGGCCAACTCCCCGGCCATCAACATCACCTGGCTCATCGCCTTCGCCCTGCGTCGTCCGATCCTCCTCGCCGCATCCGCCTGGGAGCCCTTCACGCCACTGCGGCTGCTCGAGGCCATCTACCGGGCGGGCGCTCCGGATGGCGCGGCGTCCCTGGCCTTCGGCGACTTCCTGCCCTTCATGGAGATGACCGACCAGGTGCTCTGGGCCGGGGACGTGCCCGAGCAGCTTCTTTCTCGCGGGCGCCGGTTGAAGACCTATCACCAGGGGCGCAGCAAGGCCGTGGTCGTGGGCGAGCTGTCGCCCGAGCGGGTGGACGCGCTCACCCGCATGGCCATCAGCGGTGCCGGCCGGCTGTGCACCAACGTCAGCGGCCTGCTGGTCGTGGGCGACGCCGAGCGCGCGGGGTTGCAGCTGGCGGAGTCGCTCGGGAGGATTCCCATCCTCCCGCTGAGCCATCCCCACGCCGTCGTGCCTGCCTTCCCCAACCCGGCGGTGGCACGGGCCATCGACGCGGAGATCCGCGCCGCCGAGGCGCGTGGCGCCATCGACCTCAGTGCGCGCTGCACCGGGCAGGAGCGGCTCGTGACGGTGGATGGCGTGAGCTACCTGCGGCCCACGGTGCTGCTGGTGGACGGGGATGATCGCTTCTTCGGGGCGGAGCTTCCGTTCCCGTTCGTGACGGTGGCGCGGGCCCGCGAGGACGAGGTCCGCATTCGCTGCCGCAACTCCCTCATCGTCTCCACCTTCAACGCGGGCCCTGAGCTCGTGCGACAGCTGGCCCATGAGCCCAGCGTCGACAAGGTCTTCCAGGACGACTTCGCCTCGCGTGGCTACGACTCCACCGACCCGCACGAAGGCTTCATGTCTGAGTTTCTCTTCTTCAAGAAGGCCATCTGGCCTCCTCCCACCGAGGTTTGATGATGCAGCCCAGCAATCTCTTCTTCCCTGATTCGACCTTCGTCCGGCGGATGATGCAGTGCCACTTCGACCCGCGGGCCGGGACGCCCTACTGGCTCCAGCGTGACCAGGCGCTCGAGGGCCGTGCCCTGGAGCGCGTGCAGACCTTCGAGGACTTCAAGCGGCTCGTGGGCTTCCGGAACATGGAGGAGCAGCAGCGCTTCGAGCGCGACACACGCTTCCTGCCGCTCGAGACGTTCATCTCCCGGCGCGCGCTGGAGAAGGAGTCCTTCATCTGGGCGTCGCAGACGGGTGGCACGACCGGCGCGCCCAAGCATGGCACCTGGGGCTCCTCGTACTGGGAGGCGGTGCTCCAGTTCTCCGACGAGATGCTCGACGCGCACGGCGTTCCCCGGGGTGTGAACTGGCTGTTCATCGGCCCCACGGGGCCCCACACGACGGGGCGGCTGGTCATCTCCATGGCGGAGCGCCGCGGAGGCCGCTGCTTCTCCATCGATCTCGATCCGCGCATCGTGAAGATCTTCGGCACGGAAGGGAATTGGTCGGCCTACGAGCGCTACGTCCGGCACATCTGGGAGCAGGTCGCTCCCATCATCAAGCACCAGAACATCGGGGTCCTCTTCGCCACCTCCAAGCTCCTGGAGATGATTCCGGAGAAGGTGGGGCTCGAGCCCTTCAAGAAGCTGCAGGCCATCGTGCACGCCGGGACGACGATGACGCGGGACACGCACCAGATGCTCCGCGAGGAGTGCTTCCCCGGCATCCCCATCGTCGGCATCTACGGCACGTCCACCACCAGCGTCAGCTACCAGAAGCCGCCGGATCCGGAGGATGACGGGCGCGTCGTCTACATCCCGTCCTCTCCCTACGTGGTCATGGAGTGCGTGGATGAGAAGGGCCAGCTCGTGGAGTACGGGCGGGAGGGCCGCGTGGCCACCTACCGCTTCACCGAGGACTCCCTCATCCCCGGCTTCTGGGAGCGGGACATGGCCGTCCGGGTCAAGCCCTTCGGGCGCCACGCGGCGAAGTACGGCTGGGATTGGATCGAGGACCCCTACAGCCCGGAGTTCACGGTCGAGGGCAAGGTCGAGGGCGTCTACTGACATGAAAGTTCTTCTGGTCTGGCCACGGAGCGAGTCCGTGGTGTTGAGCGACGAGCTGAGCTGCTGTGAGCCACTTCCCCTCGAGTACCTCGCGGGGGCCCTCAAGGGGCGCCACGAGGTGGAGATCCACGACTGCCGGCTCGATCCGCCGCTCGAGCAGCGCGCGCAGGCGGGCGCCACGTATGATGTGGTGGGGGTGGCGGTTCCCTTCACGTGCTCGACCCGCGCGGCGATGCAGACGGCCCGCGAGGTGAAGCGGCTGTGGCCTCGCGCGCTGCTGGTGCTGGGCGGCCATCACCCGACGGTCTCCAACCAGTGGCTCGCCGGCTGCCCCGCCGACTACGTCATCCTCGGTGAGGGCGGAGATGCGCTTCTTGGCCTCGCCGATGCGCTGGAGAAGGGGAGCCCCCTCAACGACGTGGCCGGCCTCGTGCCGTTCCAGCGGTTCCTCGCGGACGGGCCACCGCCCGTGGGAACGACGGCGAGGGACGTGAAGACCGTCGCGAAGCCGGATCGGAGCCTGCTCACCCGCCACGCCCAGCGTTACTTCCATTCCTATTACCGCCCCACCGCCCTCATCCGTTTCTCCGCGGGGTGCCCGTACCGCTGTGACTTCTGCATCCTGTGGAAGCTCACCAACGGGCGCTACTTCACCAAGGCCGTCGACGGCGTCCTGGAGGAACTCTCCGAGATCTCCTCCGAGAACCTGTACGTCGTGGATGACGAGGCGTTCATCGTCGCGAAGCGCATGCACGAGCTGGCGGACGCCATCGCCACGTCGGGGTTCCGGAAGAGGTTTCACATGTACATCCGGGCCGACACCGCGGTCCGGAATCCCGAGCTGATGGAGAAGTGGCGCAACGCCGGGCTGGACTCGGTGCTCGTCGGGGCCGAGTCGCTGGAGGAGGCCGAGCTCGACGCGTACAAGAAGGGCGCCGGGGCCTCCGAGACGGTGCAGGCGATGCAGCTCTTCCACTCCCTCGGCGTGAAGGTGCGCGCGAACTTCATCGTGCGTCCGGAGTTCGAGCGGAAGGACTTCGTCCGCGTGGCGGAGCAGGTGAAGACGCTCGGCGTGGATCTGCCCAGCTTCTCCGTGCTGACTCCACTGCCTGGCACCAACCTCTACGAGCGCGCCCGCTCCGAGTTCGTCGTGGATGGTCCGGAGCTGTACGACTGCTATCACACGCTGTTCCGGACGAAGCTGCCCGTCGAGGAGTTCTACAGCGCCCTGGCAGACCTGGTGCAGGGCACGGCCGCTCGCACCGACGTCCCTGGTGCCACCCAGGCTCCCGTCTTCTATTACTCCACCGGCTCCGCCTTCTCCCGGATGGTCCAGGCGATTCGCGACGGCCACAAGCTGGGAGAGCCCGTCTCCGGAACTCCGCACGAGACCCCCGCGGCCTGATGTGCACGGCAATCCTTGTCTTTCGTCCCGCGGAGGACTGGCCCGTTCGCTTCTGCTCCACCCGTGACGAGGTGCGCACGCGTCCCTGGCGTCCTCCAGGGACGTGGTGGCCGGAGCGCGGCCCTCACGTCGTCGGAGGGCTGGATGAAGGGGCTGGAGGCACCTGGCTGGCGGTGGACCCGCGCTCGGCGCGGGCCGCCGTGGTGTTGAACCGGACGGAGCCGGTTGGGGCAGGGGCCTGCCGCAGTCGTGGCTGGCTCCCGCTCCAGGCGGTCTCCCAGCAGGACTTCATCCTTTCCCCGGCGGAAGCGGAGACGTTCCCGCCTTTCAACCTCCTGTGCATGAGCCCGGCGCGCTGCTCCTGGTGGAGATGGGATGGGACGGAGCTCAGCTCCCGGAGTCTGGGCCCGGGGACGTACATCCTGACCTCCGCGGACATCAACGACACGAACGGGAGCCTCCGGCAGCGACGGTGGCTCCCCCGCTTCACCGAGGCGGAGCAACCCGAGCCCTCTCGGGAGGACTTCCGGGGGGCGTGGGGCGGTTGGCCGGGGCTGCTCGCCGACCCCGACTCGCCGTTCGATGACTGGACCGCGCTGAACGTCAAAGGCTTCTCACACCTCCCGGGGTACGGGACCTCCTCCGCGGCGCTCGTCGCCCTGTCCGCGGAAGGGACTGCCCGTTATGAGTTCTGCGAGGGGCCACCACACTCCGGCGCATGGCGGCGCGTCCTGTGAGGCCCCACGTGCCCGAGCTTCGCCGCGCCCTGGAGCGTGAGCTGCAATCGAAACCCGGGCGCTCGCTGGAGATTGCTGGCTTCCGGCGTGCGGCGGTCCTCGTCTGTCTCAGGAGCGAGGGAGGAGTGCTGAGGACGACGCTGATCGTCCGCGCGGCGCGCGCGCCCACGCACGCCGGGGATGTGGCCTTTCCAGGGGGGCTGGTGGGGCAGGGGGACCGGAGCCTGGTGGACACCGCCTTGAGAGAGGCCGAGGAGGAGGTCCAACTCGCGCGCGAGTCGGTCGAGGTGCTCGGCCTGCTCGACGACACCCCGAGTGGCGCGGGCTTCATCATCACCCCGGTGGTCGGATGGGTGCGCGGTGCTCCACACCTCCAGCCGGATGGCCGGGAGGTGTCCGAGTGTCTCGAGGTCTCAATCGAAGAACTCTCGGCGCCGGATCGCCTGACGTGTGTCGGCGCGCGTCAGATTGGCGGACGGAGCTATCCTGCGCTTGAGTATCGCCTGGAGCGGCATTTGATCTGGGGAGCCACGGCCCGGGTGGTGCAACAGTTATTGGAACGCTTCGCGCCAGCTGGCGGGCTTTCCGCTTGAAATACTCGTACCTGGAATGGAGTGGGGCACATGAAGCAGAAGGCCTGCATCATCATCTACAGGAATGACAATGCCTATCACCGCGCGAACCTCGCCGGGTTCACGCGCGCCATCCGTGAGGCAGGCGCCCTGGCCATCTGCCTGGCTCCGCAAGGGGTTGTCTTCGCCGACGGCGAGGTGGACCTGACTCGCACGTACCGCAGTGGTGGCACGCTGCTGCTCGCGGCGGGCTCCTCGGATGTGACGGACGTCCGGCGGGAGGTCGGGCTCGTCTGCGAGAGCTTCGAGGTCCTGCGGATCTTCCCGTGCGTGGAGGATGACGTCTCCACCGCCGCGCTCTGCAGGCGGGACTTCAAGATTCCGGGGTTGCTCCCGGAGAACGCCATCCACTTCCGCGACAAGAACGTGATGTCGCGCCGGGCCGAGGAACTCGGCATCCGGGTGGCGGCGGGAGTTCTCCCTCACACCCTGCAGACGATCCGGGACTTCATCCGAGACAACGGGTTCCCGATCATCATCAAGCCCTTCGATGGGCTGGCCGGGCGTGACACCTACAAGGTCTCGTCCGAGGCGGAGCTGGAGCGGGTCTGGGAGGTGGTGAGGGACACGCGGCACGACTACCGCGTCGAGCAGTTCATCGTGGGCCCTCAGTACCACGTCGACATGCTGTTCCATGAGGGCGAGCCCGTCTTCCAGGCGGTCTGCCGCTACACGCACACGGTCCTCGAGTACCAGAACAACAAACCCCTCGGCAGCGTGCTCCGGATGGACTTCTCCCGCCCGCCCGAGTCGGACATGGTGCGCGACTGCTGTGCCCTCGTGCGCGGGTTCGGCCTGAAGACGGGTGTCATCCACGCGGAGTTCTTCCTGCCAGAGGACGGGCGGCCCGTTTTCGGGGAGGTCGGTGCCCGGCTGCCGGGGGGCTTCATCGTCCCCCTCTATGCCCAGGCCTTCGGTGTCCACCTGGCCTGTGAGTGGGCGCGCGCGGAGCTGGCGTCCTCCTACTCGCTCACGCCGCCCTGGCGGCGCGCCACGGCGGCGGAGTTCATCACGACGTCGAAGCGGGGCCGTCTCCTGCGGGTGGAGGCCCCGGTGGATCCGCGGGTGACCGAGCTCCTGGCCGAGGTGAAGTTCACCCGAAAGCCCGGCGATCTCATCACCGATCCCCGCTTCCTCGCCCACGACACCCTGGGGTACTACATCGTGAAGGGGGACTCGGAAGAGGACGCCTTCCGCGCGCTCGACAAGGTCCGGGAGCACTTCACGATCGAGATGGAGCCCGTGAGCGGGTGACGATGCGCGCCAGGTCGGAGCACCTGGGACTGCGCTCGCGGCGTGCCTGGCGGGCAACGGCGCGGGAGCCACCTCGGCAAGCGTAGTGCCGAGCCGCGCACCGCGACCGCGCCCTGAGCGCGGCTACGTCGCGGTGGCCGCCGCGCCAGGGAGCGTGAAGCGGAAGGTGCTGCCCTGGCCGGGCTGGCTCTCCGCCCAGATGCGCCCGCCGTGCGCCTCCACGATGCCCTTGGAGATGTAGAGCCCCAGCCCCAGCCCCCGTCGGTCCTCGCTGCGGGCCTGCCAGAACCGGTCGAACACCACCTCCAACTGGTGGCTCGGGATGCCGGGGCCGGTGTCCGTCACGGAGAAGCGGACGGATTGGTGCACCGGTTCCACCCGGAGGGCGATCCTGCCGCCGCCTGGCGTGAACTTGATGGCGTTGGACAGCAGGTTGGCGAGCACTTGGAGGACGCGCTCATGGTCGAACTTCGCCATCAGCGTGTTCCCACGCAGCTCCACGTCGAGCGTGAGGCCCTGGGCGGAGGCCAGCGGCTGGAACGCCTCCAGGGAGTCCTTCACCAGCGCGGTCGCGTCCTGCAGCGCGGGGGCGACGCGGATCCTCCCCGCCTCGATGCTGGCCACGTCCACCAGGTCTCCAATCAGCCGGTTCATCCGCGCGGTGAAGCGCTGGATCTTCTCCGCGGCCTGGGTCGCCTTGCGGCCCGCCTCGTCCTCTCCAGCGCCGCGCTTGAGCAGGGCCGCCTGCAACGCGATGCCCCCCAGCAGCGTGCGCAGGTCATGGCTGACCATGCCCATGAAGTGGTCCCGGGTCGCGAGCGCTTCGTCGGCGTGCGTGCGCTCTCCCGACAGCCGCAGGTCGGTCTCCGCGCGCTCCAGGTGGAGGAGGGCTTCCAGGGCGTGCACCCGCTCCTCACGTTCGTCGCGCAGCTCCGCGTCCGCGGTGTCCCGCTCTCCCTGAAGGGCCGCGTCCTCGTCGGCCCGCTCCTGGGTGAGGGTCTCCTTCGCCACGGGCGCCGCGTTCCGCGCCCTCCTCGCGTCCGCGGTGTCACGGGCCGCCTGGAGGGCCTCGTCCGCCTGCTCCCGGGCTTTATTGATGGCGGCGTCCGAGCCCTCTTCAATCGCGTTCTGCCGCTGGGCGTACTCCCGGTCCGCCTTCTCCCGCTCCACGCGGAGGCCTTCGTCCGTGTGGTCCCGCGGGAGCTTCGGTCCTGCGTCCTGGGTCGCCATGGAGAAGCCTCTTGGGAAGAGCCACCAGGCGCCACCGTAGTCCCAATCCGCTCCGCCCTGGGCCGGAGGATGCCAGGGGTGTTGCCTGGCTCCTGCTCAGGCTGGCCGCGCACCGTCAGGTTGAACACGACGGGGACTTCGCGCCCCTGCTGACTCCTGGGGAGCAGCGAAGTGTGTGCGGGTGAAGCGAGAGGGCTGGGCCTGGTCGCCGATGGCCATCCCCAGCACTGCCGTTCGCGGTGCTGCTGCCACGTGCAGGCAAGGCGCTCCAACGCGCACTTCCCTGGCTTTCGGAAGCCGATGCCCTGATGGCCTTCCAGAGCATTGAGCTGCAGCTCGCGGCCCTCTGGCCCTCCGCGAACCCCTCCAAGGCGGCACGGGAGGTGCTGGCGCGCCCCGAGTTCTCGATGATGCGCGTTGACGCGAAACGCGACTACCCGCGCTTCATCGAGGTGCTGCTGCGCGGCTTTCAGTCATGCGGCGAAGAGAAGGCGGCGCCCGTGCGGCGACGTGTGACCCGTCGTTCCTGACATCTTCAACACCGCGCCCGGATCCGAACATCGGTCGCCGCCGCGGTCCTTGAAGGACGTCCGAGGCGGAGGCCCTGCTCTCACTTCCCGGGGGGCACGCCCAGCTTCTCGAGGACCTTCACCGCGTTGGCATTCCCCGCGTCCAGGGCGAGTGACTTCCTGTAGCTTGCGATGGCCGCTTCCTTCTGTCCCAGCTGGAGCTGTGCCTCGCCCAGGCTGTCGTAGGCATTCGCATCCGTGGGGAAGAGCTTCGCGTTCGCTTCGAACACCCGCACCGCTTCCGCGCCCTTGCCGTCTGCCAGCAACCGGTAGCCGAGCTGGTTCAGGTCCCCCGACTCCAGGCCCTTCATGCCCTCGCGATGCTTCGCGGTGTACCAGGCGAGCGCGGTGTCGACGCCCTTGAGCCGCATGAGCACATCCACCTGGGCGGACGGCGACACGGGCTCGGGCTTGAACGCGGGCCAGGCATACTCGGCCGCCACGCTCGCGATGAGCCGGTCGAAGAGCAGGAAGCCGTTGTCGGAGTTGGCCATGACGACCACGCCGCTGCCTGTGTCACTGAAGGCCATGAACGCGGCCTGGAACCCTTCGTCCGAGCCCCCGTGCCAGAAGCGGTCGGTGCCGGGTTCCACCTGGAAGCCCAGCCCGAAGTGCTCCGACTGCCGCGACAGCATCTGCTTCGTCATCGCCTGCGACAGCACTCGCTGAGACTTCCCCGCCTTCGCGCTGGACACCTCGAAGGCGACCCGCGCGAGGTCGGACGGCGTGGTCCACAGTCCGGCCGCGGCCATCTCCGGGTACACGTGCCAGCGGCCCGCGACGCTCTTCCCGCTGGCGTACGTCCCGGTCGCCGTCCTGACGGCGAGGGCCGGAGGCAGGGGCTGCTCGTAGGAACTGCTCGTCATGCCGAGCGGCTTCAGCACCGTCTCCCGCATGACCTGGGGGAACGGCTTCTGGAGCTGATCCACCATCATCAACTGGACGATGGACGTGCCACCGCCGCTGTAGCGCGTCTTCGTCCCGGGGACGAGGTCGACACGCACCGGGCCGGTGTTCGCGGGCGCCACGCCCTCCAACACCTGCACCAGCGTGGGCATGGGAGCGTCCACGGAGTACCCGGGGAAGCCGTGCACGGTCGTCCCCGCGCTGTGGCTGAGCAGCCGGCGCAGGGTGACCTTCTGCTCCTTCGTGAAATCGTTCTCGGGGAGCTTCCACGAGCGCAGCTTGTCGTTGATGTTCTCGTCGAGCGACCACTTGCCGGCCTCGACGAAGTGCAGCGCCGCCAGGGCCGTCACCGGCTTGCTGATGGACCCCGCCTGGAAGAGCGTCTCCAGGGTGACGGGCTCCGAGCCACCCGCCTCCCTCACGCCATAGGTCCTGGCCCAGACGATGGCGTGCTTGTCGAAGACGGCGATGCTCAGCCCGGGGATCCGGTACAGCGACATCCACTGCGGGAGCGTCAGGCTCCGGGGTTTCTCGCCTTCGATGACGACCGGGGCCAGGCCCGCCTCCACTCGCGCCGCGCGGGCCGCCTGAGCAGGGCTGGCCAACCATTGCGTGGCAGGCTTCTTCGTCCCCTCCGCCGCGAGGGCCGCGCCTCCCGGGCTGAACAGGAGGGCCGCGAGCACGAGGCGGGACAGGGAACGACGCATGGGGTCACCGGAGGAAGGGGTGGGACCCGAGGTGTACTCCATCCACTCCTTTCGATTGCCGGTCCGAACCCATTTTCCCGTGGAGGCTCACCTCCCGTCACGACGTCAGATGCTCCTGCGGATTTGAGCGACAATGCCGGACATGGCGGTCCGCCTTGCGTCCATCGTGTGTCTCCTCGCTGCATTGCCCGCCGCCGCCAACGTGGCCGCCTCCACGCGTACGCCGGCGACCCTCGCCCTGTCATCCGGGACCGCGCGCACGCGCTCGGAGGTGCTCAGCGAGAAGCTGGACTTCGATTGCGCGGAGGCGGGGCAGGAGGCGGTCTGCCGCTTCGAGGCGCGCTACCAGCTGCGCAACGGGACCTCCGAGGCGGAGGTCATCGATGCCGCCTTCCTGGGCGTCCGTACGCGCGAGGTCCGCGTGCGATTCGACGAAGAGCCTCTCCCGGTGGCGGATGCGCAGGCGGTCTCGATGGGCCCCACGACAGAATCCGGAGGGCTCGCGCATTCCTTGCCGGAGCGCTTCGGCTTCACCCTCACGCTTCCGCCCGGGAGGGAAGGGGAGCTGCGGGTGAGCGGCTTGATGCAGCTCGAGCGGCGCTTCCTGCCCTCGGGGTACGTGTGGCCCGCGGTCCAGTCTCGTCATGCACTGATGTCCCCCGGACCGCCGCGGGCCACGCACTGGGACATCGACTATCTGCTGGGGCCCATCCGGACCTGGGCGGGCAACCCCACGCTCCACATCACGGTGCGTGTCCCTTCCTCGTGGGAGGTGGGCAGCAGCCCGGACGCATCCGCGCGCACGCTGCCGGTGTCCACGGGTTGGCGGCTTCGGCACGAGGGCGAGCAGGTGGTGGCGGAGCGGAGCCTCACGGCGGAGAGCGCTCCCGAGTGGCTCAACGTCACGCTGACGAAGCCCAAGCCGTGGTGGATTCCGGGCGGTGTGCAGCTGGGCCTGGGCGCGCGGCTCGGGGACGGTTCCCGCTTCATGGCACGGCTCGGCTACCAGCTCGCCGCACCCGAGTCCTTCTTGCACTCGCTCTCGGTGGAGACGGACTTTCGAGAGCAGGTCGTCCTCACGCCCCTCACGCAGTATGCGACGCCCCAGGTCGTCATCATCCCGAGCTTCGGGTTCGGCCTGGGAATCCCGGTGCAGGTGCGCCCCGACGTCAGGCCTGGCTTGCGGCTCCTCGCGGACCTGCACTTCGGTCCGGTAGGGGCCGCGCTCAGCTGGGACCACTATCCGGCGCTGCGGGAGGGCACGGACTCCTTCTCGCGGCTCATCCTCCTGGGCCAGGTAGGGCTGTAGGTGGCCGGCAGCCCTCTTCGTCGAGGCGCTACGCCGGCGCCGTCGTGCGCTGTCCCGAGGCGTCATCCCGGCGCATCTGCTGGGCCTTTCCATACGTCAGCGAGCGCCACACCCACTCCGCGGGGCCGAAGCGGAACCTCGACAGCCACAGGTGGCTCCACGCGACCTGGACGCAGAAGATGGTCAGGCAGTACGCGACGCATGCCGCGGGGCCCAGCTTCGTGATGAAGCCCAGTCCGTAGCCGTAGAAGAACAGCACGCTGATGATGGACTGTGACAGGTAGTTCGTCAGCGCCATGCGCCCCGCCGGAGCGAGCAGGCCCAGTGCCCGCTGCCAGGTGGCGCGCTGGAAGAGCAGGGTGATGCCAGACACGTAGACGGCCGCGAAGCCCAGCTCGCCCAGGTTCCGCAGCGGCGCCATGGCGAAGGGCACCCACGTTGGCAGCGTCTCCGGGGTGAAGACCTTCTTCAGCATGAGCTGCTGCAGCACCAGTCCGCTGCCGCTGCCAATCACCCCGGCCACGAGCCCCCACCCGAGGAGCCTGCGGAACAGCCCAAGGTGCTGGGGCACGTCGTGGAAGATGCGGCGCCGCCCCGCCAGCAGGCCCAGCAGGAACCGGCCAAACACAGGGAGCAGGATGGACAGCAGCAGCGGGAAGTAGTCGCGGAAGAAGAAGTGACCGGTCGCCTTCACCGCGTCCAGCCAGCTCCCATTTGTAAAGGCCGCCAGCGTCTCCGCCTTGATGGCCGCGGACTTCTCGTTGGCCGCCTTGAGGAGGGCCGCGCCAGCCTCCGGTGTGTCCGCCATCAACTGCGGGAGCTTGAGGATGGCCACGCTGACGACGGACCATCCCAGGGCCAACAGCAAGGCGCTGATGAGCAGCGTCCGGTCCGAGCGCCTCCGGAACAGGAGCAGGCCGAACCCCAGCACCGCGTACGTGCTCAGGACGTCGCCGTACCAGATGAGGAACAGATGGGAGAGCCCCATCACCAGCATCACCCCCAGCCGCCGGACATAGAGCGGTGTGATGGAGGCCCCTCGTGCCTCGGCGCGGCCCATCTGCACCGCGAAGCCGAGGCCGAAGAGGAACGAGAAGAGGGTGATGAACTTCCCTGCCACCAGCGTCGAGAACACCTGCCAGGCGACAGTGTCGACGAGCGACGCGTTGTTCATCGCCGCGAGGACCTGCTCTCGCGGCAGGAACACCCTGCCGCTGAACCACACCATGACGTTGGAGATGAACACGCCGCACAGGGCGAAACCACGCAGTGTGTCGAGGAGTGCCAGCCGCTCGCTGGAATCCACGGGACGGGCTTCGGCGCTGGGGGACGAGACCGCGGACGGGGCTGGGGTCATGTTCGGAGAAAAGGCAGGCAACGTGAATCTGCCTGCCTGTATTCCACGCGAGCGTGTCACGTGAGTGCAAGAGGCGTGGCGCCAACGAAGCCCTGCGCGGCCAGGCCCATGGGGTTGGAGTTCGGTCCTCAGAGCCTGTGGCGCGTGTGCCAGTAGGGCGCATCCGGCCAACGCTGCTCGTCGCGATAGAGGCGCAGGGCTTCGCGCCGATATGCCTCGAAGGCACGCCCAAGACGGGCGCTGTAGGCAGGCAGGGCGGAGGCATCGCCGTGTGCGTCGGCGACGAGCGCCTCCGCGCCGTCGATACCCGTGCGCAGCGCGAGTGTCAGTCCATGCGCGGCGATGGGATCGTAGGTGAGCGCGGCGTCGCCAACGGCGACCCACCCCGGGCCGCACGCCGTCGTGAGCTGGGTACTGCTGGCGTCGACGAACCGCGGGACACCTTCGAGCCTGGCGCCGTGGGCCTCGAGGCGGAGCCGGGTATGCGGCGCATTGGCGAGGAGCGCGCCAAGCCCGTCCGGCGTGCGCACGCTTGTCGGGTGGTGCAGGGAAGCCTCGGTGAAAAGCGAGAGGACGAAACGTCCACCGGGAATGGGCGCCGAGTACCAGAAGCCCTCGGGCACCGCCTCGATGAGCGTGAACGCCTCGTCGAGCTGCCGGGTCACCCGCGAGAATGCGAAGAGCGCCACCTGCTCCCAGGCAAGCTGGCGCGACACTCCCTGACGTCGAGCAAAGGAGGCCGCTCTGCCTGATGCATCGACCACGTAGCGGGCTCGGACCGCGGGGTGTCTGTCTGTCGCCTTCCCCCGCCAGACACCGTCCTCGTATGCAAGGTCGCGCGGCGCGTCGCCTTCGAGCAACCGCGCTCCTACCGCGACGGCCCTCTCTCGCAACATGGCCTCGAAGCGCATGCGGTCAACGTGGAAGCCGTGTCCGCGCGGGTCGCGGACGAAGTCGTGCCACGCCAGCACAGGGCTGCCCCAGGCGGACGCGTTGGCGTGGCAGGGCAAGGGCCCATCCTCGATGAAACGCTCGCCAAGCCCCAGCCGCGCGAGCAGGGCTGGAGCCCCGGGCGAAAGGCTTTCGCCGATGCGTTCACCCGCCTGCGTGCGCCCAAAGACAGCCACACGCAGCCCCGCGTGGGCGAGCGTGATGGCGGACGCGCACCCGGCCGGCCCCGCGCCGATGATGACCACGTCCGCCTCGAGTTCGCGCGTCACTGCGTCAGTCTTCGGAGGTCCAGATGGGGTGGAGCGCCGTCATCGCCGGCTGGCTGTGTTCCACCTGTCGGCCTGTCTCCACCCACATTTCGCCGGGCAGGTGGCCACCCGGTCCGGGCAACGCTTCAATGATGCCAACCTGTGCCCACTCACGGACGAATTTGTTGATGGCTTCCTTCGAGGGGTAGATCTGCGGCGGGTAGGTCGGCTTCATCGGGTAGCGGATTCCGCGCAGCCACTTCACGCGCTGGTCGAAGGCGAGCACCCGCTCCTTCTCGTTGGCGGGTGTCTTCGGGTCCATCACCTTCTGGTATTGCTCCTCGCTGAGCACGTCGTTGGGCACGCGCGCGGGCCAGAACGTCGGCAGGTAGTCGTCGACGTAGGGCACGTAGGCCGACAGGCACGACGAGGTGTCTGTCTGCCACGGCGTCGCCATCCAGCGGGTGAGGTCGCCCGCCGTCGAGCCATCCAGCGGGCCGCCGCGCATGAGGGCGATGGAGGAGATGAGCTGGGGGCCCCAGTCCGGTTCGGGAGCGGCGCGGCGCTTGATGCGGAACGGCTCCGCGTAGAGCATCGCGTGGCGCATGGGCCAGGTGAACTCGGCGCCGGGGTGGAAGGGCCCGCCGAGCACCTCGTCGAGCACGGCGCGGTCGATGCCCCGCACCTGCTCCGCCGCGCTCAGGCTCGTCCATGCAGGAGGTGCCTTGGGCGGCCCGTCGGCCACGAAGTCGCCTTCCGCCCACTGTTCGAGCCACTTGTATTGCGTTGGCAGGATGGCCATCCACTCGCGAGGACTGGTCTGCGTGGTGTTGAGCGTCGTCCCGTCGCCGTAGTAGGCGGGCAGGGCGGCCGGCTGGGGATTTTCGTAGTTGGCGTTCCTGAACCCGTTGAAGATGCTGAAGCGCAGTGAGCGCGAAGCGTCGGAGGGGTCGTTGAGGCGCGCGGCGAGCGCGGGGTCCGTGAAGTCATTGGGCGTGCCAAAGCCGAAGTCGCGCGCGAAGCCCGCGTTCACCCATTGGTTGAGCGTGAACCGCCGGAGCAAGGGGTAGATGTGCTCGGAGAACTTCGGGCGCGCGGGCATCCGGGAGGGATCGATCTCCGTCGCGACCTGGAACAGCAGATCCCAGCCGGTGACGATGGACTGCACGCCGGGCGCGTAATCGGGCGGCCCGACGAGGACCCAGGCCCCCTTCGCCTGGTAGGTCTTGCCCGCGTATTCAACGGTCGCGTCGACCGGTCCATCGGAGATGTCATCGTGCCAGCCGGTGTTGTTGGCGAACGTGGTCGCTGGCTGGCCATCGAAGCTCGCGGCCTCGCCACGGCCGCCGAGGAACACCAGTCGGCCCTCGGCGTCAGTGCGGAGCTCGCCCAGGTAGACCGACTTGTTCATGAAGCGGCCGGTGAGCGCGAAGGAGGCTTCGGCGCCCAGCGTGTTGATGTTCTTGCCGGCGATGGTCACGGCGGAAGGTGTAATCGCCAGGCTCGCGCGCTCGGGGCCCTTCACGTTCGCGTTGCGCAGGATGCTCGCGATGCCCGGGGTGCCAACGACGAGGCCTTGTGACTCGGGGATGTCGAGTGCCTGGTCGAAGTCGAACCACGCGGCCTTCTTGTTGGCGACCTCGACCTTCCAGGTGATGTGGGCGTCGTGGGCCGTGATCTCCTTGACGACCTGACCGCGCGCATCGAGCCCGTAGACGCGAAAGCGGGCGGCTTGCCGTTTGATGCGGCCGCTCGTGTCGCGGTAGGCGCCCCGGTCACGCGGGGCGCCGGGCAGCTCGGGCCCGAAGAAATACCCATCCGGGCTGTTGCCAACTCTTGCAACGCCAATCGACGGATAGATGGCGAACTGCGTGATCGCCTGCGATTCGCTCATGACGCCCCCCAAGGAAAGATAGACGTCATCATTCGTGGCCGGCCTGGTGGGTGTCAATGAGACACGTCAGGTCATGCACGCCCCGCGGGAGGTGAGTCAAGCTGGCCACCCGTCAGGCATTGGGACGCTAGGAGGCCTTTGACGGCGCCGGGTCCGGGACGGACTGGAGCTGCGCACCTTCCTCCAGCAGGCGCTCCCGGGGTTGCAGGCTCATGATCGAACACTGGTAGCGCAGCGTCCAATAGAACATCGCCCAGGACTTGTAGGCCACCGTGGGGAAGCCCTGGAGCAGGGGGATGCCCGCGTGCATGAGCTGCGCGAGCGACTCGTTGGCGGCGCTGTTCCCGAAAGCCATGCCCTCGTGCATGACGTACTGCCAGCGTCCTGCCTCCAGACACGAGTCCGCCTGGACGGCGTAGGTGAAGGCATGCGGGGCGTCCACCTCCACGCGCAGGTGCTGGTGCGCCGGGATGTGTGGCACGCCCGCGACGGCATAGGGCTTCTCGTGGTCCCAGCCCCACAGGTGCGTCTCGTCATCGCCCGTGGGCAGCCAGCGCCAGTGCATGTGCAGGCAGTCGTGGATGCAGAAAGGCGCCATCGCGATGTTGTCCAACCGCATGTCTTGCGACGCGTTCTTGAAGAACTCGCGGATGCTCCGGGGGGCGCGCATGGGCGGCGCCACGTGGATGTTGTCGAAGTAGCCCTGGCGCTCCTGGAGCGGCTCCTGCCAGCGCTGGTAGTGGTCGCGGTCGAAGACGTCGACGTTGAAGCCCGGCCCCGCGGCGATTTGCGGCGACGCCATGAGGTAGCCCGCGCCCGCTCGCAGGTTCGTCCTGAACCGGCTGAACATCTTGTGCCACAGCGGGGGAATGTCCGGGTTGAAGAGGTTCTTCCAGGACAGCAGCCCATCGTTGGCGTCGGACCACATGCCCGTGGCCATCTCGTGCACCATCTCGTCCTGATCCTCTGGACGGTCACCCGGCAAGGCCTGGGCGTGGACGCCGTGGTGGTGTCCATGCCCGGGGTCCGTGGGCGTGGTGGGGGGGAT
>NZ_RAVW01000104.1 GCF_003611585.1 Corallococcus exercitus | reverse complement strand
GCCTCGCGCGGGTTTCTGGGGCGGCAGCAGTCCTGCCAGCCGCTCCCATTGGGCGTCTGTCAGCTCTCCTCGGCTCATGCCCTCCTAACACCCGGCTCCCCTCGAACTATTTGCGGACACGTCCTAGTAGGCGCCGAGCTGCCGCTTCTCCCCGGGGGGAGGCGGCTTCGCGCGCGGGGACGGCCCGTCGTAGTTCCGGATGTAGCGTGAGGGCGTGGGCCCGCGCGGCGCCGGGGCCTTCTTCGAGGGCGCGTTCATCAGCAGGATGATGGCCAGGGACATGAGGACCACCATGCCGAACACCCCGGTCAGGACGGTGAAGAGCCCGACCTCCGCGCCCACGCGCTGGTGCCGGTGGGGGTTGTCCGGCAGGTAGAGGAACTCCAACGAGTCTCCCTCGGAGACGCGCTGGGACAGGAGCCCGTTCCGGTGCTCCTTGTACTCGCCGCGGATCTCCCCACCGTCCGGCAGGGGGAAGACGTACTCCACGATGCGGTGCCTCGCGTTCAGCCAGCTCCTGCGGACGCTTATCACCTCGCCCCGGGCGTGCAGTCCCTGCTCCCGCAGCTCCAGCGTGAGCTGATGCTGGAGCAGCAGCCGCACCATCGTCACGAGCGTGGCTCCCACGAGGAGCACCGTCATCAGCATCGCGTTCATGGGCATGGCGGCCTCAGGATGACGGGGGGAGGGAGGTG
The DNA here is from genome assembly GCF_003611585.1 of Corallococcus exercitus. Classification (GTDB taxonomy): domain Bacteria; phylum Myxococcota; class Myxococcia; order Myxococcales; family Myxococcaceae; genus Corallococcus; species Corallococcus exercitus. The sequence continues at coordinate 24,265 of NZ_RAVW01000104.1, read as the reverse complement.
GAGGCAACCGGGGGCGCTTCGGGCACGGCCCTGGCGAACAGCGCCACCGCGCCAATGAGGGTGAACGGCACCAGCACGACGCTGAAGAAGAGGGCGAGCCCCAGCGACATCACCCCCTGGCCCTCCGGGAAGCTGTGGCGCACGTCGCTCCGGCCGTACCGCACCTGGATGCGGTCCCCCACGCGCAGCCGCTTCCACAGCTCCGGGGAGACGTTGCGCTGGTGCTCCTGGCGCTCGCCGCCCTGGGGCGTGAACGCGTAGACGAGGATGAAGTCGCTGTCGTCCGAGACCGCGAGGAACTCCTTCTTCAGCACCGTGCCCTCCGCGTGCAGCCCCTCGCGCAGCATGGCCTGGTCCCGCCGGTACGACCCCCAGGTCATCACGAAGAGGGACACCCCCAGCATTACGAACGTCGCACCCAGGACCCGCGCCGCGAAGAGGGCCACGCCGTGCCTCCTGCCTCCCCCTTAAGCGGGCACCCGGCGACGCGAAACGGCAATGCCCTGCACGCCCCGCCCGTAGAGCCCAGGCGCGGGGCCCTGCCCTGGCATCGCGTCCGCCGAACCGCCATGCTCCCGCGCGTCCTTGCCGGAGGTCCGCACCGTGTCCCTGTTCGATGCCGTCGCCGCGGGTGACCGCGCCGCCCTTTGCGCCCAGCTCGACGCGGGCGCGGACCCCAACCCCTTCGACGCCGAGGGCCGCACGCCGCTGATGGCCGCCGCGCGCTCGGGCCAGGACGCCCTGGTGAGGGTGCTGCTGGAGGCCGGCGCGGACCCCACGCTGCCGGACCACCTGGGCGAGACGCCCTTCGTCGCCGCCGCCGCCTACGGCCATGTCTCCGTCTGCGCGCTCCTGTCCTCCCACGCCACCGCGGACGAGAAGGACATGGCGCGCACGCTGCTCAGGAACCAGGGCATCGACGAGATTCCCGCGCGCCCCTCCCGCGCGTCCGAGGTCGCGCCCGACGACTTCCGCCGCAAGCTCGCCTCCGCGGGCGCCTACGTCGCGGGCAAGCTGGGCGACGACGGCGCCACGAAGCGCCTGGAGCGCGTGCTGCGCTCGGAGGGCAACGCCCCCAAGGGCCGCAAGTAGCCAAAGCGAAGGGCCCGGCCGCTCCCATTTCGGGGAGCCACCGGGCCCTCGTTACATCCGAAGCCGGACGGAGAACTACTCCGGCTTGGCGCTCACCACGGGGCTCGGGGCCACCGTGCCGCCCTTGTTGCTCGTCTCCATCGAGTCCGCGACCAGCTCGGTGATGTCCTTGATTTGGATCTGCTCGCGGCCGGTGTCGTTCTTCGCGTCGTTGAGCATGGTGGAGCAGAACGGGCAGGCCACCGCGACGATGCCCTTGCCACCCTGCTCCTTGTAGTCGCCCACCATGCCCGGCTTCTTCTTGTCCGCGGCGTCGGGGAACGGCGTGCTCGGGTCCTCCGCGTGCTTCAGCGTGAGGGCCACCTCGTTCATGCGGTTGTGGTTGATGCGCGTGCCGATGTGCTCTTCCATCCACATCCGGCCGCCACCAGCGCCGCAGCAGAAGCCCTCGCGCTGGCTGCGCTGCATCTCCACCACCTCCAGGCCGGGGATGCTCTTGAGCACCTCACGGGGCGCGTCGTACACGCCGTTGTGCCGGCCCAGGTAGCAGGGGTCGTGGTAGGTGAGCTTCGTTCCGGCGTTCATCACCGAGGACAGCTTGATGCGCTTGTCCTTGAGCAGCTCGTTGATGAGCTGCGTGTGGTTGATGACGCGGTACTCGCCGCCGAACTCCGGGTACTCGTTCTTGATGGTGTTGAAGCAGTGCGGGCACTGCGTGATGACGGCCTTCACGCCCATCGCGTTCCAGGACTCGACGTTCGTCTTGGCCAGCGTCTGGTACAGGTACTCGTTGCCCATGCGGCGCGCGGAGTCGCCGTTGCACATCTCCTGCTTGGACAGCGTCGCGAAGGACACGCCCGCCTCGCGCATGATCTTCACCAGCGCGCGGCTCACCTTCTTCTGCTTGTCGTCGTAGCTGCCCGCGCAGCCCACGAAGAAGAGGTACTCGTACTCGCCGCCGTCACCCCAGGTGGGCAGCGCCAGGTCCTCCGCCCACTCGTCGCGCCGGTCCTGGCCGATGCCCCAGGGGTTGCCCTGGCGCTCCATGCCCTCGAACACGCGCTGGATTTCCGGCGGGAACTCCGCCTTCACCTGCACCTGGTAGCGGCGCATGTCGATGAGGCGCGGGACGTTCTCGATGAACACCGGGCAGGCCTGCTCGCACCAGCCGCAGCTCGTGCACGCCCACACCGTCTCCGCCTTCAGCGCGCTGCCGATGATTTCAGGCAGGGGCTCCTTCGCGCCGTGGGGGCCGTAGCCCTCCTCCACCCAGCGCTCGTTGTCCCAGATCCAGTGCTTCAGGTCCTGGTTCACGCCCTTGTGCGTGAGCGGCTTGCCCGTGATGTACGTGGGACAGTGCGTCTGGCACCGGCCGCACTCCGTACAGGAGTAGAGGTCCAGGCCGTTCTTCCAGGTGAGGTCCTTCACCGTGGCGGCGCCGAACTCCTCCTTCTCCAGGTTGGGCGTGGGCAGCTTGCCGGTGGAGTGCGTGCGCTGGAAGAAGACGTTGGGCAGGCCCGTGATGATGTGGAAGTGCTTGCCCAGCGGCAGGAAGTTCAGGAACGCCAGGATGAGGGTCAGGTGAATGAAGAAGCCCGCCACGCCCAGCACGTGCGCCGTCGTGGCGCCCAGGGGCATCATCGCCAGGCCCATCAGGCTGGTGACCGGCTCCCACCACACCATCGCGGACGGCGTCGCCGGCACCTGCGTGGCGCCCATGGGCACCTGCTGCGCGGCGGCGTGCGCGGCCACCATGTGGCTGCCACCGAACATGAACTCGGTGATCATCAGGCCCGCGATGAAGCCCAGGATGAGGTAGGCCTCCCAGGACTGGGACATGCGGTCCGGCTTCACCTTCCAGCGCGTCCACACGAAGTACGCCACGCCCGCCAGCGCCAGCGCCGCGACCGTGTCCTTGGCCAGCAGGTACAGCTTGTAGAGCAGGAGCAGCGGCGGCGCGGCGTCCCACGCCGGGTGGGAGAGGTCGGTGAGCACGTCCAGCGCGGTGGACGAGAAGCCCATCACGAACATCATGATGGTGCGCACCGCCAGCACCATGAACGCCGCGTAGATGAAGATGTGGAACAGGCCCGGCGTGAACTCCTCCGGGTCCACCATGCGCTTCTGGCCCAACCCGAAGCGCACCAGCTGCGCCACGCGGTAGGGGATGTGGTCCAGCCGGTTCTCCTTCTTCATCGCGAGCAGCACGCCCACGCGGCCGGACATCGTGATGACGAAGAGCGAAACTGCGCCTGCCAGCAGCAGGCCGGTGATGATGGGGTTCATGGAACCTCGGGACCCTCTGAGGCCGCACGGCGGGCAACGCCGGGTTGCTGCGCTGCGGCAATTCTGGAGTGGTAGTCAACCCTAGCAGGGGTGATTCGCGAATCAAGCACCGTGCGGAAGGCGTGTCCGGCAGCGGTCCCTCCACTGCTTCCCGACCGCCGTCCGGGCCGGTGCCCTTCTAGTCCCCATCCCGGGCTTCCCGTGCGGGAATCCACCGCGCCTGGTGTGCTGGATGGCAGGCGGCCGGGCGTGTCCCTCCGGACGGTTCCAGAACTTGGGGGTGCCAAGGGCTTTACAAAACGGAAGCGGGCTCCCAACATGTCGGTAAATCGGTCAAGATGAGCTTGTAAAGGGACCCGCATGGGGCGGGCCCGGTTGACCGACGCAGGGCGTCCAAGGGGACGCGAGCCGTCAAGGCCGTACACCCCGTGAATGGAGCGCCGAGGAGCCGGACATGAGCCACGACGAGAGCACGTACCTGGACGAGGGCCGCGAGGACCTGGAGCTGTCTGCGGAAGGCGAGTTCGGCCGGACGGTGAAGCCTCTGGAGCCCACGGACGACCGGCGCTGGGGCCACCTGGACGAAGAGGCCTGGGGCGGCTGGCACGTGGCGGAGTGAACCGGAGCCCCCGCGGCCGGTGGACTGCGCGGGGGCCCACGTCGAAGGTCCGGGGGCGCGTTGGCACTCCTGGAAGCTGATGCAGTGCGCTGGACGCGGTGCTCCCAGGCCTCCGGGCCCAGTCGAGCCCGTGAGGAGCGGTCCCCGGAAATGACCGGTGCCGGACCCTCCAGAAGTAAATCCGTAAAGGGTTGAACGAATCTGCCGAAACGCGGGTGTCTGTGGGTGACGCAAGGCGTCCCGAGGCGCGCCGGGTGGGGCTCGTGGCGTTGATCGCCGGTGCTGGGAGGGTGCGTGGGACGACGGGCCCGGTCGGGCCGGACACGTTGCTTTCACGACCGGAAACCCGACATCCTCTGAGGAACAGCGACAGGGCTTCCGGGCGGACGCGGGCCAGTGCAGGGGCGTCCGGGGCCAGGGGGCCGTCGCGACGAAATCGCGGCAGAAGCGGGATGGGGCCCACCCACCATGCGGGAGTGCGGATGAAGCAGACGGCCTGGGCAGTGGAGCGCGACGCGGAAGGCGGCCGCGAAGTGCTGCTGCTGGTGACCCTGGAGGCCGAAGCGGAGACGCCTCGGGCCCCGGTGGCGGTGAACCTGGTCATCGACCGCAGCGCGTCCATGCGGGGCGCGCCGCTGGCGGCGGCGGTGGAGGCGGCGCGCGCGCTGGTGGAGCGGGCGGGGCCGAAGGACTACGTCGGCCTGCTCACCTTCGACGCGGACGCGGAGCAGGTGCTGCCCGTGCGCGCCATGGAGCCCAGCGCGAAGGCCTCCTTCCTGAAGACGCTGTCGCGCCTGGAGTCCGGCGAGGGCACCGCGCTGCACGAGGCCGTGGAGCAGGGCGCGGAGGCCGTGCGGCGCGTGCTGGTGCCGGGCGCCCGGCCGCAGTTGCTCATGCTCACCGACGGCGAGCCCTCCGTGGGGCCCACCGCGCTGGGCGAGTTCAAGGTGCTGGGCCAGCGGGTGCACGACTCCGGCGTGGCGCTGCACGCGCTGGGGCTGGGGCGGCACTACCTGCCGGAAATCCTGGAGGCCCTCACCGGCCCGTCCGGCACGGGCTTCACGCACGTGGACGACGCGGAAGGGCTGCCGCTGGCGGTGGGTGCGCTGGGCGCGGAGCTGTTCGGCGAGGTCGTGGCGGACGCGCGCGTGTACGTGCTGCCCACGGGCTTCGCGGACCTGAGATGCCGCCACCGCTACCCGTCGCGCGTGGAGGGTGACGCGATGAGCGCCGCGCTGGGGGCGGTGTCGCACGCATTCCCGCGCCGCGTCCTCTTCGCGGGCGTGCTGGAGAAGGGCGACTGGAACCTCACCGTCACCGCCTCGTACACGGAGAACGGCGACACCCGGCGGCTGTCCGTGCCGGTGACGCGCCTCTTGCCGGACAGCGAAGAGGGGCGCTTCGTGCGCGCGGTGTCCGCGGAGCTGGAGCTGGTCTCCTACGAGGCCGCCGCGTGGAAGGCGCTGTCTCGCCGGCAGCAGGACGCGGCCGAGCGGGCGCTCGAGGGCGCGGACAAGGGGCTCTACAAGCTGGCCCGCCTGGGCTCCGCGGACGTCCCCGCGCAGCGGCACGTGGACCGCCTGTCGGACCTGCGCCGGGCGGTGGAGCGCCGGGCGGCCCAGCCGTCCGCCCTGGGGGTGCGCCGGGCGCAGTCGGAGGTGTCGCGCATCACCATGAGCCGCATCGGGCCGGCGCTTCCGGCCGCGGCCCAGGTGCATGACGGCCCGCCTCCGGCCCGTGCCGCCCTGCCCGCCGTGGCCAACGGCGGTGCGCCCAAAGGGGTGACCCTGGATGGCGCGGCGCTGCTGCCCTGGAAGACGGGCGGCGGCGAGTCGTCGTAACCGCGTAACCGCCTGGACTCATTGACCGTACGGGAAGGGCGCGGGACCCGGGTGGGTCCCTGACGCCGGGCGTGCGGGCGTGCGGAATGCCCGGCTGCCCGGAAGGTTGAGTGCACCCTGTAGGGACGCATCCCAGGTAGCACGGCGTTTCCAGGTGGATTAACGGGAGTCGCATGACGCATCCGTGGAGCAAGAGGTCTGGAAGCCGGCTCGGTGGGCTGGGCGCGGTGGGCGCGTTGCTCCTGGCGACGATGGCCCAGGGCGCGCTGCCGTCCACCGCCGTGGGCAGCACCGCGCCGGACGAGGGCGACCCGCGCCTGGAGGGCGCGCTGCTCCTGGACGCCACGCAGGTGAAGGCGGGCGGCGACTTCCGCGTGGGCGTGCGCCTCAAGCTGGACCCCGAGTGGCACGTCTACTGGAAGAACCCGGGGGACTCCGGCCTGGCCACGGACGTGTCGTGGGACGCGCCGGGCATCACGGTGGGCGATTTGCGCTGGCCCTTCCCCAGCACGTTCCGCACGCCGGACGGCTTCATCACCACGCACGGCTACCACGACGAGGTGCTGCTGTTCGCGCCCGCGCACGTGTCGGAGAAGGCCAACGGCACGCTGACGGTGTCCGCGGCGGTGGACGCGCTCGCGTGCAAGGTGCACTGCATCCCCGCGCAGCTGGTGCTGTCTCGCACGGTGCCGGTGGGGCCGGAGACGGTGACGGACGCGGAGTTCGCGCCGCGGTTCGACGCCGCGCAGGCCCAGGTGCCGGCGCCCGTGGGGGCGGAAGGCGCGCCGCGCGTGGCCCTGGCGCTGGATGTCACGTCTCTGACGGCGGGCAAGCCGTTCACCGGCACGCTCAGCGTGACGACGGCGGACGGCAAGCCCTTCGCGGGCAACGTGGAGGATGACTTCTTCGTGCCCGGCCGCATCGCGGGCGTGGACACCGTGACGCTGAAGCGGAAGGGGCCGGGCACGTTCGCGCTGGAGGGCCAGGCGTCGTCGGTGGTGCCCAAGAGCGAGCCCCGGCTGACGGGCGCGCTGCGCCTGGGCACGAAGGCCACGGGCTTCACGGCGGTGGACGTGGACACGGCGCTCGCGCCGGTGGTGGCTGCGGCCGGGGCTACGCCTCCGGTGGCGGGCCACGACCCCTTCAAGGTGCCGTCGGTGAAGGACGCGCTGGGCAAGGTGCAGCCCGCGGTGGCGGCGGCGCCGGTGGCGGCCGAGGCGCCCATGGGGCTGGGGCTCGCGCTCCTGTTCGCGTTCCTGGGCGGCGCGCTGCTCAACCTGATGCCGTGCGTGTTCCCGGTGCTGGCCATCAAGGCGTACGGCTTCACGCGGATGGTGGCGGAGGAGAAGGGCAAGGTCGCGCCGCACGCGGCGGCGTACGCGGGCGGCATCCTGGCGACGATGCTGCTGCTGGCGGGCGCGGTGCTGGCGGTGCGCGCGGGTGGCAACAGCGTGGGCTGGGGCTTCCAGTTCCAGGAGCCGCTGTTCGTCGCGGGCGTGAGCGCGGTGGTGGTGGCGTTCGCGCTCAACCTCTTCGGCGTCTACACGCTGGGCACGGACGGCACGGCGCTGGCGGGCAAGGTGGACCAGAGCCACGGCCTCATGCGCAGCGCGGGCGAGGGCGTGCTCGCGGTGGTGCTCGCGACGCCGTGCTCGGCGCCGCTGCTGGGCACGGCGGTGGGCTTCGCCTTCGCGGCGGGCGCGGCCACGGTGGTGGCGGTGTTCGTGGCGCTGGGGCTGGGGCTGGCGCTGCCCTTCTGCCTGCTGGTGCTGGTGCCGGGGCTGGCGAAGCGGCTGCCCAAGCCGGGCATGTGGATGGAGCGCGGCAAGCAGTTCCTGGGCTTCGCGCTCCTGGGCACCACGGTGTGGCTGGTGTGGGTGATGGGCGGGCTGGCGGGTGTGGACGGCATGGCGCGGCTGCTCGCGTTCCTCATCGCGGTGGGCCTGGGCACGTGGCTGTACGGCCAGTCGCAGGGGCTGGAGGGCGGGCGCCGGGGCGTGACGGTGGCGCTGGCGGTGCTCGTGCTGGTGGGCGCGGGCGCGGTGGCACTGCGCTTCGAGGAGGCGCAGGCGTCGCTGGAGACGCGCGGCGCGGTGGCGTCGTCGCATGGCGGTTCGCAGCCGTGGGACGAGGCGGCGGTGACGGCGGCGCTGGCGGCGGGTCAGCCGGTGTTCGTGGACTTCACGGCGGACTGGTGCCTCACGTGCAAGTTCAACGAGCGCACCGTGCTGTCGCGCGACGACGTGCGGCAGGCGTTCCTGAAGCACAACGTGGCCTTCTTCGTGGCGGACTGGACGCGGCGGGACGCGCGCATCACCACGAAGCTGGCGGAGCATGGCCGCGCGGGTGTGCCCATGTACCTGGTGCTGAGCCCGGGCGCGCCGGACAAGCCGGAGGTGCTCAACGAGCTGCTCACCGCGGACAGCGTCATCCAGGCGGTGCAGCGCGCGGCGGAGTGTGGGTCGCCGTTGAAGGGTGGCTCGGTGGTGTGTGCCCGGCCTTGAGCCGGGAGTGAAGTCGGGGTTGTGTTGTTCGTTCGTGCGCAGCGTTCAATTCACTGGAGGTTCCGTCATGAAGCAGGTCTTCAAGGCACTCGCTCTCACCGCGGCGTTCGTGTCCGCCCCTGTTTTCGCCGCTGACACCGCGGAGGTGGGCAAGCCCGCTCCGGCGTTCACGCTGAAGGACGAGGCGGGCAAGGCCCACTCTCTGTCCGAGTACAAGGGCAAGGTGGTGGTGCTCGAGTGGACGAACCCGGAGTGCCCGTTCGTGAAGCGGCACTACGAGGCCAAGACGATGCAGAACACGCAGAAGGGCTTCGACGCGAAGAAGGTGGTGTGGCTGACGGTGGACTCGTCCTCCACGCACGACGCGAAGAGCGCCGCGGAGTGGAAGAAGAAGGAGGGTCTCAGCCAGCCGGTGCTGCTCGACACGGACGGCACGGTGGGCAAGAGCTACGCGGCGAAGACGACGCCGCACATGTACGTCATCGACGGTCAGGGTGTGGTCCGCTACGCGGGCGCCATCGACGACGACCCGCGCGGCAAGAACGCCACGAAGGTGAACTACGTGCAGACGGCGGTGGACGCGCTCCTCAACGGCAAGCAGGTCCCGACCGCGACCTCCGAGCCCTACGGCTGCTCCGTGAAGTACAAGAGCTGAGCGGCTTCACGTCGTGAGGTTCCAAGGCCCGTGTCCCTGTGAAGGGACGCGGGCCTTCTTCATTCGGGTTCGCGGTGTCAATGTTGACGTTGTCTTTATTTTTCGGGAAATTTCGTACCACCATGCCTGCCGCCGTCCATCCCGTACTTGAGCCGGGCCGCGTCTATCGGACGAAGGAACTGGCTACGTGGGGGGCGAATGCTCCCCGGCTGGCCCGGCGATTGGTGGGCGAAGGCGTGCTGGTGCCACTGGCACATGGGCTCTACGCCTGTCCGAAGCGGGGACGCTTCGGCGTGGTGGCCCCGTCCGATGAAGCCATCATGAAGGCGTTCCTGGATGGCAGCCCCTTTGTCTTCACTGGCCCTGAGCGATGGAACGCGCTCGGCCTGGGGTCCACCGCGGTCTTCGCTTCGGTGCTCGTCTACAACACGAAGCGCTCGGGTCGCTTCGAGTTGGGGGGCAGGACCTTCGAGCTGCGGCGTGTCGCCTTCCCACAGCCCCCGACGCCGGAATGGTTCGTGGTGGATCTCTTCGAGAATGCCGGGAGTGCCGGTGTCTCACCGGAGAAGCTGGCGCATGCATTGACGCGCGCGCTGGGGCGAAGTGCGTTCAACTCCAAGCGGCTGGGGGAGATGTCTGACCGGTTTGGTAGGCAGAGCACGCGTGCGTTGATTCACGACGCGATCCGCGCTGCCCTGCATGAACTTCGTCCACGACGATCCTGAGTTTGATCAGTTGCTGCGAATCGTCGCGGACAAGCGGCGGTTGTCCCTGGGCCTCACCGAGAAGGACTACTGGGTCACCCACACGTTGTGGGCCCTGCATGACCTGGGCTTCGAGGTGTGGTTCAAGGGCGGCACGTCGCTATCGAAGGGCTTCTCGCTCATCCAGCGGTTCTCGGAAGACCTGGACCTCAAGCTGGAGGCGGGGACGGTCGACCTTCCCCGGGTAACGGATTGGAGCCGCACCGGAACAGGAGTGACGAACGCCCGCCGGGCGTACTTCGAGGCCCTGGCTGAATGCATCCAGGTTCCTGGAGCGCGGGTGGAGCTCGATGTCGATGGGGCGGATCGATACTGGCGATCCGCCAACGTGCGCATCCTGTATCCCGCGCAGCATCTGGGAAGCCTGGCCGGAATCCTGCGCCCCTTCGTCCTCCTGGAGGTCGGCCATGCGCGGGTGACGCCCTTTGTCCTGCGTGACATGACCTCGTTCGTCCACGAGGAACTTGAGTCCCAGCGGCAGCTGGACGACTTCAAGGACAACCGCCCCAGGGCCGTGCGGTGTGTTCATCCCCTGGTCACGCTGTTGGAGAAGGTGGATGCCATACAGCGGCGGCTCCAGAAGGATCGGCTGGAGCCTGCCACCTTCGTGCGTCACTACGAGGACGTGGCACGGATCATCGCCGCCGAGGATGCGCTACCGCCCCTTGCTGACTACCCCGACGTTCGTGCGCTGGCCGTGGAGATGATCCGGCGGAAGCAGATTGCTGCGCTCCCTGCCGGTGACGCGCGGCACCTCCTCCCGGAGGGTGAAGGCGCTGAGGCCATCCAGGCCGCCTTCGAGGCGATAGCCCCGATGTTCTGGGGGCCACGTCAGACGCTGGATGAAGCCGTGGCCACCCTCTGTGCCTGGCTCACGCGGTTTCATTCCGCGTCGCGGTGGGCGTAGTCCGGGCCCAGGCCTTCGATGCGGTAGGTGTTGCCCGGGTAGGTGCGGTTGCGCGTGGTCTCCAGGGTGGAGGGATAGCGCTCCAGCGAGACGTGGCGTTTGACGTGCTTTCGCAGCTTGAGGGCGCCCCGGACCAGGCCGCCGACCCAGGCGGGTGGGGACTCGAACTGGATGGCGGGCAGCAGGCGCGGGGGCACCAAGCTGAGGCTGATGGGGGAGACCAGCGGGCGCAGCGGACGCGGCACCCAGCCGGCGAGGATGTCCACGGTGGACTGCGCCACGCGGTGGCTGGCTGCGTCGGGGACGAACTCGCGGGCCTCGTAGTCGCGGATGAAGGCGTCGTAGGCGGCCTTGTCCTCCGGGATGTCCTTCAGGCCCATGCGGCGGCCGATTTCACACCAGTAATGGAACCAGGCCTCGCGCTCGTGCGCGGTGAAGGGGCGCCAGCCGTACTCCTCCACCCACTGGATGGGGAAGTCGATGAACGTCCACAGCACGAAGAGGAAGTCCTCGTTCGGGATGCGGAAGAAGGAGTGGATGTGATTCATCTGCTCCAGCGACTGGCGTCCGGCCTCCACGTCCCAGCCGCACTGCATGAACCGCGCGATGAGCAGCCGCGTGTCGTCGTAGCGCTTCTGGCCGCGCTTGTGGAACTCACCCGTGCGGTCCAGCAGGCGGGAGACGGAACGGCTGCCGTAGGTGTGGAAGAGGGCGATCTCCGTGGACCGCACGATGTCGAAGGGGAACTCGTAGTTGGTCAGCAGGTGCACGATGCGCTGGCAGTCGCGCCGTGCGTCCAGGGAGGCGATCTCCCGGCGCACCTCGGGCAGGCGCGCTCGCCAGAAGGGCTTGCGGTAGACGGGGCCGGGCACATGGCAGCCGGGCTGCTTCCCGCCGGCCGTGAAGGGACACCCCGCGGGGACGGCGTCCTGCGGGGGACGGGCGTGGGGCGCCGGGTCGGTCATGGCGGGAGGCTCCAGGAAAGTGCGGACGGGTGATGCTAGCCCGACCCGCGACGGCATGCCGTGCCCCTGAGGGCTCGGTGGGCGGCGTGACCTTGTCGGGGGCGGAGGCGCGCCGGACCTTGTCCTGGAGGGCAGGACATCCAGAGAGGAGACGCGACCATGGCCAGCAACAAGGGGCCGCCGGTGAAAGGGCCCGAGCGCACGGACACACAAAGCGCGGAGGAACTGGAGCGGGAAGCCAGACACCAGCGTCCCGGCACCGAGCGGGGGGACGTGACGGACGAGGACGTGGGCGAGGACCGCATCCTCCAGAAGGGCATTGGCGGCTACGGCGCGCAGAAAGGCACGGAGCCGGCGAGAGAGGCGCCGCCGCTCAGCGACGACGGCGACCGGTAGCGCGGTGCCGCACGAACCTGTCCGACAGTCGGACAGGTTTGGACAATCGCGCCGGGCGGGAGGTGTCCAGCAGGGAGGTCTGGGGGCTTAGAGTGCCGCCATGGCCCCCACCCGCCTCGTGCGTTCCTGCTGCGTCTTGGTGTTGTTGTTCTTCGCGATGCCAGGGGTGGCGCAGGAGGCGCCTTCGCCGGATGCGAAGGCGTGGCTCGCGGAGCACAACGCGGAAGCGGTGCGCGTGAACCAGACCGCCATGGGCATCCTGTTCGGCTGGGCGGTGCTGAACATCGGCACGGGCGTCGCGGGGCACTTCGCGAGCGAGGGCGAGACGCGGGCCTTCTTCCAGGCGAACGCGGCCTGGAACGTGGTGAACCTCGTCATCGCGGGGCTCGGGTATCACGGACAGGCGACCGCGGATCCGGCCTCGTGGGACCTGGCGCGCAGCCTGGCCGAGGGGCAGCGGATGGAGAAGGTGCTGCTCCTCAACGCGGGCCTGGACGTGGGCTACATCGCCTTCGGAGGGCTCCTGTGGGAGCGCGGGCTGCGCAAGGACTCGGAGCGCTTGAGGGGCTGGGGCAAGAGCGTGCTCGTGCAGGGCGCGTTCCTGCTCGTGTTCGACGGCGTGCTGACGTTCCTCAACGCGAAGCTGAACGGCGAGCTCACGGCCCGTCTGGTGCCCGCGTCGGATGGCGTAGGCCTGATGCTGACGTGGCCGTGAGCCTCCCCGGAGGGCTCAGGCCGCCACCGGCTCACGGCGGGAGCGGGCCCGGGCGGAGACGTCCTTGCGGCGTCCCTTGCGGAGCACGTCCAGGTGCACCTCCTCCTCTGCGGCGAGCGCCATCAGCCGCTGGAGGTCGTCCACGCTGGAGACTGGCCGGCTGTTGATGCCGAGCAGCAGGTCGTCCGGCTGGAGCCCGGCGTCATCCGCGGGCGTGCCCTCCTGCACCTTCAGCACGCGGACCGCGCGCGGCTGGCCGGTGTCCTTCGCGAGCGCGGGCTCCAGGTTCACCGCCGTGGCGGCGATGCCCAGGAACTTCCGGTCCACCCGGCCGCGCTGGATGAGCAGGCTGGCGACCCAGGCCGCCGTCGTGGCGCTCACCGCGAAGCCGATGCCCTGCGCGAAGGGCAGCACCAGCGTGTTGAGCCCCACCACGCGCCCTCGCGTGTCCAGCAGCGGCCCGCCGGAGTTGCCCGGGTTGATGGCCGCGTCCGTCTGGAGCATCCCCTCCAGGATGACGCCGTCAGGCAGCGTGATGGAGCGGTTGATGGCGCTCACCACGCCCAGCGACACCGACTGCTCCAGGCGGAAGGGATTGCCAATGGCCATCACCAGCTGCCCCACGCGCACCGTCTCCGGATCCGCGAGCGGCAGCGTGGGGAAGTCCTCTCCCTCCGCGCGCACCACGGCGAGGTCGGTGGGAGCATCCGCGCCCACCAGCGTGGCCCGGCGCTCCTCGCCGTTGTGGAGCTGCACGGTGAGGCGCTTGGGCGTGCGCATCACCACGTGCCGGTTGGTGAGCACGTAGCCGTCCGGCGTGAGGAACAGGCCGGTGCCGTGGCCTCGTGCGTGCTCCACGCCGACCACCGCCGGGGCCGCGCCGGCGACGAGTCCTTCCAGGTCATCCGACAGCTGCTGCAACAGTTTCATGGCCGGCTCCTTTCAAGAACGCTTGCCCACGGTGATGGGCACCTCGCGCAGCTCACCCGCGCGCAACACCTTCGCCTGGATGGACGCGCCCACCTTCTCGTCGCCCAGGTAGCCCAGCAGGTCCTCCACGCCGTGCAGCGACTGGCCGCCCAGGCTCACCAGCACGTCGCCCAAGAGCAGCCCGGCCTTCTGCGCGGGGCCGTCCGGATCCACGGAGAGCAGGATGAGGCCTGCCTTCGTGCCATCGATTTCACGCGGCAGGCGCACCGGGTAGGCGCCCACGCCCAGGTAGCCGCGGCGGATGCCGCCGTGCTCGCGCAGCGAGTTCGCCACGCGCGTCAGCGTGCCGCCGGGGAGGATGACCGCGGCGGTGCGCGAGAAGGCCGCCGTGGGGATGCCCAGGAAGCGGCCCTGCGCGTCCACCAGCGCGCCGCCGGAGAAGCCCGGAGGCAGGTCCGCGTCGGTCTCCAGGTAGCGGTCCACCTGGCCGCCCGCGTGCGTGCGCCAGTCCCCGCCGAACGCGCTGACGATGCCCCACGTGGCGCGAGCGGTGCGGCCCGGCCGGCCGATGGCCAGCACCACGTTGCCCACCTTCACGTCATCGAGCGGCGCGGGCGCGAGCGCGGTAAGTCCGGTGACATCGGCCTTGAGGAGCGCGAGGTCGGTGCTCGGGTCGCGGCCGACGAGCTCGGCGGACACCGAGCGGCCGTCCGCGAGGCCCACCTGGATGGAGCCCTCGTGTTCGACGGCGTGGCTGGTGGTGAGGATGTGACCGTCGGCATCCCAGACGACGCCGCTCGCGCCCCGGCGACGGCGGGCCTCGACGCGGACGAGGGAGGGAGCGATGCGCTCGACGACGGTGGAGATGGACTGCGAGAGGGACTGGAGGGCGTCGGTGGACATGGTGTGTTCCTTTCGAGCCTGAAACTAAAGGGCTCGAAATCGCGCCACATCGGCGGACCGGGCAGGACGGCGACCTACCCGTTCGGGCAGGAAGCCTCTCCATCCGGTCAGGACCCTGCTGCTTCGGGCAGGCGGCTTCAGCCCACCTTGCGGAAGCGCTCGTAACGCTCTTCGAGATACTCCGTGTTGGGACGCAGCTCCCGCGCGCGAGGCGTCTGGAGGGTCTTGCCGACGAAGCCCTTCAGCGCGTGCTCCAGCGTCGGGCCGTCCCGGGTCGCGAGCAGGCTCGGCGCCAGTTCGATGACGCCGTCGGGACGGAAGCCCATCAGGTTCGTGTCGAAGGCACCGTGGTGGAGCCGGCACAGGGCCAGGCCATTGGAGACCACGGCGTGCCCTCGCTCATCCCGGTCGGGGAGGATGTGGGCTCCGTCCAGCAGCTCCGTGCGCGGGAAGGCGCAGACGGCACAGCGGTAGTCGTAGGCGCGCAGGACGTGCTGGCGGAAGGCGGCTTGATGCAGCCGCTTCTTGGCCTGCACCGTGGTGTAGCGCCGCTCCAGGGGGAGCAGCTTCGCGTCCGCCACGAAGGGCTGCTTCACCGTTTCGGGCTCGGACACCATGACGTGGAAGGAGTGCGAAGCGAGGTCCACGTCGGAGATGTAGACGGGCCACAGCGGCCGGTAGAAGCCGGGCTCGATGCCGTAGAAGTAGATGAGCGGTGCGTCCAGCTGCTGCGCGCGCATGAGCCGGCGGTTGTCGCGGCCCTCGATGTCCGTTCCCTGGAACTTGTAGAGGAAGGCCCCGTCCGAGGCCACGTTGTCATCGTCGTACCGCGCCACCCGTGAGCCGCGCGGCACGGTGGTCTTGATGGAGAGCGCGGTCTCCTGCATCTGCCGGGGCCAGAAGATGCCGCGCGTCCGGTTGGCGAAGAGGTGTTGTTCTCCGTGGAGCTGGAAGCCTTCCGCGATGCGGTCCCAGGAAAGGACTTCGCCATACAGGTCCACCAGCGCCTGCAAGGCATTGAAGGCCGCCAGCCGGATGGCCTGGTCGTTGTCGGAGGGCGTGGGCACGGGTCCACGACCAGGTTACCAGGCTCAGCCCCTGTCGAGCAGGGCGCCGCCCGGACCGAAGCCCAGGGACAGGCACAGCACGCGGTGTCCCTTCACCTGGGGCGCCCTCCGCGCGGATTCGGCCGCCAGCTCCGCGTCGTTGAGCACGAGCACCGGTCCTCCCGTGTCCGGCAGGCCCGCGTGGGTGAGGATGTCCGGGACCAGGGAGGCCGTGCCTTCGAAGCCGTAGGTGCAGCCTCCGGGCATCAGGTGCTCATCCAGCGGGCACGGCAATGCCAGACACAGCGCGTCCGGCGGCACGCGGGCGTCCTCCGCGAGGAACGTCCGCAGCGCTCCCGCGATGAACGCCACCGTGTCCCGGAGGTGATGGCCGTCCGCGGGACGTGGCTGACCGATGAACAGCGGGGGCAGGGTGGAGAGGTCCCGCTCGAAGACGCGCGTGGCGCCGTGACGCGCGACCTTGATGCTCGTCTGGCCCACGTCCACGCAGAGCGGACTTCGCGCGCCCGTGGCTTCCAGCATGCGCAGCCCCGCGCGCACGGGGGCGAAGCGCGGTGACAACGCGATGTGCACCGGACAGCCCAGCGACGCCGTGGCGTCCCTCAACGCGGCGGGAAAACCGTCCAGCTCCGCCAGCCCTCCGCTCAGGTAGGCCGCGTCCGGCGCGTGCTGCTTCACCAGCAAGAAGAGCGCCTCCGCCAGCGGCGGCATCACGCGCGCCGCGAGCGTGGCTCCGGGTACTCCCGCGCGCCGGTCGTCCTCCACCCACGGCGAGCCCAGCAGCTCCCACAGCTCACGCCCGAACACGGGCAGGTTCCACACTTCCAGCGGTGTGACGCCCTCGGGGTGGTGCCGGCGAGGACTCCAGGGGAATGCGGTCACGGAATCACCCGTCCGTATCGGGCGGAGAGCGGACGTGCTCCCCCCGGGTGCGAGCGTGCGGCGGACCAGGGCCTCACGCCACCAGCCCGGCGATGCGTTCGGCGGCGGTCCTCGCGCCGTCGTGCGAACGATAGGAGCGGGAGATCTCCGCCACGCGGTCACGCAGGGATGACTTCGGTTCGAGCAGCTTCGCGATGGCCTCCCGGCATGACTCCACCGTGAGGGTCCGCGGGTCTCTCGCGAGCCCCGCTCCGGCCTTCTCCAGGAAGTGCGCCTGCACGGGCTGGTCGTTGCACACGGGCAACAGCAGCATCGGCACGCCCGCCGTCATCGCCTCCATCACGGAGTTCGCACCGCCGTGGGAGATGAACGCCGCCGCTCGCTCCAGCAACTGCCGCTGCGGCGTGTAGCGCACCGCCACCACCTCACCGGGCAGCGTGCTCGGGAAGTCCGTGTCCGCCAGCTCGCCCGCGCACAACACCAGCGTCACGTTGAACGGCTTCGCGGCCTCCGCGATGAGGCGGAACAGCTCCGGCTGATAGGAGATCTGACTGCCGAAGGATACGTACAGCACCGGCTTGTCGCCCAGGCGCTCCCAGGGGAAGGGCACCTCGTCGCCTCGGGGCTCGGGCGGAATGGAGGGGCCCACGAGCAGCGTGTCCGGGGGCACTCCCGCGTCCGGGCCCAGGAAGGCCTCGGTGGCGAAGATGACGTTGAGCCGGGGCGACAGGCACTCGCAGGTGCGGAAGCGCGCGTCGAAGCCGTGGCGGCGGAACAGGGCCTGACGGTCGTCCTTGAGGGCTCGCACGTTGCGCAGCAGGGGAATCTCAGGCCGTGGCTCCAGCAGCGTCAGCGCGGAGGACACGCCCGCCCATGGGATGCCCTCCGTGTGCGCCGCGAGCACCGCCGCGTACTGCATCCCGTCCAAGGCCATCACATCGGGACGGAAGGCGCGCACCACCTCGCGCACGGGCTCCAGGAGCGCGGGGGCCGCATCCAGCAACAGGCCACGGATCCACTTCCCCAGCGCCACGTCATCGAGCACCAGCTTCGCCAGCGCTTCGCCTCCCGTCTCGATGCCCGGCGGCGCGGCTTCGGCATGCGGCAGGCGCAGCACCTCCACGCCCAGGGACTCCAGCTGCGGCGCGGGTTCGGGAATGCACAGCCAGCCGACGGTGTGCCCCAGGCGGCGCAGCCATTGGGCCACGCCGACCATCGGGTTGAGGTGGCCCTTCTCGGGCGAGGTGGCGATGAGGACTCGGGACATTCAGGGGTGCGCCTCGGCGTGGGCCTGGAGCATGGCCAGGGACACGAGCCGCATCAACAACCGATCCATCGGTCCGGCCTGAGCGTCGTCGGGCGGCAGGCGGAAGTAGCGCTCCAGCAATCCCAGCATCGCTTGCGTGTTGATGACCTGGAGGGAATCCAGACGCGCGGGAGAGAGCCACGCGCGATACAGCTCCAGCCAGCGCGCCCGCACCGGACTGGAGAGCGCGGTGTGCCCGTACCGAGGCGTCTTGCGCGCGAGGCGGACCTCCTCCGGCACCAGGGACCGCACCGCGTGCCGGAACAGCCACTTGCCGAACCCGTCCCGCATCAGCACGGACTCCGGCAGGGCCAGGGCCACCCGCGCGAAGCCTTCATCCAGGTATGGCGTGCGGACCGTGAGCCCGTGGGCCCGGGCGCCTCGCAGCTCGGGCGGGAGGATGAGCTCGGACAGCACCCACTTCGCGTAGCGCAGCTCCTCGGAGGGGAGCGCATCCTCCGCTGGCAGATCCCACGGCGCGGGCAGCGAGGCGAGCACGGTCCCCAGGTTGTCCACAGGGGGGGCTCGTGAGGCGTGATCGCTGTTCACGCCCTCGGAAACAGTCCTCAAGTTGTCCACAGGGGTGGAGTCTTCACGGCGTCCCACGGCTTGATCGGAGCCGTCATTTCCAGAGGGAGCACGCCCCGTGGATGGCTTTGAATCCTGATCGCCACGCGGAGCCCCGTCCAGATGCCTCCCCGAGTTGTCCACAGCCCCCAGCGACGCTTCATGATCGTGCGAGTCGCCCCGGAACGGCGCCCGCAAGTTGTCCACAAGCGCCATGGCTTCGAATCCCAGGGCTCGCATGGCGAGCGAGCGGTCTTCATCTACACGCGCCTTCGCGGCGGCGAGCGCGCCTGGGGTGCCCTGGAGCACTTCGTCCGCTCCCGCGCCGCTCAGGAGGACGGGGCCCGCGCCCTGCCGGCCGGCCTCCAGATAGAACACGTAGCTCGCCACGGCGCGGGCGTTGAGAATGACGGTCTGGTTGGCGAGGACCGCGTGTTCGAACAGGTCCGGGAGCACCGCTTCCGGGATGAGCACGTCCACCAGCTCCGCGCCCGTCACCTTCGCCATCCGCCGCGCGTTGCTCCGCTCCACCGCGTCCGCGAAGTGCACGTCCATCGTCCACGCGCGCACCTTCCCCGGAGCATGCCGTGCGGCCATCGCGCACAGGGCCGCGCTGTCCACTCCGCCGCTCAGGCTCACCTCGTGCGTGCCCGCTTCGACATGCGCCCGCACGGTGTCGGACCAGGCGGCCAGCAGCCGCGCCGCGAGCCCTTCTTCATCCCGTGCCACCGCTTCACGGAGGACTCGCGGCAGCGCCACGTGGATGGGCTCCGCCTCCGGCCACAGCCCCGCGTTGGCCGCGCGGGCATGGAACAGCAGGTCGCTCACCGCCCGGGGAGCCAGGCCACGCGTGGGAGTCCTTCCCTGGGATGACGCTCTGGGAGGCCGGGTCGGCATGCGGGCGACATCATAGGGGCTGTCTCCCGCCGCATCAGGGGGAAGCTCGGAGACGGTGGGATATCCTCCAGGGGAGACGCTTCGCTTCACGCGAACAGGGAAGGGCGGGACATGCAGGCGGACGCGGTGGATGTCGTTTTGCGGGAGCGCTTTGGATTGGAGGCCTTCCGGCCGGGACAGCGGGAGGTCCTCTCGGCGCTGTTGAAGCCGCGGGGCTCCGCGCTCGCGGTGTTCCCCACGGGCGGCGGCAAGTCGCTGTGCTACCAGCTCCCCGCGCTGCTCTTCGACGGGCTCACGGTGGTGGTGTCACCGCTCATCGCGTTGATGAAGGATCAGATCGACGCGCTGGAGCGCCGGGGCATCCGCGCCGCGCGGCTGGACTCCTCGCTGTCCTTGGAGGAGTCGCGCGAGGTGACGGAGTCCCTGCGCGACGGGACCCTCAAGCTCCTCTACGTGGCCCCGGAGCGCTTCAACAACGAGCGCTTCATGGGGCTGCTGAGCGAGCTTCAAATCTCCCTCTTCGCGGTGGACGAAGCGCACTGCGTCTCCGAGTGGGGCCACAACTTCCGGCCGGACTACCTCAAGCTCGCGCAGGCGGCCCGCACGCTCCAGGCCGAGCGCATCCTGGCCCTCACCGCCACCGCCACACCGCAGGTGGTGCATGACATCTGCGAGGGCTTCGGCATCCCGGAGTCGCAAGCGGTCGTCACCGGCTTCTACCGGAACAACCTCACGCTGGAGACCACGCCCACCGGCCCGGAGGTGCGCGACGCCCTGCTGGTGGAGCGGCTCAAGTCGCGCCCGCCCGGCTCCACCATCGTCTACGTGACGCTGCAGAAGACCGCGGAGCGCGTGGCGGCGCTCCTGAGCGCGGAGGGCCTGCCCGCGAGCGCCTACCACGCGGGCCTCGAATCCGAGGAGCGCGAGCGGGTGCAGGAGGCGTGGACCCACTCCGCGAAGGGCATCGTCGTGGCGACCATCGCGTTCGGAATGGGCATCGACAAGGCGGACGTGCGCGCCGTGTATCACTACAACCTGCCCAAGGGCCTGGAGAGCTACAGCCAGGAAATTGGCCGCGCGGGTCGTGACGGCAAGCCCTCCGTGGTGGAGCTGCTCGCGTGCCCGGACGACGTGCCCACGCTGGAGAACTTCGCGCTCGGGGACACCCCGCTGCCGGAGGCGCTGAGTGCGCTGGTGAAGGACCTGCTGTCCTCGGGGCCGGAGTTGCACCTGGACATGTACGCGCTGGGCAACCGTCATGACCTGCGGCCCCTGGTGCTGCGCACGGCGCTGACGTACCTGGAGCTGGAGGGCGTGCTGCGCCAGGGCACGCCGTTCTACGCGGGCTACAAGGTGCAGCCGGCGGGAACGGTGGACGCGCTCATCGCGAAGTTCCAGGGGGAGCGCGCGCGCTTCGTGAAGGACCTGTTCGCGCACGCGAAGAAGGGCCGCACCTGGTACACGTTCGACGTCGCCGAGGTCGCGAAGGCGTTGGAGCAGCCGCGAGACCGGGTGGTGAAGGCGCTCGACTATTTCCAGGAGCAGGGCTACGCCGAGGTGCAGGTGGCCGAACCGCGCCAGCGCTACACGCGGCTGCGCGAGCACGAGGACGTCAACGCGCTCGTGGCCCTGTTGCAGGAGCGCTTCCAGAAGCGTGAGGTCCAGGAGGTGTCACGGGTCCGCGACGTGCTCCGGCTCGTTACACACGACGGCTGCCAGAGCAACGCATTGGTGGCCCACTTCGGCGAGCAGCGCGAAGCCCCCTGCGGCCACTGCACGTACTGCCGCACGGGCGTGGCGCGCGTGCTGCCGCCGCCGCACCCCCGGCCGGACCTGCGCGAACAGCTGGACGCGGCCACGTTCCAGACGCTCGTCGCGAAGCATCCGGATGCGCTGGGGCACCCGAGGCAGGCGGCCCGCTTCCTCTGCGGCCTGAGCAGCCCCGCGCTCTCCAAGGCGAAGCTCACCGGGCACAAGCTCTTCGGCACCCTGGCCGAGTGGCCGTTCACCCAGGTGCTGGCGTTCTGTGAAGCCCGGCCGAGCCGCTAGACTCCCGCGCCGTGCGCTACGAGCTTCACGACAGCCGCGTCCTCACCTGGTCCCTGGAGACGCACGTCACCACGCACTGCAACCTGCGCTGCGCGCAGTGCTGCCCGCTGTCGCCGCACCTGCCCGCGTGGGCCGTGTCTCCCCAGGCATTGGGCGACGACCTTCGCCGGCTCTCCCGCGTGCTCAAGCCCAACGTCTTCAAGCTCACCGGCGGTGAGCCCTTCCTCCACCCGGACCTGCCCGCGGTGCTGGACGTGGTGCGCGCCTCCGGGCTCACGGAGCAGGTGTCCGTCACCACCAACGGCTTCCTCGCCCAGAGCGCTCCGGACGCCGTTTACGAACGGCTCGACCGGATGACGCTGTCGTTCTACACGTCCGCGCCCCTTCCGGAGCGCTCCATCGCGCGCATCACCGAGCGCTGCGACCAGCACGGCGTCCACCTCACGGTGAAGGCCATCGACCGCTTCCAGCGCATCACCCCGGACGCGCCGCTCGCGTCCGACGCGGAGGTGCGGGACGTCTTCGCGCAGTGCTGGCTCAAGCAGCGCTGCCACCTGGTCCACCGGGGCCGCTTCTACACCTGCACCCGGCCGCCCCACGTCGCCACCGTCCTCGCCGCGGAGCACCCGCACCTGCCCGCGCTCGCGGAACACGACGGCGTGCCGCTCGATGACCCCGACCTGCTCACACGCCTGCTGGCCTACCTGGAGCGCGACACACCGCTGGCCACCTGCCGCCACTGCCTGGGTTCCAGCGGCCCGTGGGAGCCCCACGCGCAGCTGCCTCGTGCTCGCGCTGCTTCCTGATCAGACGGCCGCTGGGGGTGCCTGGACCGGCAGCTCCACGGTGAAGACAGAGCCCTGGCCCAGGTGGCTCTCCACGCGCACCGTGCCACCCATGGCCTGCACCAGCGTGCGGGTGATGTAGAGGCCCAGCCCCAGGCCGCCGTAGTTCCGCCCGCTCACCGCGCGCTCGAAGCGGCCGAAGAGGCGTGGCAGCGCGTCCTCCGCGATGCCGATGCCCTGGTCCCGCACCGTCAGCACCGCCTTGCCTTCGCGCGTCTCCAGGCGGACGAGGATGGGCCGCCCCTGGCCGTACTTGATGGCGTTGTCCACCAGGTTCACCACCACCTGCTCCAGGCGCGGCCGGTCCCACAGGCCCATCGTCACCGCGTCCGCGCACTCCAGCTGGAGCTTGGAGCCGGAGCGCGCGGCGGGGCCCTCGTAGGAGGCCACCACGTCGCGCACCAGCTCCACCAGGTCCACGCGCGTGGGCTCCAGGGACATCCGCCCGGCCTCGATGCGCGACACGTCCAGCAGGTCGTTCACCAGCTCCGCCAGCTTCTTCAACTGCCGCGAGCCGACGTCCAGGTAGTTCTCCACCAGCTCGCGCCGCACCGGGCCCGGGGTGCGGTCCAGCTCGCGCCGCAGCGCCTGGAGCTTGAGGTTGAGCGGCGTGAGCGGCGTCTTCAGCTCGTGGCTCGCGATGGAGAGGAACTCGTCGCGCAGGCGCACCGCTTCCCGCGCCTCGTGGTACAGCCGCGCGTTCTCCATGGACAGCGCGGCGCGGTTGGCCAGCTCCTGGAGGAAGGGAAGGTCCGCGGCCGTGTAGCCGCGGCCGGACCGCCAGGTGGTGCCGAAGCTGAGGAGGCCCAGCGGCCGCTCCCGGGCCACCATGGGCACCAGCGCGATGGAGCGCAGGCGCATCTTGCGGAACACCTCCAGCCGCCCGGGGTCGCTCGTCAGCTGCTGGAGGCCCTCCTCGGTGACCTCCTCGATGAAGAAGGGCTGGCCCCGGAGCAGCAGCGGCATGGCGCCTCCCAGCGCGGGCGCGATGGCCTCGTAGGGGGCCGGGGCCCACAGCTGCTCGCGGAACTCCGCGGGCTCGCCGGGCGCCTGCGCCACCTCCAGCCGCTGGAAGCTGCCGTCCCCCATCGCCATGTCGACGATGCACCAGTCCGCCATGGTGGGGACCGCCAGGCGCACCACGTTGCTCAGCGTGGCCTTGGGGTCCAGCGACGTGGCCAGGAAGGAGCTGGCCCCCGCCAGGAGGCGCAGGTGCTCCTCGTTGTGCGACAGCTCGCGCGCCAGCCGCTCCGCCCGCGCACGGGCGCGCACCAGGTCCGTCACGTCGAAGGCGAAGCCGGCGACGCCGTCCACCTGCCCCCGGACGTCGCGCGTGGGCGTGTACGTGACGTCGAAGATGTACTCGCGGATGGAGCCGTCCGGCTGCGGCAGCTTGAGGGGCACCTCCCGGCCCATGAAGGGCTCACCCGTCGTGTAGACGCGGTCGAGCATCTGTCCCACGCGCTCGGCCTCCTCCTTCGGGCCCACCTCGCGCGCGGGCAGGCCCAGCAGCCGCTCCGGGTTGCCCAGCATCGCGGTGTTGAGGGGGTTGGACAGCTCGAAGACGTGCTGGGGGCCGCGGAAGATGACCAGGTGCGCGGGCGCGAGCATGAACAGCTCCCGCAGCCGCGCGCGTTCGTACTCGGCGGCGGCGCGGGCCGTGCGCTCGCGCTCCAGCAGGTCCGCGCGCTCCGCGTTGGCCCGGCGCAAGCGCACGTTGAGGGCCGTCACGAACAGCGACAGCGCCAGGAAGAAGCCCAGCGCGACCAGGTTGCTGGGCGCCATGTGCCAGGTGCCCAGGGGCTTCAGGAAGAAGTAGTGCACCGTGAGCAGCGACAGCCCGGTGGTCAGCAGCCCCGGTCCCCAGCCTCCGCGCCAGCTGGCGAACATCACCGCCGCGAAGAAGGCGAGGAACGGGGCGTTGGCCATGAAGGGCCACAGCGCCTGCTGGAGGAGGAAGCCCACCACGACGCTCGTCACCGCCAGCCCGTAGCGGAGCAGGACGGAGCCCTCCCCCTTCAGCGCCCCCGCTGGGCTGTCTCTTATACACAGCTCCGAGCCCACGAGACATGCGC
>NZ_RAVW01000103.1 GCF_003611585.1 Corallococcus exercitus | reverse complement strand
GCATGGAGGACATCGCCCGGGAGAAGGCCCAGCGTGCTCCGTCGCGCGCGGGCAGCGGCGCCGCCAGGGCTGCTCCCGCACGCGCTCCGGCCGCCCGCCGCGCCCCGGCCCCCGTCGAGGAAGCGGACGACGCCGGCGACGCGGTGGCGGACCCCTGGTCCCGCGAGGCGCGCGAGCTGGAGTCCCCCCGCTCCCCCATCGATGATCCGGAGGTCCTGCTGGACGACGCGCGCTCGTTCCTGCGCGAGCTGGAGGGCGGCGACCGCATCGCGTTCTGGGGCGCGACGCTGGTGGTGCTCTCCTGCTTCATCCCGTGGAAGGAGACGGCGGCGGACGGCGACTTCCTGGGCCTCATCAGCCTGGGGTTCATCTCCTTCCTCTTCGCCATCGCGACCATGGTCTTCGTGGGCCTGCGCGCGCGTCAGGTGATGACCTGGGTGAACCCCATGCTGCCGTGGGCCGCGCAGATGTTCTGCAGCGTGGTGACCCTCGTGTGGTCGCTGGTGTTCCTGAAGCTCTCCTCGGACACCACCCTCGTGCCGTCGCCGCTCGGCAACTCTGAGATGATGAACTCGTCGCCGAGCATCGGCTGCTTCCTGGGCATCCTCGGCGGCGTCATCGCGGTGCTGGGCGGCCTGATGGGGCTCAAGCGCCAGCAGGACTAGGCCCCGAGGATTTCGCTGCCTCGCCGGACGGGAGGCGGGCTACCGTCGCCGGCCACCATGTCCGACGCCACGCCCCTCTCCCGCCTCCTCGACGCGCTGGGCTCGGCCGTCGTGGGCCAGCCCCGCGTGCTGGCCGACCTGGTGACGGCCTTCCTCGCGCGCGGCCACGTGCTGCTGGAGGGCGTGCCCGGCGTCGCCAAGACGCTCACCGCGCGCAGCATGGCGGGGGCGCTGGGCCTGTCCTTCTCCCGCGTGCAGTTCACGCCGGACCTGATGCCCGCGGACATCCTGGGCACCAACGTCTTCCAGCCGCAGTCGCAGACCTTCCGCCTGATGAAGGGCCCCGTGTTCACGGAGGTCCTGGTCGCGGATGAGATCAACCGCACGCCGCCCAAGACGCAGGCCGCGCTCCTGGAGGCCATGGAGGAGCGGCAGGTCACCATCGACGGCGTCACGCACGCGCTGCCCCCGCACTTCTTCGTCGTCGCCACGCAGAACCCGCTGGAGCTCGAGGGCACCTATCCCCTCCCCGAGGCCCAGCTGGATCGCTTCCTCATGCGCGTGCGCGTGGGCTACCCGGACGGGGACTCCGAGACGGCGCTGCTCCGCGCCTTCCACCAGCGCGAGGGCCGCCCGCCCGCCGTGTCCCGCGTGCTGGACGCAGCCACGCTGACGGAGCTGCAGGACCGCGCGGCCCGCGTCGCGTGCGACGACTCCATCCTCCAGTACGTCGTGCAGCTCGTGCGCGACACCCGCGCCCACCCCCGCGTGCGGCTGGGCGCGAGCCCCCGCGCCGCGCAGGCCCTGCTCGCGGCGGCCAAGGCGGCGGCGGCACTGCGGGGCACCGACTTCGTCACCCCGGACGACGTGAAGGCCGTCACCCCCAGCGTCCTCAACCACCGCCTCCTCCTCAAGGCCGAGGCGGAGGTGGAGGGCGTCACCGCGGACGACGTGCTCAAGCAGATGCTCGAACGGGTGCGAGTGCCCCGGTGAGCCTCGGGCGTCCCGTCCCCAGCGGCCTCGCCGTGGCGCTGTTCGCCGGGGCGCTCGTGCCCGCCGCGCTCGCGGTGGCGAGCCCCGCCTTCGGGTGGCTGGCGCTCGCGATGGACGTGGCCGTCCTGCTCCTATGCGCCGTGGACTTCATGCGCGCGCCGCACGCCCGCGACCTCGAGGCGCGCCGCGAGGTGGAGCCCATCCTCTCCTCCGGCGTGGACAACACCGTGCGCTGGGAGCTGCGGTCGCGCACGGACCTGCCCGTGCGCGGCGAGCTTCGCGACGAGCCGCCCCTGGACGTGGAGAGCCACGGCCACCGGCAGCCCTTCACGCTGGAGGCGGGGGGCGCGTCCACGCGGCTGACGTACCGCGTGCGTCCCCCTGCTCGCGGCGACGCGCGCTTCGGCGACGTGAACCTGCGGCTCATGGGCCCCCTGGGCCTGTGCTCGCGGCAGGTGAAGCTGCCCGCGGCCCGCGACGTGAAGGTGTATCCGGACCTGAGCGCCCTTTCGCGTGAGGCGCTGACGCTGGCGCGCGCGTCGGAGGCCGTGTCCGCGCGCACGCTCCTGCGCAAGTCGGTGGAGGGCCGCGAGTTCGAATCGCTGCGCGAGTACCGTCCCGGCGACGACTACCGCCACATCGACTGGAAGTCCTCCGCGCGCCATGGCCGCACGCTGGTGCGCACGTGGCAGCCGGAGCGCAACCAGCCGGTGCTGCTGCTCCTGGACTGCGGCCGTCACATGGCGGGCCGGGTGCAGGGGCGCAGGAAGCTGGACCACGCGGTGGACGCGGCGCTGCGGCTGGCGCGGGTGAGCCTGGACGCGGGGGACGTGGTGGGCGTGCTCGCGTTCGCCAGCGACGTGCGCGCCTTCCTCCCGCCGCGCAAGGGCGCGGAGCACCTGCGCCTCATCACCGAGTCCCTCTACCGCGCGGAGGCCGGCCTGGAGGAGAGCGACTACGGCCGCGCGTTCGACTTCGCGTTCGCCCGCCAGACGCGCCGCGCGCTGGTGGTGCTCTTCACGGACCTGGTGGATCCGGACGCGTCCGCCGCGCTCCTCACGCGCACGCTGGCCCTGCGCCCCCGGCACCTGCCCGTCGTCGCGTCGCTCCTGGACGAGGACCTGGAGGCCGCCGCCACCGACGTGCCCGGCGACGCCCCTTCCGCCTACGCGCGCCAGGCCGCCGCCCGCATGGAGGCCGAGTACCGCCGCACCGCCACCACGCTGCGCGACGCGGGGGCGCTGGTGGTGCGCGCACCGGCACGCGGCTTCGGCGCCGCTGCACTCAACGTGTACCTGGACGTGAAGGCGCGCGGGCGGCTCTGAGGAGTCCTGTCGCATTCGTCAAGCCTTTTGGAACATTCCGGCGCACGCGCACGCGTGTGGCGTTTCGCCGAACGCCACGCTTGCCAATCGCGCGGAGGCCGAGTTTTCGGCCTCGCGGAGGACCCCCTTTACAGATGCCGATCGCTGCCCAGAATGGCGCGCCTCAACTGTTCGCGCGCATGCGCGCACGCTCCAAACCGGACGGGAGGCGGGACTTGGCGGAGGTAGCGAGGGGTTTGAAGCTGGAAGTGGAAGCGGACGCCGCGGCCATCGCGGCCCAGGCCGCCGAGGAGCTGGTGGCGGCGGGGCTGACGCCCTTCCACGAGCGGCTCCTCGCCGAGGAGCTGCTGGCGCGCAGCGGTGACACGCAGCAGCGGCTGGCCAACGCGCTGGCCGAAGCGAAGGTGGACCTCAACCCCCACCAGGTCGAAGCGGCGATGTTCGCGCTGGACGCGCTGTCGCGCGGCGGCTGCATGCTCGCGGACGAGGTGGGCCTGGGGAAGACCATCGAGGCGGGCCTCGTCGTCGCCCAGCTCATGGCCGAGGGCAAGAACCGCATCCTCATCCTGGCCCCGGCGGTGCTGCGCGCCCAGTGGAACGCGGAGCTGCGCGAGAAGTTCGACCTGGACAGCGTCCTCGTCGACGGCCGCGACGTGAAGAAGCACAACAACTGCTTCGACCAGCCCTTCCCCGTCATCTGCTCGCACCCGTTCGCGGCGAACAAGTCCGCGCTCGTGTCGGAGATTCCCTGGGACCTGGTCATCATCGACGAGGCCCACCGCCTTCGGAACGCGCATCGCCCCAACAACAAGACGGGCCAGGCGCTGCGCGCGTCGCTGGCGGGCCGCCCCAAGCTGCTGCTCACCGCCACCCCGCTCCAGAACGACCTGATGGAGCTGTTCGGCCTGATGTCGCTGCTGGACGAGCAGATCCTCGGCCCCGAGCACGCCTTCCGCAGCCGCTACCGCGCCGACGAGGGCGGCGGCATGACGGAGGCCGCCGCGTGCGAACTGAAGGAGCGGCTGGCCCCGGTGGTGCAGCGCACGCTGCGCCGGCAGGTGCGCGAATACGTCCGCTACACCAACCGCCGCAGCATCGTGGAGGACTTCCACCCGTCTCCCCAGGAGCACGACCTCTACGAGAAGGTCAGTGAGTACCTGCAGCGCTCGGAGGCCGCGGCCATCGAGCCGGGCAAGAAGACGCTCCTGACGCTGTGCTACCGCAAGCTCCTGGCCTCCTCCACGTTCGCCATCGCGCCCACGCTGCGCCGGCTGTCGGAGAACCTGGAGAAGCGCCTGACGGCCGCGCGGCTGGGCCAGCAGGCCCTGTCGCTCTTCGAGCCGGAAGAAGCCAAGCAGTTCGTGGAGGAAGGCGAGGAGTGGTCCGACGACCCCGCCAAGGCGCCCCAGGTCCGCACGCTGGAGCAGGAGGTCTGGGAGCTGCGCCAGTACGCGGACCTCGCGGACTCCATCCGCATCAACGCCAAGGGTGAGGCCCTCAAGCGCGCGCTGGACCGCACCTTCGCGGTGATGCGCACGCACTCCTGGCCGGAGAAGGCGCTCATCTTCACGGAGTCCAAGCGCACGCAGCAGTACCTCTTCAACCTGCTGTCGGAGCACGGTTACAAGGACAAGATTTCGCTCCTGTCCGGCGATGCCGGCGGCACGC
Source organism: Corallococcus exercitus (assembly GCF_003611585.1). Taxonomy (GTDB): domain Bacteria; phylum Myxococcota; class Myxococcia; order Myxococcales; family Myxococcaceae; genus Corallococcus; species Corallococcus exercitus. The sequence goes on along the minus strand of NZ_RAVW01000103.1, from coordinate 20,390 downwards.
CCGAGGAGCGCCGGGCGCTGGTGGAGGAGTTCCGCCACAAGACGCAGATCCTCATCTGCACCGAAGCGGGCGCCGAGGGCCTCAACCTCCAGTTCTGCAACCTGGTGGTGAACTACGACCTGCCGTGGAACCCGCAGCGCGTGGAGCAGCGCATCGGCCGGTGCCACCGCTACGGCCAGCAGCGGGACGTGCTGGTGGTGAACTTCCTCAACCGGCAGAACGCGGCGGACGCGCGCCTGTTCGAGCTGCTGGAGAAGAAGCTCAACCTCTTCGACGGCGTGTTCGGCGCGTCGGATGAGATCCTGGGCGCGCTGGAGAGCGGCGTCGACTTCGAGCGGCGCGTGCTGGACATCTACCAGTCCTGCCGCGACCCGAAGGACATCAACACCGCCTTCGACAAGCTGCGCGAGGAGCTGGAGGGCAGCATCAACCAGCGCATGACGTCGATGCGCTCGGTGGTGCTGGAGCGCTTCGACGGCGACGTGCGCCGCCGGCTGCGCGTGGCGGGAGACGCGGCCAAGGAGGTGGTGGCCAAGCGCCAGCAGGAGGCGAAGGCGCTCACCGGCTCCGTGCTGGGCAGCCGCACCTCCGGACGGCTCCAGGTGGCCAAGGCCGCCTACGCGGTGCGCGACCGCACCCAGGACACCGTCAGCTACCTGCAGCTGGACGCGGCGGGCCTGCCTTCACGGCTGGCGCGGCTGGCCGGCAGTGAGGGCTGGTGGTTCGTCTACAAGTTCGAGACCACCGGCCTCAAGCCGGAGGAGAAGCTGGTCCACCTGGTGCTGGTGAAGGACCGGGACGGCGGCTTCCGGGCCCTGCCGCTGACGGACGGTGTCCACTTCACGAAGCTCGACGCCAAGGAAGAGAAGCGGCGGCAGCCCGCGCCGGTGTCGGTCCAGCTCATGCAAGAGCAGTCGCTCATGACCGCCAAGGATGAGCTGATTCGGGCCGCGGAACGGCGCAACGCGTTGGAGCTGGACAAGGCCAAGGAACGCGCGGACCGCTACGTCGAGGACTGCCTGATGGAGTCGCGCGAGGTGGTGGAGACGGCGCGCCAGGCGTGGTTCGACGCGCGCAAGGACGTCTCCGGCATCGAGGACGTCGCGGAGCGCGCGAAGGCGCGGGCGCACTCGGACCGCCTGGAGCGCGACTACCGCCGCAAGCTGGCGTCGCTGCGCAATGAGGAGGAGAAGCGCTACGCCTCCAAGGACCGGCAGCTGGCGGAGCTGGCCAACAAGGGGCGCGTGACGGAGAAGCGCACCCTCATCGCCTCCGCGTACTTCTGGCTGTCTTGATGCTTCCGGCCGCGGGCCCCTCTAGAGGGGCTTGAGCCGCACCCACGTCGCGCCCCAGCCTCCGTCCGCCTCGGAGGCGGTCTGGAAGCCTTCCACTTCCGGCAGCGTGGGCAGCAGGGACTGCACGGTGCGCCTGAGCGCGCCCGTTCCCTTGCCGTGGATGATGCGCACGTCCAGCACGCCCTTCTGGCGGCAGGCCCAGAGGTACTCGGTGACGAGTTCCTTCACCTCGCGAGGCTGGAAGAGATGCAGGTCGAGGTTTCCATCGACCGGAATTTCTACTGCTCCCAGCTCATCGGGCGTGGGCGGAGGCTCCGGACCCTCCGGCGGCAGGGACAGGGGTGGCTTTCGGCGTGACACCGTAGCGGGCCTCCTCCTGGCGCTGCTTCTCCTCGGCCGCCAGACGCTGGCGCTCGCGCGCGAGCCGGAACTGTTCCTTGAGGCTGGTGATCTCCCCCTTGAGCGAGGTGATCTCCTCCTTCACCGCGCCCTCGTGGTGGGTGTTCGCCTCATCGACGTGGTTGCCCGCCCGCTTGCCTTCCGAGCCGGCACCGCCGGAGGAGGTCATCTGCATCAGCAGGGCAGCCAGGGTCATCGCCTTCATGGGCTTTCACGTAAGCAAGCGCCGTGCTCGCGCGCAAGTCATGTTGCGTGAGCGACGCTTCGCTGGCCGCCCTCTTCCTTGTGTGACACGACGCGTTCCGCGAGCCGGACGGCGGACAGGGGCGCGCTGCCTTCCGCCTTGTTGTTGATGGTCACGAAGACGGGACGCTCGCGCCGCACGGCCGCCATGCACACCCGGGCCAGCACGTCGCGGGTGCCCACGTCCTCGTCCACCAGCCGGTTGAAGGGCGCGTAGCGGGCGTAGGCCTCCTCGTAGCCGAGGTTCGGCGGCAGCATCCAGCGCACCACCACCGCGCGGGCCTCGAAGGCGCGCGTGAGCTTCGCCTGCCGCGCGACGGGCGGCATGTGGGCCCACACCGCCAGCACCGGGCTCACGCCCGTGTCCGCGAGCGCCTGCGCGAAGCCTTCCGTGAGCAGCTCCTCGTTGCGGACCTCCACCGCGTACAGCGGGCCCTTCGGCAGCGCGGAGAAGAACGCGTGCAGCCGCTCCACGAAGCGGCCCGCGCCGCCCAGCGCCGCGGGGTCCTGCGGCGGGAACTGGAAGACGAGCGGACCGGCCTTGTCGCCCAGCCCCTCCAGGAACGGCGCCACCACGTGGTCCACCGCGTAGGCCGCCTGGAGGAACCGGTCGTTCACCTGCCCCCGGTGCGCGCCGTAGCGCTCGTGCACGGGGAAGCGCGCCAGCGTGCAGGCCTCGTGGGCCTTCACCAGGAAGCGGAAGCCGTCCGGCACCTGCTGGGCGTACTCGGCGAAGGTGGTGGCCGGCACGGGCGCGTAGAACGTCCGGTCGATGCCCACCGTGCGCAGCACCGGGTGGTGCGCGTAGGCGGCCAGGCCCTCGCGCGCCAGCTGGGTCGTGCTGGCCTCGTGATCGTAGACGAGGCCGTTCCAGCCCGGGAAGGTCCACGACGACGTGCCCAGGTAGACGCCCCGGGGAAGCTGCTCGCCCAGCATGCGCAGACTGTCGGACGGCTCCGCGGGCCCTACCGGCTGGGTCCGGCGCCGCGAGGACACGGGCGGCTCCTCCACCGCGCCGGTGAAGAGGTCGAACTGCGCGGGTCGTCGCGATGCGCTCATGCGGTCAGCTCCTCTCCCAGGGCGGAAAACCGAGGTGGGACCCAGGCAGTAATCCCGGAGCCCAGCCGATGCAGCAGGTTGCCTGGAATCGGGGCGACGTTCCAGGTTTCCGGCACGCCCTCCAGGCGGACGGGCACGCACGGCCTGTCTCCCTCCCGCCGGGACAGTCTGTGATTGGCCGGGTGTCCAAATGCAAACGCAGTCGGAGCACGGTAAGATACTCAAATCGAGTATTCCGGCATTACAGTTGTAAAGCTTGACCGTGGTTGCAACGGCTGGGGGGCATCATGGACTGGTCGTTGACGGCTTCGCTGCTCGCCGAGCGGGACACGCGGCCCATCGTCGTGATGGACCGGCGCGGCCGCATCGAGCTGGCGAATGGCGCCTTCACGTCGCTGCTGGGCCGGCCCCGCGAGGAGTTGCTGGGGCGCCGCTGGACGGAGGTCTGCACGCCGCGCGAGCACGGGCGCGAGGTGGGCCGGGCGCTGCGGGCCATCTTCACCAGCGCCGAGGTCCGGCTGGAGACGGAGGTGCTCACGCGCGACGGCGAGCGGCTGTCGGTGGAACTGGACGTGGCCGCCGTGGGCCGGCCGCCGCTGCGGCTGGTGGCCATCATCACGCGCGCGTCCCCGCCGCTCTCCGTTCCGGAGCGCACCGCCAGCGCCGGGCCGTCCGGCGCCACCGGAGCACACCAGGACCTGAGCTACGAGATCTCCACCGAGCTGTCGTCGTTCGGCACGCTCAAGGCGGTGTGGACCTCCGGGCACGCGCAGCAGGAGGAGATGGTGGGCCGGTCCTGCTTCGGCGCCTTCGCCCACCGCGACGCGCCCTGCCTGGACTGTCCGCTGACGGCGACGTCCCCCGCGTCCTGGCCACACACCATCGTGCGGCAGGCCTCCGAACACGGCGACGGCTACGAGGTCGTCACCGCCATGCCCACGAGCGCCGGCACCGCGCGCGTCAGCGTGCACACCATCGGTGACGCCACGCTCAGCGGCCTCTTCGAGGCGAAGGTGCGGCGCATGGCGAGCGCGGCGCGGCTGTCGGAGCGCGAAGGCGATGTGTTGCGATATCTCGCGCTCGGCCGCTCGCCCACCGACATCTCCACCGTGTTAGGGATTACCGAGCGCACCGTAAAATTCCATCAGGCGAACCTGCTGCGGAAGCTGGGAGCGGAGACGCGGTACGACCTGCTCCGCCTGTTCTTCTGACCAGGGCGCCTTCCCTCCGGGACAGCTTTCGCGCAGGGCGCCTTGCGACATGCTGGGGATTCGACTCCGGAGTCTGGTGGGTCGGGGGGGCCGTTGCCCATGGGCAGCGCCAGTCAAATCCGTATCATCAAAGACATACAGTCCTTGTGGACTTCCGTCAAAGGGCGCCCTGTCCGTGAGTGAAACTCCGGGCTGGGACGACGTGATGCGGGAGTTCCTCGTCGAGTCCCGCGAGCACGTGCAGAGCATCGAGGCGACGGTGCTGGAGCTGGAGGCACAGCCGGGCTCGCAGCCCCTGCTGGCGCAGCTGTTCCGCAGCCTGCACACCGTGAAGGGCACCTGCGGCTTCCTGGGCTTCACCCGCCTGGAGGCGCTGATGCACGCCGCCGAGGAGCTGCTCGGCCTGGCGCGCGACCGGCGCCTGGTGCTGGACCGCGAGCGCGTGTCCACGCTGCTGGCGCTGGCGGACGCGGCGCGCGCGGCGCTGGAGCACATCGAGGCGACGGGGCTGGAGCCCGCGGTGGACCACTCCGCGCTGCTCGCGCGCATCTCCGGCGCGACGGCGGCGAGCGCGCCCGTGGAGATCGCGGAGCCCCTGACGCCCCCGGGCGCCCTGCCCTGGCGCGGCGCCGCCACCGGCGTGGACTCCAAGCTGCGCGTGGACGTGGCGCTGCTGGACCGGCTGATGAACCTGATGGGCGAGCTGGTGCTGGCGCGCAACCGCATCCTCCAGTGCGCCGCTTCGCCCACGCCGGGCGCGGACCTGATGACCGCGTCGCAGCGGCTGGACGTCGTCACCACGCAGGTGCAGCAGGTGGTGATGAAGACGCGGCTCCAGCCGGTGGGCCAGGTGTGGAACCGCTTCCCCCGGCTCGTGCGCGAGCTGGCGCACGGGTGCGGCAAGCAGGTGCGGCTGCGGCTGCAGGGCGCGGACACGGAGCTGGACAAGACGCTGGTGGAGGCGCTGCATGATCCGCTCACCCACCTGTTGCGCAACGCCGTGGACCACGGCGTGGAGACGCCCGAGCAGCGCCACGCGGCGGGCAAGCCGCCCGTGGGGTGCCTGACGCTGAGCGCGTCGCACGAGGGCGGGCTCGTGCACCTGGGCATGTCCGACGACGGCGCGGGCATCGACGTGCAGCGCGTGCGGCAGGTCGCGGTGCAGCGCGGCCTGCTCACGGCCGACCAGGCGGCGCGGCTTCCGGACGCGGACGCGCTGATGCTCATCTTCATGCCGGGCTTCAGCACCGCGGAGCGCGTCACGTCGCTGTCTGGCCGGGGCGTGGGCATGGACGTGGTGCGCACGCAGGTGGAGCGCATCGGCGGCACCGTGGAGGTACACAGCCGGCCCGGTCAGGGCACGACGTTCACCCTGAAGATTCCCCTCACGCTGGCCATCATCCCGGCGCTGCTCGTGACGTGCCGGGGTGACCGCTACGCGCTGCCGCAGGCCTCCCTGCGGGAGGTGGTGTGGCTGGAGCCGGCGCAGGCCCGCAGGGACATCACCCGCATCCAGGGCGCGTGCGTCTTGCGGCTGCGCGGAGAGCTGCTGCCGCTGGTGGTGCTGGCCTCCGAGCTGGGCGTGGGGCCCGCGACGCCGGACCTGGACGAGGGCGCCACCGTCGTCGTTTTGCAGGCCGGGGAGCGCACCTTCGGGCTGTGGGTGGACGCCATCCACGACACGGAGGAGATCGTCGTCAAGCCGCTGTGGAAGCACCTGAAGGGGCTGGCCTGCTACGCGGGCGCGACGGTGCTGGGCGACGGGCGCGTGGCGCTCATCCTGGACGCCATGGGGCTGGGCCGCCGCGTGGGCACCGTCGCGGAGGCGCAGGCCCAGGTCGTCGTTCCGGAGGCCGCTGCGGAGGTGCCCCGTCCCGAGGACGCGCGCGAGCGGGTGCTCTTGTGCCGCACCGGCGCGGAGGGCCGCGTGGCCATTCCGCTGTCCCGCGTGGCGCGGCTGGAGGAGCTGCCCGCGTCGGACGTGGAGCGGCTGAGCGGGGGCATGGAGATGGCGCGCTATCACGGCCAGCTGCTGCCGCTGGTGCGCGTGGCCTCCGTGCTGGAGGCGAGGCCCGGCGCGACGGAGCGGCTCACGCAGGGGCTCCAGGTCGCGTTCGGCGAGTCGTTGTCCGTCGTCGTCGCCACGCACGCGGACACGCGCGTGGGGCTGGTGGTGGACGCCATCCTCGACGTCGCGGAGGTGGAGATTTCGCTCCAGCGCGAGACGCGCCGCCCGGGCGTGCTGGGCTCCATGGTGGTGCAGAGCCGGGCCACCGAGTTCCTGGACGTGGAGGGCACCGTGCGCGCCGTGCACCCGGAGCTGCTGACGGGCGGTGCGCCATGAGCGGCTTCCGCCAGCTGTGCTCGTTCCAGGTGGGCGACCACCTGTTCGGCCTGGACATCGAACGCGTGCAGGAGATCCTGCTCCCGCTCCCGCTCACGCGAGTGCCCGGCGCGCCTCCGGAGGTTGCGGGGCTGCTCAACCTGCGCGGGCAGATCGTCCCCGTCATCGACCTGCGCCGCCGCCTGGACCTGCCCGACGGCACCGCCCCCACGGACGCGCCCCACGTCATCCTGCGTGGCGACGAGGGCGCGGTGAGCCTTCGCGTGGATGCCATTGGCGACATCCTCCCCTTCGCGCAGTCGGACCTGGCGGCGCTTCCGGACAACCTGCGCGGGCCCCTGCGCTCGATGCTCCTGGGGGTCCATGCGCTGCCGGACCGGCTGCTGCTCGTGTTGTCCGCGGACGCGGTGGTGGACGGGCTCGCGCCCGCGTCCAGCGCCTCCGCCTCCCCTTCCTTCCCCGTGCTTCCCCAGGAGTCCCGCTGATGGCCCGCCCTACCGCGCCCGCCGTGAAAACCACCCTCTTCCAGCGCCTGGGCGGCAAGGCCCCCCTGACGGCCGCCGTGCAGAAGCTCTACGCGCGGGTGATGACGGACGCGCTGCTCAAGCCCTTCTTCCGCCGCGCGGACCTGGTCCAGTTGCAGCGCCAGATGGTCGCGTTCCTCACCCAGCACCTGGGCGGCCCGGCCGTCTATCGCGGCCCGTCGATGCGCGAGGTGCACGCGCGGATGGAGCTCAAGCCGCACCACTGCGAGCGCGTCGCCGAACACCTGGCCACCGTGCTGGATGAGCTGGACGTGCCGGGCCCCGTCGCCCGGGAGCTGCTGTCGGCGGTGGGCACGCTTGAAGAGGAAGTCGTCAGCAGGCCCGCACCGAGGTCCGCCCCCCGGCCCGCCGCGAAGCGCGCTCCGGCGCGTGCCCCTCGCACGGAGGGACGCCGGGTCGCCGTGGCATCCGTGCCCGCGGCCCGCTCCTCCCGCCGCCGCGCGGCAACGCCGCTCTCAGGTGCCCTCAACGAGACGCTGCTCAACGCGGCGCGGGTCAACCTGTTCGTTCTGGACGCGGACCTGGGCATCGTCTTCATCAACGCGTCCGCCACGGAGGCCATCGAGCGCATCAGCGACGGCGCGGGGGACGCGGTGGGCAGCGACTTCCTCGGCCACTTCGAGCATCAGCTGCGGCTGGAGGAGGACCGGCTGGGCACGCCCTCGGGGCTGCCGTACGAGACCACCTTCGCGGCGGGCCCCACCCTGCTCAAGGTCCACGTCGACGGCATCGAGGGCCGGGGCGGAGCGCTCACCGGCTACGTGGTGACGTGGACGGACATCACGGATCAGCAGCGCGTGGACACGGAGATGGCGCGCCTGCGGGCCATGCTGGAGAACGCGCCCACCTGCGTGATGGCGGCCGACAAGGACCTGAAGATCGTCTACCTGAACCCCGCGTCGCGCCGGCTGTTGCAGCGGATCGAGAAGCACCTGCCTGTCTCCGCGGACCGGGTGCTGGGGGCCACCATCGACATCTTCCATCGCGACGCGGCGTACCAGCGGACGATCCTGTCCAACGACAAGAACCTGCCGGTGCGCGCGAACATCCCCATCGGGCCAGAGGTCGCGGACCTGCTGGTGACGGCGGTGTACGACGGCCAGGGCCGCTACCTGGGCCCCATGGTGACGTGGGAGCTCGTCACGGAGAAGCTCGCCGTGCAGCAGCGGGAGCAGGACCTGGACAGCACGCTGCGCGGCATCTTCCAGGAGGTGATGCAGCACTCGCAGACGCTCTCTGCGTCGTCGCAGGAGCTGTCCAGCGTCAGCCAGCAGATGGTGAGCAACGCGCAGGAGACCGCGGCGCAGGCCACCCAGGTGTCCGCCGGCGCCGAGCAGGTCAGCCGCAACGTGCAGAGCGCCGCGTCCGGCATGGAGGAGGTCAACGCGAACATCCGCGAGGTGGCGCGCAACGCGAGCACCGCCGCCAAGGTGGCGTCGTCCGCAGTGAAGCTGGCGGACACCACATCCGGCCTCGTCAGCAAGCTGGGGACCAGCAGCCAGGACATCGGCAAGGTCATCAAGGTCATCACCTCCATCGCGCAGCAGACCAACCTGCTCGCGCTCAACGCGACCATCGAGGCGGCGCGCGCGGGCGAGGCGGGCCGGGGCTTCGCGGTGGTGGCCAACGAGGTGAAGGAGCTGGCGCGCGAGACGGCCCGCGCCACCGAGGACATCGGCCAGAGGATCGGCACCATCCAGGGCGACACCGAGGAGGTGGTCAACGCCATCCTGGAGATTGGCGCCACCATCGGCCGCATCAACGAATTGCAGACGTCCATCGCCTCGTCGGTGGAGGAGCAGACGGCGACCGCGGGCGAGATCCTGCGCAACGTGGGCGAGGCCGCCAAGGGCAGCCAGCAGATCTCCGAGAACATGGCCGCCGTGGCGGAGGCCGCGCGCAGCACCACCGAGGGCGCGGGCAGCACGCAGCGCTCGGCGGTGGAGCTGGCCCACATGGCGCAGTCGCTGCAACGGCTGGTCGTGCAGGTGGACACCACGGACAAGCAGACGCGAACGAAGTAGCGCGGGCGGCTGCAAGCCCTGGGAGCCACGGCACGTGCGGACCGGATTGAAGCGGTGGTGGGAGCTGGGCCGGGTGGCCCGCGCCTCCACGCGACTGCGGCGGGTGTCCCGTCCCCAGGACGCGGAGCGCGCGCGGCGCGAGCTGACCCAGCGGCTCCTGGGCCTGCGGGGACTGCCCCAGAAGGTGGGCCAGGTGCTCACGCTCGCCGAGCTGGGCGCGGAGGCGCCGGGGTTCGGCTCGCTCGCGGAGGCGCCCTCCCCGCTCGCGCCGGAGGACGCGCTGGCGGTGATCTCCCGCCGTCTGGGCCGCCCGTGGCAGGAGGTGTTCACGTCGCTGGAGGGCGAGGGCATCGCCGCGTCGCTGGGTCAGGTGCACCGGGGCGTGCTGCGCGACGGGCGTGCCGTGGCGGTGAAGCTGCGGCACCCGGGCATCGCGGAGGCCGTGCGGGATGATCTGCGCGCGCTGGGGTGGCTGGCCGCGCCGCTGGGAGGCTGGCGCGGGAAGCTGGACATGTCCGCCTACCGGCACGAGCTGGCCCGGATGCTCCAGGGCGAGCTGGACTACCACCACGAGGCCCAGGCCCTGCGGGACGCGGGCGCGCGCATGGCGGACGTGCCGGGCGTCGTCGTCCCCGTGCCGGTGGACGCGCTCACCCGTGAAGACCTGCTGGTGATGAGCTGGGTGGAGGGCGCTTCGCTCGCGGATGGATGGCGCTGGAGCGAAGCGGACCGCCGGGCGCTGTCCACCACGCTGGTCCGGCTGTTCCTCCATGGCTGCTTCACCTGGGGCGCGCTCCACGCGGATCCGCACCCGGGCAACTACCGCGTGTCCCGGGGACCGGACGGCAAGCCCGTGCTGGGGGTGCTCGACTTCGGCTGCGTGAAGCCGCTGCCGCCGGAGCTGGCCGTGGGGCTGGGGCGGTTGATCTCCCTCCTCCGGTGCCCGAGCTCCACGCCGCGCCCGGAGCAACTGCTGTCCGCGTGGGTGATGCTGGGCTTCACGCCGGAGCTGCTGGAGCCCATGGCGGAGGCGCTGCCCGCCGTGAGCCGCGTGCTGCTGGAGCCCTTCCTCCTCGAAGGTCCCTTCCACGCGAGAAGCTGGCGGCTGGGAGAGCGGCTCACCGAGGCGCTGGGGCCACACCGCTGGAACTTCCGCGCGGCCGGACCCGCGTCGCTCCTGTTCGTCCTGCGCGCGTTCCACGGGCTGGTGCGCCACCTGGACGTGCTGGATACGCCCATCGCGTGGGGACCGCTGCTGGACGAGGCCCGCGCCCCGTCGCTCCCGCCCCCTCCGTCGCCGCCCGAGGCCCGGGTGGAGGGCACCGCGCGATACCTGAAGGTCCGCGTGACGGAAGGGGGACACACGCGCGTCGCGCTGACCTTCCGCGCGGACGTGACGGCGCACCTGGAAGACCTGTTGCCGGAGGACCTGCCTCGGAAGCTCACAGCGCGGGGCCTGGATGCGGTCGCCATCGGCTCGGCGGCGGTCGCGGCGGGGCTGCGGCCGTCGGAGCTGTTCCTCCTGGACGAGGGCGACCGCCACGTCCGGGTCTGGCTCGAGTGAAAGACAGACAAGGAGGTGACGCGTGGTCACCATCGGCATGAACTACGAAGTGCGGGAGGGCAAGGCGGAGGCCTTCGAGCGGAAGTTCGCGCTCGTCCTGGAGGCGATGCGGACGCTGCCGACGCACGCGCGCACGGAGTTGTTCACGAGCGTGGGGGCACCGGGGCGCTACCTCATCGTCTCCGAGTGGTACAGCCGCGAGGGCTTCGACGCCTTCGTCGCGTCCGAGGCCTTCCACCGCGTGACGGACTGGGGCGCGAGCGCCATCCTCGTCAGCCGGCCGCGCCACGAGGTGTATGGCGATGCGGCCTTGAGCGCCCCCGCGGGCCGCTGCCCGGTCGCGCGCGCGGTCCGGTGACGCGGGTGCGAATGAATCCCATCCGGGTCCTGGTGGTGGACGACGCGGCCGTGGTGCGGCGGCAGGTGTCGCTGCTCCTGGGCGCCGACCCGGGCCTGGAGGTCGTCGCCACCGCGCCCAACGGGCGCATCGCGCTGGCGAAGGTGGAGCAGTTCCAGCCGGACGTGGTGCTGCTGGACCTGGAGATGCCGGAGCTGGACGGGCTGGCGACGCTGAAGCTCCTGCGCCAGCGCGACCCGGACCTGCCCGTGGTGATGTTCAGCGCGCTCACCGAACGCGGCGGCATGCTGACCCTGGAGGCGCTCGCGCTGGGAGCACGCGACTACGTGACGAAGCCCACGTCCGCGGGCGGGATGAACGTCACGGTGGAGGCCGTGCGGGACGAACTGGTGCGCAAGCTCAAGGCGCTCAACCTTCGCCCCCCTTCCGCCACGATGGTGCCGTTCCCCGTGACGCGCGCGCCCCAGCCCCGACCGCAGGTGCCCGCGCGGGTGGAGGCCATCGTCATCGGCGCGTCCACCGGAGGTCCGGGCGCGCTGGTGCGCGTGGTGTCCGCGCTGCCCGCGGAGCTGCCGGTGCCGGTGCTCATCGTGCAGCACATGCCGCCCCTCTTCACGCGGCTGCTCGCGGAGCGGCTGCAGGGCGTGAGCCCCCTCACCGTGCGCGAGGCCGTGCCGGGTGCGTCCGTACAGGCCGGCTCGGTGTGGGTCGCGCCCGGGGACTTCCACCTGGCCGTGTGCCGGGACGCGACGGGCGTGCGGCTGCTCACGCACCAGGGGCCGCCGGAGAACGCGTGCCGTCCGGCGGTGGACCTGCTCTTCCGCTCGGCGGCGGAGGTGTACGGCGCGGGGGTGCTGGCGGTGGTGCTCACCGGAATGGGCCAGGACGGGCTGCGCGGCTGCCGCAAGGTGAGCGAGGCGGGCGGTCAGGTGGTGGTGCAGGACCAGGCCAGCTGCGTCATCGGCGGCATGCCGGGCGCGGTGGAGCAGGCGGGGCTGGCGGATGCGGTGGTGCCCCTGGACGCCCTGGCCCTGGAGCTGGTGCGGCGCGTGGATCCGCGCGGACGGAGGACCTGAGCATGTCCCTGCATCCCGACGACTTCGCTTACCTGCGCAAGCGCGTGCTGCGCCGCTCCGGGTTGGTGCTGGAGCCCGACACGCACGCGCTGGTGGAGACGCGGCTCACGTCCCTCATGCGCGAGGATCGGCTGCCGGACCTCTCCGCCCTGGTCGCGAGGCTGCGCTCACTGCCGGAGAACAGCCCGCTCCACCAGCGGCTGGCGGAGGCGCTGGCCAACCACGAGACGGCCTTCTTCCGCGACGCGCCCGTGTTCGACGCCCTGCGCTCCACGGTCCTGCCCGCCCTGCTGGCGAAGCGCTCCCGCACGCGGACACTGCGCATCTGGTGCGCGGCGTGCGCCTACGGCCAGGAGCCCTACAGCGTGGCGATGACGCTGGCGGAGGCCGGGCTGCTGATCACCGGATGGACGGTGCGCATCCTCGCCACTGACTTCTCCACCCGCGCGCTCGTGCGCGCCAGCGAGGCCCGCTACGACGCGCAGGAGATCCACCGAGGCCTGACGCCGGAGCTGCGCCAGCGCTACTTCCACCAGGAGCGCGACGGGTGGCGGCTGAACGAACAGGTGCGCAGGCCCGTGGAGCTCCGGCCGCTCAACCTGATGGACGACTTCCCACCGGAAGCGCCCGTGGACCTCGTCTTCCTTCGCAACGTGATGATCTACTGGGACGTGCCCACGCGGCGCGCGGTGCTCGCCCGCGTGCGGCGGATGCTCCACGCGGATGGCTACCTGGTGCTGGGCGCCGCGGAGGCCTCGCCCCTGGGGGAGGACGGCTTCACGCGGCACCTGATTGGACAGACCAGCTGGTACCGCCCCACGCCCGCTTCCCATGCCAGCGCGGGCGCGCCGGTGGAGGACGCGCCGCGCCGGCCCCGCTCCGGCGCTAGACCTTGAGGCGGATGGCGCCGGGCAACATCGTCATGGTGCAGGGCAGCCGGCCCGGCGTCTCGCCGTCCACGTCCAGGAACACGTCGCCGTCCTCCGACTCCGCGTGGATGGAGCGGCAGCGCAGCCGCCGCGTGCCCTTCCAGGTGACGTGGTCGCCGTTGTAGACGCCCTTGGACTTGAGGACGAAGTCGGACAGGCCGTAGTTGGACCAGATGGTGACGTCGAAGAGGCCGTCGTGCGTCACCGCGTCGGGCGCGACGAACATGCCGCTGCCGAAGTAGCGCCCGTTGGCCACCGCCACCGCGGTGACGCTCACCGTCTCCGGCGTGCCGCCATCCACCGTGAGGCGCACCTGCCGCTCCTGGTACTTCAGGAGGCCCTTCACGGTGCCCCACATGAAGCTCAGGTTGCCGCCCAGCGCCTTGCTGCCCTGGTTCACCTCGCGGGCCACCACCGCGCTCACGCCGAACGAGGCGATGTTGGCGAAGAAGCGCGTGGCCGGGTTGCCGTCGTTGTCGATGAACTCCAGCCGCCCCACGTCGAAGGGCTCCGTCTTCTCCGTGCGCAGCCGCTCCAGCGCGGACGACAGCTCCAGGTCCCACCCGAAGGTGCGGCGGAAGTCGCCACCGGTGCCCCGGGGCAGCAGGGCCAGCGTGGCCTGGGGGTTGATGACCTGCCCGTCGCGGAAGAAGCCGTTGGTGACCTCGTTGAGGGTGCCGTCACCCCCCACCGCGACGATGCACTCATAGCCGTCGTCGATGGCCTGCCGCGCCAGACGCGCCGCATCCATGCCGCCGCTGGTGAAGCCGTGCCCGAACTCACCGAGCACCTTGCCCACCAGCGCGGAGATCTCCACCCAGCGCTTCCCCGTCTGCCCGTTGGCGCTGCGCGGGTTGACCACGAGGAACGTCTTCATTCAGTGCCTTCTCCCTGCGAGAACGGCTTGTTTACGCAATTGTGCGCCCAGGCTCCACTCCATGCCCCACATGAAGGCCCGCCGCCCGGGGTGTTTGTCACCCGGACCGCTCCGTGCTGGGCTCTCCGCCCTCCGTTTCGCCCCGGATCCCGAGTGAAAGTCCACACTTCCACCGAGCAGCTCGCGCCCCACCAGGAGGCCACACGCGCCCTGGACTGGGCACTGCCCGCGCTCCGGGCGGACCTGGCGGCGGCGGCGAGGCAGCCCTTCCGGGAGACGGGCGCCCAGGAGGACTTCCTGCTCCGCCATGACGCACCGGCCCATGAAACCCAAGGACCGGCGCGGACGGAGCGCTTCGAGCGGGCCCTGGCCCGGGTGCGGCGGCTCGCGGACGCGGGCGAGCCGCTGACCTTCCCCCGGATGGTGGAGGTCCAGTCGGAGCTGCTGGGCGGGCCCACGGGCTTCCGCACCGGGGACGCCTTCGCGTGGGGCGGCGCGCACCGCTACGCGCTGGTGCCAGGGCTGGAGGCGGCCTTCCGCGAGAAGGTGGAGTCGGACGCGCGCGAGGAACGCCATCCGGTGGCGCATGCCACGCGGTTGTACCTGGACCTGTGTTTCTTCCACCCCTTCCCGGACGGCAACGCCCGTGCGGCGAGGCTGTGGCTGGAATACATGCTGCGCCGGGGCCGGCTGCCCACCCCGCCGCTGGCGCCCGTGGTGCTGTGGCCCAAGCGCCCGGGAGACACGGTGAACTACACGCGGCTGGCGAGGCTGCTGGCCCGGAGCATCGCGGGGCCGGACGCCCCGTGCCGCAATGAGGTGCCTGAATGAGCAGTGATGCTTCTGCTTTCACGTGGCGGCGCATCCGCGACAGCCTGGATGCCTTTGCGCCGGAATCGCTGGCATCCCGGCTGAGGGAGGCCCTGGCTCCCTTGCGCGTCGGCACGATCCATCCGGGCCGGATCAAGCAGGCGAAGAACGTCGTGCAGGACCTGCTCCGGGACGAACTGGGGGCCTGGTACACCCAGAGCGGTCTGCCCCTGGGCAACGAAGTCCTGGGGGGCTTCTGCTGGTGTCACTCGTTCTTCAACCAGAACCCGCCGCACCGCACGATGGACGTGGATGAGAACATCCAGCTCATGATCGACGCGCTGGAGCGGACGCGTTCGTTTCTGTACGCGCTGGACGGCGTGTATCAGTCCGCGCGCCGTCAGCTTGAGTTGGCGGCCGACGACAAGGCTCTCCGGGCGAAGGCGCTCGCGGAAGGGCTGGTGCGGACCGTGGACCTGACGGCGGAGACGACGTCCTGCGAGGAGAACTG
This sequence comes from Corallococcus exercitus, assembly GCF_003611585.1. Taxonomy (GTDB): domain Bacteria; phylum Myxococcota; class Myxococcia; order Myxococcales; family Myxococcaceae; genus Corallococcus; species Corallococcus exercitus. The sequence continues at coordinate 5,145 of NZ_RAVW01000103.1, read as the reverse complement.
GTACACGGTCGCGCAGGACGCCATGAGCTGGTGCATCGAGGCGATGGGACTGCCCTTGTCGGAAGCAACCGAGGAGCTGCTGGACACGGCCTTCGTCTTCGAGTCCTGGCTGGCGCCGCCTCCGGAAGCCCTCCGGGACGCGGCGGCGCGGGTGGCGGAGGGGGTCGTATGACGCGGTCAGCCCGGGGCCACTGGCTGCTCATCCGCGACAGCCTGGATGGATATGAGCCGGAGAAGATCATCCGCCTGCTGCGTGAATACCTGGCGCCGCTCGTGCCCCCGGGGACGCGCAAGCTCACGGACGAGCAGCACGACACGATGGCCAAACGCGTCCAATGGCTGCTCGGCCAGAACCTGGGGCCCTGGTACACGGAGACGGGCCTGTACCTGGGCAATGAGAGCTTTGGCGGCTACTGCTGGTGTCATCGCTTCTTCCGGCAGAAGCCCACGCCGAACATGGACGTGGAATACAACATCCAGCTCATGATCGACGCGCTGGAGCGGTCGCGCGAATGGCTGTTCAAGCTGGACGCCCACTTCGAGGCGCTGAAGCGGGACCTGCCTTCCGCCCCCGGGGACCATGACATCCGGATGCTCGCGCTGGCGGATGGAATCGTCACCACGATGAGCCTCACCATGGAGGCCACGGGCTGTGAGGAGGCCTGGTACACCTTCGCGGATGAGGCGCTGTCGTGGATGTTCGACGCCATCGACCTGCGGCCGGGCTATCAGGCCGGCAAGCTGATGCGAAAGCTGTTCGCCTTCGAGTCCTGGCACTCGCCCTCCGAGGAGGAGCTGCGCGGCTCGGCGGAGAAGGTGGCGGCGGCCGTCGTCGAGGACGAGGGCCACCGACACAGGCACTGAGCCGCGCGCCCGTCGCTTCAGTGGATGGGCTTCCCAGGCTTCAGCCGGGCCTTCTCGCTTGAGCCGCCCTTCACCTCGATGCGCTTGCCCTGGACCACCTCCTCCGGAAGCTTCAGGGAGATTTCCAGCACGCCGTTCTCGAAGTTCGCCTGCACCGTCTCCGTGTCGATGTCCTCCGGAATCGGGATGGCGCGGCGGAACGAACCGGTGCTGCGCTCCAGGCTCCAGACCCCTTCGGTCTCCTCTTCTTCCTCCACCTCGAAGCTGCGCTCGCCTTCAATCACGAGCAGGTCCTTCAGCAGCTCGACGTGGATGTCCTCCTGCTTCATGCCCGGCAGGTCCGCCTTCACGATGAGGTTTCCGTTCCGCACCATCACGTCCACCTGCGGCGACCAGAGGCCTTCGTCCAGCACGCCGCTCCGGGTGGCGAGGCCCCGGCCTCCGAAGCCGGTGAAGAGCTGGTCCATGTCCTCCATCATCCGGCGCAGCAGTCCGAACGGGCTCATGGGCATGGCTTCCCGGACGATGGCCGGCGCATAGGCTTCGCGGCGGGCAATGCCAGAGCCCGTCCTGGGCTCCGATTCCTGCGAGCTGCCGCCCGGCGCGTCGGCCTGGGCGTTCTTGACGGCGGGCGAGGAAGGCTTCCCCTGCGCCCCTGGGTTCCTGTTGGTGGTTGCCATGACATCCTCCCCCGGTGGAGTCCGGCTGGCGCCCGGCCGCCGGACTGCTCCGGTGACTCAAGCGGGGATGGAAGTATCCCAACACCAAGTTAGCCGTGCGCGCGGGGCCATCAAGGGCAGGAGGCTCGCCCCCTGCTGTGTGTCATTGGCGGCGGCCTCGCTACGCGAGCAGCGTGGCGTCCATCACGGTGAGGGCCACCCCGCCGACGCGGGCGCGCTCGATGTGGCCCGGCCGCCCGGTCACCTGGATGTCGATGCGGCCCGGCTTGCCCAGCGTGTCGCCCTGCTCGATGCGGCCGTCCACCGAGCCGCCCTGCTCCGGCAGCCGGAGGCTCCCATGCTCGGCCAGCCAGGCCGCCAGCGGTCCCGCGGCGGAGCCCGTCACGGGGTCCTCCAGGATGCCGAACCCCGGGACGAAGTAGCGCGCCTGGGCCACGCTCCCCTCCTCCTTCGCTTCGCGGGTGAAGAGGTAGACGCCGCGCAGGCCGTGCGGCATCAGCAGCGCGTTCATCGCGGCGCCTCGCGGCGTCAGGGCCTCCAGGTCCGCGAGCCGCCGGAGCGGCACCACCAGCCGGTGGCCCTGGCGGATCACCGGCAGCGTCGGATCCACCTGCGCGGCCGTCCCGCCAAGGGTGGCCATCAGCGCCTCCATCGCCACGGGGTTGGGCTGCACGGGCGGCTGGGGCGTGGTGATCCACACACGCGTCCCTTGCGTTCCCCGGGGCTCCAGCTCGATGCCGAACGTGCCACCGGGGCACTCCAGCGTGTACGTCCCCGGGCTCTTCAGCAGCCCCTTCTCCGCGAGCAGGTGGAAGGTGGCCACCGTGGCGTGGCCGCAGAAGGGAATCTCATCCGCGGGTGTGAAGTAGCGCAGGCGCACCGTGGCGTCGCCGGGCCGGGACAGGAGGAAGGCGGTCTCCGACGCGCTGACGGCCGCGGCGGCCCGCTGCATCGTGGGGACATCCAGCGCCGAGGCGTCGAGCACCACGCCCGCGCGGTTTCCTGCACCGGCGGTGCGGGTGAAGGCATCGATGATGTGGACCTGCATGGGCGGACTCCGGACAGGGGAAGGGCCTGGGAAACGGCGCAGGCATGCTCCGCTCCTCCGCTGTCGTCAAGCGCTGGACCGACCCATGCAGGCACCGCACAACGGGGTTGAACAGGAGCGCCCGAGCAGGCACAGCGGTGGCACATGGGTTTCCTGAAGCGAGGTGGGTGGGTGGTGCTGGGGGTGCTGCTCCACGCGAGCAGCGCGGCGGCACAGATCGTCAACGTGCAGGCGCTCTTCGACGAGAAGGCGGAGCTGGGGCCGGCCGCGGCCATCGAGCTGGGCGGGGACTGGCGCACGGGCAGCACGCAGCTGTTCTCCATCCGGGGCTCGCTGGTGGGACAGCTGCGCTCCGAGCGCGACGTCTGGCTGGGCGTCATCCGGGGCGAGTACTCCTTCGCCAGCGGTGAGCGCATCGTCAGCCAGGTGCTGGAGCACGTGCGCTACCGGCGAAGTCTCAGTGACCTGATGTCAGGCGAGGTCTTCGCGCAGCACGAGTACAACGAGTTCCGCCGGCTCCAGCTTCGGATCCTGCTGGGCGCGGGTCCCCGCTTCGTGCTGTTCAACGAGGACGCCGCGGGGCTCACCTTCGGCGTGGCGCTGATGCTGGAACACGAGCGGCTGCGCAAGGACGGCGAGGTCGACGCGGGAGACCGCTACACGGATCCGCGCGTGTCCAGCTATCTGCTGGGCCGGGTGAAGCTGATGGAGAACATCAATCTCGTGGAGACGGTCTACTTCCAGCCGCGCGTCACCCGCCCCTCCGACCTGCGCGTGCTCAACGAGACGCTGTTCGCGGTGACACCCAACCCCCGTGTCACTGTGGGTATTGGCTTCAACCTCACGTACGACAGCGCGCCGCCCGCGACGGTGCCGGCGCTGGACACGCAGCTTCGCACCACCGTGGGCGTGAAGCTCTAGGGGTAGACTCCGGCCATGGCCTCCCATCTCGTTCCCGCACCCGTCGCTCTCCTTGGAGGCGGCAAGCTCGCCGAAGGCATCATCCAGGGGCTGCTGCGCTCCGGCCACGTGCGCCCGTCCGACCTCCGCGTCACCGTCCGCCGCTCCGAGCGCGGCGAGGAGCTGCGCTCCCGCTACGGCGTGCACGTCCTCATGGACAACCCGCTGGCGGTGCGCGGCGCGGCGCTGGTCCTGCTGGTGGTCCGGCAGGCGCAGATGCGCGAGCTGATGGCGCTCATCGCCCCTGCCCTGGAGGCGGGGCAGACCGTGGTGTCGCTGTCCGCGGACGTGCGGCTCGCGCAGCTGGAAGCCGCGCTGCCCTCCAGCGTCTCCGTCCTCCGCGCCATGCCCAACACGCCCGTGCGCGTGGGCGCGGGCGTGACGCCCCTGACCCCCGGAACGCGGGTGACGGAGACCGCGCGGCGGACCACGGAGGCCCTCTTCGCGGCGACAGGCCGGCCGCTTTGGATGTCCGAGGAAGCACTCACGGTGTGCACGGGCGTGTCCGGCACGGGCCCCGCGTATGTCTTCCGGTTCGTGGAGGCGCTGGCCCAGGCCGCGATGGCGCACGGGGTGGACGCGGCGGAGGCGGCGGCGCTCGCGAGGGGAACGCTCATTGGCGCGGCGAAGCTGCTGGCCGAACCCGACGCCACCACCCCGCGCCTCATCGCGGAGGTGGCGACCCCGGGCGGCATCACCGAGGCGGGGCTGAAGACGCTGGAAGCCCAGGGCCTCGCCCGCATCGTGGGTGAGGCGGTGTCCGTCGCCATCCAGCGCACGAGGGAGCGCGCGGACGCCTCCGCCGCCGCCTACGTCACGCCGAAGTGACGCTTGAGCCCCCGCTGGCCTCCAGGCGTGACGATGAGGCCACGGGAGTCGGGCTGGCGCTCCACCCACCCCAGCGAGAACACCCGGGAGGCGAGCGCCGCGCCCAGCGCCCCCGCGAGGTGGTCGCGCCGCTCGCTCCAATCCAGGCATCGGTGGGCGAAGTGGCGCCGCTGCTCGCGCACGGGCGCCAGGTCGATGCCGAAGTCCTGGAACCAGGCCTCGCCGCTCGGTGTGAGCGCGAAGGCGCGGCGACGGAGGGACAGGTGCCCGGCCCGAAGCAGCGCGTCGGTGATGCCCATGCCCAACCTGCCCGCCAGGTGGTCGTAGCAGTAGCGCGCGGCCCGCAGGGGTTCCGGGGTCGCTGACGCACGGGGTCCCCGGACCGCCACGGTCATCAACGCTTCCACCATCCGCGCCACGGTGGGCGTGGCCAAACGGAAGACCTTGTTGCGACCCTGCTTCGTGGAGCGCACCAGCCGGGCCTGCTCCAGCCGCTGGAGGTGCGCGGTCGCCGTCGCGGGGCTGACGCCCGTGCCGAACGCGAGCTCCTTGGCGACGAGCGCGCGCCCCTCCATGAGCAATTCCAGCATCCGGATCCGCGTGGCGTCCCCCACGGCTCCGGCCAGCGTCGTGAGGTCCGGCCCTGCATTCATCGTTCGGTCCATGGCGAACCATTTCCTAGCACACGGGCACGGCCGCGGGAGGAGAGTGCCCGGAAGCGAGGACCGATGACACCGCCCACCGACCCGTATCAGGCCGTCACCC
>NZ_RAVW01000102.1 GCF_003611585.1 Corallococcus exercitus | reverse complement strand
GGGGCGGCTGCCGAGGAACGGGCGGTTGGCCTCGGAGCGGATGATGGCTCGCTGGTATGGGGTGAGCCGGGGCACGGTGCGTGAGGCCTTGCGGCGGCTGGCGGCGCGGGGCCTGGTGGTGCAGCGCCCCGGACGCCAGGCGCGAGCGGTGGCACTGGACGAATCGCTGACGCTGGAGAACCTGGGCCTGGCGCTGCATGACGAGCGCTCCGAGGCGTGCAGGCGGCTTCTGGAGGGCTTCTTCAGCCTCAAGCGCCAGGTGCTGGTGGAGCTCCTGGCCGACTGCTGCGCGAATGCCTCCGTCATGGAAATGGGGCCGCTGGAGGACATCTGCTTCCAGCTCTGGGACGAGGCCCGCTGGCATCCAGGGGAGCGGTGCGCGCAGTTGGAGTTCGAGTTGCTGCGGCAAGCGGCCCAGACGGTTGCACGCCCCGGGCACCTGCTCCTCATCCAATCGCTTCAGCGGGCCTTCCGGGGCATTTCGGCCCGGCTGCTGCCCTTCATGGGCGGTGAGTCGCTGCGTGAATGGGCCATCTGCGCGCAGCATGCCCTGCAAGAGCGCGACATGCAGGCACTCCAGCATCAGCTGCCGGCACTGCTGAAGGCCTGTGATGAGCGGGTGCTCGACCAATTCGCCCGCGCGCCCCAGAAGCATGCATCCCCTGAGGTCCACCACGTTCAGGAGTGCGACCTCAACGCCCCCGCGTCGGCCCCTGCGCCCGAAGCATTGCACTGCATTGAGACGGGTAGCCCCGGAGTCCCCGCGTCAGCCACCGCCGGACAGGACGATGCGTTGGAGAAACACCCTTGCGTTGATACGCATGAAATCGGCGACTCCGCATCAGCCACCGGGCAGGATGATGCGCTCAAGGCACGCCCCTGCGTTGAGGCGCGTGGTCCCGGCCTCCCCGCGCCAGCCGCCGAGGCCACCGACGACACCACGGAGCTCAAGGGGGCACTCCTCTCCCATGCGGAGGTTCTCCCATGGGGCCACGACAGCGGGACGCCACTGTCTTCAGCCGCCCCGGAGCTTGCTCCCTGCGAGCACGGGGAGAAGTGCATCGGAGGGGACATGACGGACGCGGCTCCGGACAACCGGCCCGAGCCTCCATCCACCGACTCCGAAGGACACACTCGCGTGGTGCACAAAGAGGGTGAGCCGCCTCACGAACCCTCCATCACAGGGTCGACGGATTGCGAGCCTCCATTGCCTACTCCGCGGGATCCACTGCTTCGTTAGCGCCGACAGCCCTTCGCGTCCTGTGTTGAAGGCGAGCGCATGCGTTGATTGTCTCGGACGCATCCGCCCCAGCCGTGACTGCCGCGCCGGACCTGTGAATGAACTTCCAGCGGCCTCGTCAGAAGGCGTACCGCACGCGGCAGTACGGCAGATGCTTCGCGAGCAGGGCCTTGAACTCCGCCACGTGGCGGCCCTTGAAGCCGGTGCGATAGCGCACGTTGACGCCGCCGCCCTGGGACATCTTCGTCTCCTGGATTTCAGGCCGCCAGAGCAGCTCCTCCGCCTTCGGGTGCCAGCCCAGGTTCACCTCGTGCAGGCCCGCGTTGTGCGTGAGGAAGATGATTTCGCACGCGAGCTGCTTCTTCGCCCGCTCGCCGATGGCGGCGTCCACCTGCTGGAACAACTCCACGTAGGCGTCCTGCCAGCCCTCGTGGAGGATGACGGGGGAGAAATTGAGGTGCACCTCGTAGCCGGCGGCCACGAAGTCGTCGATGGCGGCGATGCGCTCCGCGATGGGGCTGGTGCGCACGTCCAGCAGCTTCGCTGGCGCGTGCGGCATCAGGCTGAAGCGGATGCGCGTCCTGCCCTTGGGCTCGTAGGTGAGCAGCTCGCGGTTCACCAGCTTGGTGGCGAAGCTGGCCTTGGCGTTGGGCAGCGTGGTGAACAGCCGCACCAGGTCCCGCACGTTGTCGCTGATGGCCGCGTCCGCCGCGCAGTCGCTGTTGCACCCGATGTCGTAGACCCACGCGTGCGGGTCCACGGTGTTGGGCTCCAGCTTGGGCCCGCGCTTGTGCGCGTGCTTGCGGATGGCTTCCTGGAGACGGTCGATGTTCACGAACACCGTCACGGGGTTCGCGTAGCCCTTGTTGCGCGGCACGTAGCAGTACGCGCACGCCATCACGCAGCCGTTCGCCGTGGAGGGCGCGATGAAGTCCGAGCTGCGGTCGTTGGCGATGAAGGACAGCGTCTTCTTCACGCCCAGCACCAGGGTGCTGCCCTTGATGCGGTTCCACGCCTCCACGTTGCCTTCGTTGCCGAAGAGGCCGGGGATGCGCTGGTGCGAGGCCACCTCCACCCGCTCCGCGTCCGGATGGCGCGCCAGGATCTCCCGCCCGCGCGCGTGCTCCGTCACGGCGGGCTCCAGGTAGATGCGCGACACCTTCAGCAGCCGGTCGAGCGGGCCAGGGCCCGAGGGGACGGCGGCAGGGCGTGGGGCGGGTTCCGGGAGAAAGAGGTCCAGGTTCGTCACCCGCCGGATCTAACCGCGTTCCGTCTCACATGCACCTGCGGTGGCCCACCCTGACGTCAGGCGGGCCACCGGACAGGCGCCCGCTGTCAGCGCTCGGACGGAACGACGGGGCCCCGGGAGACGCGCTCGGGGGTATCCAGCTCCCGCCATAGGGCTTCCGGCAGGGGGACTGGAACGTCCAGCGCGGCGGCCACGCTGGCGGTGGGCGCGTAGACGCGGTGGCTGTTCACGCGGAAGTCGCTGTCCTCCACGGTGGAGATGACCGCGGCGCGCCCCACGTCGTTGATGGGCGGCCCGTCCGAGCGGAACGCGACGCGGTCCGCGAGCAGCAGCTCCGCGGCGCCGGGCGGCGTCACCCAGACAGTGTAGCGCTGCGCGAGCAGGTCCACGTTCATGCGGAAGTGGTAGGTCTGGCCGCGCACGTACGGCACGCGGCGGATCCACGAGTAGCCCGCGCCGTTGCGCACCTGGAAGATGCCGTCCTCGCTCATGCGCAGCGCCATGTTCAGCCGGCTGAAGGCGGTGACCTCCGTGGAGCTGTCCGTCCAGCCCACCACCCCGCCGCCCAGGTTGTCCCGAAGCGGCGTGAGGTCGAACTCCACGATGCGGACGCCCGTGTTGTTCGTGCCCAGCAGGTGCTGGCCGCGCGGAAGGGTCAGCTTGGAGTACCAGGGGTAGTTGGGGCGCGGGTTGAAGCGCAGCAGCGCCTCCAGGAAGTAGTAGTCACCATAGATGAGGCTGACGTTGATCTCCTGGCCCGCCGGGTAGTTGCCCACGCCGTGCAGCAGCAGGCCCGGGCTGTTGGTGCCCTGTGCGAGGTACGCGGGCGACGCCAGCGAGTCGAGCATGGCCAGCGCGGCGGTGCGGTAGGTGGTGCGCCGGCCCGCGTCCGTCTCCAGGGTGCTCAACTCCAGCAGCGCGGACGCGACGACGGCCGCGGCGGAGGAGTCCTTGGACTGGCTGGGGGCGTTGAAGTCCCAGTTGGGCACGCGGTCCGCGGGCAGGTTCGCCAGGTAGTAGTCCGTCACGCGGCGGGCGGCGGTGAGGAAGCGCGCGTCCTGCGTGTAGCGGTACACCATCGTGTAGCCATAGATGAGCCACGCCTGACCGCGCGCCCAGGTGGAGGTGGTGGAGTAGCCCTGGAAGGTGCCTCGCGACCGGATGGTGCCGTTGTTGTTGTAGTCCACGTAGTGGAACGAGCTGCCATTGGGGCGCACCGCGTCCTGAAGCGTGCGGAGCGCATGGTTCACCGCCATGGTGCGCCACACCGCGGGGCCGCCGTTCTGCGCGCCCCAGAGCAGCAACTCGATGTCCATCATCGTGTCCGTGACGAGCGGGATGTTCCAGTTCGGGTTCCAATCACAACACTTGATGATGCCGACGGTGCTGTTGTAGCGCGTGGCCAGCGACGCGGCGGAGGTGAGCAGCACGTCGCGGTAGTAGGGGTCGCCGGTGAGCCGCCAGGCATTGCCGTAGCTGTTGTACATCTTGAAGCCCAGGTCGTGCGTCTCCGTGTTGGTCTTCTGGACCTCCAGGGGGCGCGTCCACATGTCCGCGCGGTCGCGCCAGTAGGGCTCGTTGGCGACCTGGAACATGAACCACATGCTCCCGGGGAAGAAGCCCTGGGTCCACGCGATGCGGTCCGTGTTGGCCACAGTGGTCCACGTCCCGTTGGACAGGGACGCCTTGGGCGAGCGGTTCACGCTGGGCATTTCCAGGAGGGTGTCCGACAGCTGCGCGCGCGCGAAGGTGAACACGCGCACCGCGTCCGCATCCGTGAAGGCATTCGCCACCGGCGCCACCAGCAGCGCCAACATCCACCACAGCTTCACTCCCGGCCTGGCCAATCGCATACACCCTCCCCTGTCTGACAGGCGTGGAAGGTGCCGGTGTGCCACCCCGGGGACCAGCGGCCCCGGGGTCGCAAGCGGCCCGTTCCCCCCACCCCGGCGGAGGGACGGGATGTGCCCTATCCGACCCGGGGCGCCGTCCCGGTGAACACGGGCTGCGTGTAGCCGGCGGGCTTGTCTCCCACCGCGGTGTTGCCATGCAGGTTGAGCTGATAGGGATTGGAGAACATGCCGTGGGGGAACGGCACGGGCGGAGCGCTGGCCTCGTCCAGTTGGCGGCGCAGCCCGGCGGGAATCGCGAAGTCGAGCGCGGCGAGGTTGCCGTCCAGCTGCTTGGGATTCGTGGCGCCGATGATGACCGACCCCACTCCGGGCTGCGTCGCCACCCAGTTGAGCGCCACCTGGGACATGTCGCGGCCCAGCTCCTTCGCCACCTGCTCCAGCGCGGCGACGATGCGCCAGTTGCGCTCCGTGAACAGGCCCAGCTGCTGGCCGCCCACGGCGGAGGTGAGGCGGCCATCGCCCTGGGTGCCGGCTTCGCTCGGCCGGTACTTGCCGGAGAGCAGGCCACTGCCCAGGGGGCTCCAGGTGGTGATGCCCAGGCCCAGCGTCTGCGCCAGCGGTACGTACTCGTGCTCCAGGCTGCGCTCCACCAGCGAATACTGGAGCTGGAGGTTGATGAGCGGCGTGAGCGCGTGCGCCTCCGCCCAGGTCTGCGCGCGGGCCGCGTACCAGGACGGCACGTCGGACAGGCCCGCGTAGCGGATCTTCCCCGCTCGCACGAGGTCGTCGAACGTGCGGACCACCTCCTCCGCCGGGGTGAGCCGATCCCAGGTGTGCAGCAGGTACAGGTCGATGTAGTCCGTGCGCAGCCGCTTCAGGGAAGCCTCCACCGCGCGCAGCATGTTCTTGCGGCTGTTGCCGCCTGCGTTCGGGTCCCCCGGGCGGGTGGCGTTGTACGTGTACTTGGTGGTGAGCACGACGCGGTCCCGGTCGCCGCGCTCCTCCAGGAACTTCCCGATGAGCGATTCGCTGGTGCCGTGCGTGTAGAGGTCGGCGGTGTCCACGAAGTTGCCGCCCGCGTCCAGGTAGCGGTTGAACAGCGCCCGGGACACGTCCTCCGTGGAGCCCCAGGGGCCGCCGTACGTCCCCTCCTTCCCGAACGTCATCGTGCCCAGCGACAGCGGGCTGACGCGCAGCCCCGAACGGCCCAGCAGGTAGTAGCGGTCCATCGACATGGTGTGGCTCCCTTCCAGCGGCTTATTTGGACTGACCAATCCAGATACAGGCATGCGAAGACGGCGCGCGGTGCTTCCCGCGCGATGAAGCCGGGGGCTACTGGGCCTTGAGGCCCGCGAGGGTGAAGTCCACGACGTCACGCAGGGCTTCAGGCGGGGTGCCGGCCTTGGCGCTCAGGCGAAGCCCGCCGATGGTGGACAGGAGGAAGCTGGCGGCGACGCGGGGGTCCAGCTTCGGGCTGAGTTCGCCCTTGCGCTGGGCCTCCTTCACGACGCGCTCCAGCGCGCCATGGCCCACGGCGCCGCCGGTCTTGAGCAGCGTGGCGACCTCCGCGTCCGCGTGCGCCAGCTCCGCAGTGGCATTCACGGAGAGACAGCCCCTGGCACGGGCCTTCTGGGTGCCGTTGGGGATGGAGAGGAGGAACTCACGGATGGCGCCCAGGGGCGACGGGTGGGCGCGCAGGCACTCCATCAGGTTGGCGCTGTACTCCGCCTGATAGGCGCGCAGGGCCTCCAGGTAGAGGCCGTGCTTGTCCCCGAAGGTGTCGTACATGCTCTGCCGGCCAATGCCCATGGCGCGCAGCAGGTCGTCCGTGGAGGTGGCCTCGTAGCCCTGCTCCCAGAAGACCTGCATCGCCCGGCGCACCGCCTCGTCGCGGTCGAACTCCTTCGTGCGTGCCATGCCCTCTACGTAATGATTCTGGACTGAACTGTCAAAATAATCAGCCCGGGGCTCTGGAGCCTAGAAGCCGGGCGGGCGCTCCCCGGCGACGCCGGAGGCCCGCTCCAGGGCGATGCCCACGCGGCCCAGGGTGCCCTCGTCGAAGAGCTGGCCGATGAGCGTCACGCCGTGGGGGACGCGGCGCGGGGTGGCGAAGGTGGGCACGGGGCGCTTCGGGTCCGGGGCCCAGTCACTGCGGGCCTTGGACACCTCCACGAAGCCGGTGCGCAGCGTGAGGGACGGGTGGCCGGTGTGGTTGGTGATGGTGAGGGCTTCGTCGCGCAGCGACGGCACGAGCAGCACGTCCACCTGCGACATGATGCGCGCCATCTCCTGGGCCACCTTGCGGCGCAGCCGGTCCGCCTGGACGTAGTCCACCGCGGACAGGAAGCGGGCCTGGCGGAAGAGGTTGGGCCACGCGTCGGGGGTCTGCATCTTCAGCGCGTCCACGCCGTGGCTGAGCGTGAGCTCCTCGAAGGCGGCGGCGGCCTCCGCGAAGAGGATGACGTTGAGGGCGGAGTACGGCCAGTCGGGGAACTGCACCTCCACCGGCGTCATCCCCAGCCCCTTGAGCGCCTCCAGCGCCGCGCGGTCCACGTCCGTGGCGGGGCTCTCCTTCATCCAGGCGGGCACGTAGCCCACGCGCAGCCCCTTCACGGGCGCGTTCGCGTCGAAGTCGAGCTTCGCGGGCACGCTCGCCACGTCGCCCGCGTCCGGGCCGCTGAGGGCGGCGAGCACCAGCAGCGAGTCCTCCACCCCGCGCGTCATGGGCCCCAGCTTGTCCAGCGACCAGCACAGCGTCATGGCGCCCGTGCGTGGCACGCGGCCGTAGGTGGGGCGCAAGCCGGTGATGCCGCAGCGCATGGACGGCGACACGATGCTGCCGCCCGTCTCGCTGCCCAGGGAGAAGCACACGAGCCCGGCCGCCGTCGCCGCCCCCGGCCCCGCGCTGCTGCCCGAGGAGCCCTCCTCCGGCAGCCACGGGTTCTTCGTCTCGCCGCCAAACCAGACGTCGTTGAGCGCGAGCGCGCCCAGGCTGAGCTTCGCCACCAGCACGGCGCCCGCACGGTGAAGCCGGGCCACGGTGGTGGCGTCGGTGGTGGGGACGCGGTCGCGGAAGGGCTCGGCGCCGTAGGTGGTGCGGATGCCCGCGGTGTCCACCAGGTCCTTCGCTCCCCAGGGGATGCCGTGCAGCGGCCCCTTGTAGCGGCCCGCCGCGATGTCCCGGTCCGCCTGGCGGGCCTGCTGGAGCGCCAGCTCCTCCGTCAGCGTGATGACGCACTGGAGCTTCGGGTCGTGGCGCTTCAACCGCGCAAGGTAGAGCTGCGTGAGCCGCTCGGAGGTGATGGCGCGCGACTCCACCCAGCGCGACAGCTGCGTGAGCGGCGCGAAGGCGATGTCCTCCTCCTTCGAAGGCAGCGGCACCTTCGCGTCCCGGCCGCGCACGAAGCGGTCCTTCGCGGGGGCCGTGGGCTTGAGCCCCGGCAGCGACGGGTTCCACTGCGAGGCGGGCGACAGCCCTGGCTCCAGCGCGAGCTTGCGCGGGCCGGTGCGGCGCTCGTGCAGCGGGGCCAGGGACACTCGCCAGTTGCCGGCGGCCTGGGTGCGCTCGGCGGGCGTGAGCTGCACCTGCATCAGCTTTTCGGCCTCCGCGAAGGTGGTGGGGCTGACCTCCGGGCCCACCGTGGGGCCCGCGCCGAACGTGGGCGGCGCTCCGGCCGGCGGTGCGGACGTGCCCGCGTCCGGCGCCGCGGAGACAGCGGTGCTCGCGAGTCCAATCACGGTGTGGGTCAGGAACTGCCGACGCGAGCTGGCCATGGCGCGAAACCTCACGGAGGAAGCGAAGGGGGCGCCAGTGTGCCACCTCCTACGAGCGGTGCACGTCGTGGAAGGCGAGCATGGCGCCCAACTGTTGTTCGCGCGCGTCGTCGAAGCCGCACGTGGCGTCCCAGGTGGCGGGGTTCTCGTAGGTGCCGAACAGCATGTCCCAGATGGGAAGGTCGCCGTAGTTGTTCCGGTGCTTGCCGTACTCGTGGTGGATGCGGTGCATCTCCGGCCGCTGGAAGAACCAGCCCACCCAGCGCGGGGTGCGGATGTTGGTGTGGTAGAAGTATTCGCCCAGCGCGCAGCAGGCCGTGTAGATGGCGCCCGCCGCCGGGCTCAACCCCAGCACCGTGTAGACGAGCAGCCCGCCAATGAGGCTGTTGGCCATCATCTCCAGCGGGTGCTTGTAGAAGCTGGTGATGACCTCCAGCCGCTGTGGGCTGTGATGGATTTGATGGAACAGCCGCCAGAGCACGTCGCTCTCATGGCGGGCGCGGTGCCACCAGTAGAAGACGAACGTGGCGATGAGGTAGGCCAGCACCCCGCCCGCCACCGGGCCCATGTGCCGGGACAGGTGGAAGAGCGAGGACGCGGAGAACCACCGCTCCCAGGTGTATCCGCCCAGCACCACCACGCCCACCTGCGCCAGGTTGATGAACACCACGCGCAGGTGCCAGCCACGCACCCGGGGCAGCTTCCAGCCAAGAGACAGCCGTTCAATGAGGAAGCAGACACCCGCGATGAGGACGAGCCAGGGCAGCATGGAAATCCTTTCCGTGAATGCGGACAGGCCCCATCTACGAACGATGGCTCCGCGGATGTCTCTTCGCCGGGCAGACACTGTCACCTGGGAGGAGGGGGACGGGAGGGACGGCGGCTGGCATCCTCCCGGGCATGGCGAGGAACAGCACCCTGACGGCGCGGTTGGGCTACATCGACACGCAGGCCACCTTCGTGCAGGCGGCCCTGCTCGCGGCGCATGGGGCCGGGGCTCGCGCGGGCGGGTTCCGCGTGTCCGACGTGCGCTTCTTCTTCCTGCTGTTCACCAACTGGGTGGAGCACGACGTCACCCGGCCCTCGCAGGACATCGACCTGACGCAGGTGCGGCGCACGCTGGAGCGGCTGGTGCGCGCGGGCCACGCGGAGGCGAGCACCAGCGCTCCGGTGAAGGGGCTGCCCCGGGGACGCCGGTACGTGCTCACGGGCGAGGGGCTGTGCTCGCTGGCGGAAGGGCTGGCCGCGCGGGAGCGGGCCCCCCTGGAGGAGGCGCTGTTCGCGGTCTGCTTCGCGGCGAGCTACCGCGACGCGGTGCTGTCGCGCGTGGAGGGGCGGGCCCGGGCGCTGTCCCCGGCGGTGCGCCGGCGCGTGGAGCGGGCGTTGGATCCGCTGCGGCTCGTGAAGGAGGCGCAGCGCACGTCGGCGGCGGTGCTCGCGGACCTGGAGGAGCGCGTGGAGGCGGGCCTGCGGTACGAGGAGCAGTCGCGCAAGGCACTGGCCCGCTCGGAGCCCGAGGCGGACGTGGTGCGCGCGCTGGAGGCGGCGGGTTCGTACCAGCTGCACCGGGTGCGGCCGCTGGGCGAGGTGCTGCTCACGCTGCCGGAGGACCTGCGCCAGTTCGAGCTGACCGAAGGCATGGGCCTGCGCTCGCGGCTGCTCTTCGCGCCCCTGGCGGAGCGGGCGCGGGCGGAGCACGCGGTGCTGACGCGGCTGGAGGCGAGGCTCACCGCCGGCAAGGCGCCGGGGTGAGCCCGCACGAGGCCTGGAGCGGCGTCCGGATGGGCCGTAATCCCAGGACTCGCATCAGAGCATCCCGGGTGCGGCGCGAGGCCTGGCGCAGCGCCCGGGGGAGGCATGCGCCCCGAAGCAGCGCGAAGACGGCCTCGGAGCGTCGCGGCACGGGGCCTAGCGCAGTGCCCGGGTGAGGCGTGCGCCCAGCGCCAGCGTCAGGCCGTCCTCAATGATGCCCGCAGCCAGGTCGGGCACGCGCAGCCGGCGTGTGACGAAGCGGCGGAGGCCGTAGAACGCGTAACTGGAGGCGATGGCGGCCACGGCTCCGACGAGCGCGAAGCCAACCCTCGGGCCCTTGCGGTCGCGCGACACGGCGGCGCCGGTGATGGCGCCCGCGAGGATGCGGCCGGTCAGTGGCGCGACCTTGATACGCGGCGGAGTCGTGGGGGCCTTGTCTCCCACAAGCTCGCCGAGCGCCAGGACGCCCAGGCGTTTCGCCACCTTCTTCGACGTGAGGCCCGGCAGGGAGCGCTTCAAGGCGCGCGTCGGCTTGCGCGACAGCTCCCGCGTGAGGAGCGCGGGCGCCGTCATGCTGCGCATTCCGGCGAGGACGCCGAAGCCCGCCGCCGTCCAGAGGTCATTGTTCGTTCGCATGGCCCAACCCCCAATCCAGGTGGTGAAGACTGGAGGGTGGGGGCGCGGCGCCCGTCCGGCCACGGCCGGGCGGGCAGGCACCCAGGCGGCCGGAGGGACGGACGGCGTGGGTTGCTTCGGCACGCGCAGCATCAGGCCCACAGTGACGGGGGACGGCTGAAGCTGCGTGCTCATGCCGCGAATCTACGCCGGGCCTGTGACTTCCGTGTCCAGCCGCTGCTTCAGGTCTTTCAACCGTCCCCGGACTTCGCGGACCAGGACGCGCTTCAGGAGCGGTGTGAGCCAGCCGAAGGGACGGCGCAGCTCAAAGGCATACGTGAAGGTGACGCGCGTGACGCCGGGGCCGTCCTCGTCGAACCGCCACGAGCCCGCGAAGCTCTCGAACAGGCGCGGGCCCCGCGTCATCTTCACCGCCGTGACGGCGGGCGGCTGGAAGGACACGTACTGCGTCTCCATCCCCAGCCCGTGCCACGACACGCACCAGGCCTTCACGCCCGGCCCGGCCTCCGTCGCGCCGTCCATCAACACCGCCTCGCGCAGGAACGTGTCCCAGACGAGCCGCTGCCCGTAGTCCTGCGTGTACGCGAAGACGCGCTCGCGCGGACAGGTGATGCGGATGGACTCGGTGAACCTCATCCTTCCGTGTTGCGCAGGAAGTCCGCCACCTGGGCGAAGCGGTCATCCAGGAAGCCGCGCAGGCCGCCGGTGATGCCTCGCTGGTCCATGGCCTTCCGCATGCACCGCAGCCACGCGTCCCGCATCCCCGTGTCCACCGGGAGGTGCCCGTGCCGCATGCGCAGCCGGGGATGGCCGTGCGTCGCGCTGTAGTGCTGCGGCCCGCCCAGCCAGCCCACCAGGAACATGCCGAAGCGCTGGCGCGTGCCCCGGTTCACCTTGCCTTGCGCGTCCAGCTCATGGATGGCCGCGAGCGCGGGCTCCTCCGCGTCCATCACGTCGTAGAAGGCCTCCGCCAGCGCGTGCACGGCCTCCTCGCCGCCCATGCGGGTGAAGGGGGTGTCGTCCAGCGTGGGGACCCAGCCGTCCGACGGCGGGGGCTTCAATTCCATGCTCATGGCTTCCTCATGCCGCCCAGCGCTTCGGCCGGCGCTGGAGGCTCTTCAATCCCAATCCTTCACAGAACGCCTTGAAGCGCGCTTCCGGCACGCCCTTCCACTCCAGGTCCGCGAGCGACGCCGTGCCCGGCAAGGGCGCGTCCTCCACCAACGTGGCCAGCGTGCGGTACAGCCGCGCATCCTCACGGTGCGCCTTCAACGTCGCCGCCAGCTTGTCCGCGCCCCGCACCTTCACCGTCCACTCCGCCGCGCTGTCCGGGATGGCCTCCAGGTGGCCGTACGCCTGGAGCACCGCCGAAGCGCCCTTCGCCCCGAAGCCCGGCAGCCCCGGGATGCCGTCCGCGTCGTCGCCCATCAGCGCCAGCAGGTCCGGCACGCTCCAGGGCTCCACGCCCAGCTTCGCCTTCACGCCCTCCGCGTCCATCACCTTCTGCTGCCGCCGGTCCACCTGCACCACGCGCTGGCCGCGCACGCACTGGCCCAGGTCCTTGTCCGGCGTGAGCAGCCGCACCTGCTCCACCTCGCCCGCCCAGCGCGCCGCCGCCGTGGCCAGCGCGTCGTCCGCCTCCTGGTCCTTCATGGACCAGACGCGCACGCCCAGCGCCGCCACCGCCTCCTCCACGAGGTCGAACTGCGCGCGCAGCTCCGGCGGCACGCCCTCGTCTCCTTTGTAACCAGCGAACAGCGCGTTGCGGAACGAGCGGATGGGGTTGTCGAAGGCCACCGCCACGTGCGTCACGGCCTCTTGCTCGTCGTGCAGGAGGGCGAGCAGGGAGTCCATCACGCCCGCCGTGGCCTTCACGTCGCGCCCGTCCGGCGCGGTGGTGCCCGGCCGGGGCGAGTAGTGGGCCCGGTACAGCTCATACGTGCCGTCCACGAGGTGCAGGCGCATGTTCCCCCTCTAGCGTCCCTCCCGCCTCACGGCCAGCGGCCTGTACGCGGCCCTGGCGGGAAGCGGCCTGCGCGGCAGCTACCGCCTGTGCGCCTCGTTCCCTACACGACGCCTGTCAACCCCCTTGGCCAGCGTGCCTGGCGGGGACGGGTCGCCGATGCCGACTGCGTGCACACCGCCCATTTTCTGACCGACTCCCTCTGGGCCGCGCCGGAGCGTCCCAGCATTTCCACCGGCATGAGGTGTTCCATGCGCCCGAAGCTGTTCGCCGCCGCCCTGCTCTCTGTCGCGGCCCTTGGCTGTGCAAGCCCGCAGGTGATTCCCACGTCCACCCATCAGCAGCGCGTCCAGGCGGAAGCCGCGCTCCGCTCGGCGGAGAACTCGCAGGCGCCGAACGTGCCGGAAGCCGCGCGGCACCTGGAGTTCGCCCGCCAGCAGATCGCCGACGGTGAGCGGCTGATTCAAGAGGGCGAGCAGGAGGCCGCGGAGCTGCGCTTCCGCCAGGCGGCGGCGGACGCGGACCTGGCGGCGGCGCTGGCTCGCGCGGTGCCCCTGAAGAACGAGGCGCGGCGGGCTTCCGAGCAGGCCGAGTCCATCCGCAACGGTCAGTGAGTCCCCCACCTCTAGTCTTGTGAGGAGCGTGTCATGCAGCGTTGGAAACTTGGATGGTTGGCGGTCGCGGGTGCCTCCGCGCTCACGGTGGGGTGTGCCCATGGGCCTCCGCCCAGTGAATTGACCGCGGCGCGCCAGGCCTACCGCGAGGTGTCCACGAGCCCCGAGGGCCGCGAGCGCCCCGCGGACGTGGCGGCGGCCCGCGCGGCCCTGCAGGAGGCGGAGAACGAGTACGCGGAGAGCAAGGCTTCGGTGAGGACGCGCTCGCTGGCGTACGTGGCCCTGCGCAAGGCGGAGATCGCCGAGGCGCGCGGTGAGGCGGACCTGGCCGCGCAGCAGCGGGCCCAGGCGGAAGCGACCCTGCGCCAGCAGCAGGAGTCGCGCGCGCAGACGCTGGCGCGTCAGCAGGAGGAGGAGCGCGCGAGGTACGAACAGCAGCGCCAGCTGTACGAGCAGCAGCGTCAGCAGTTCGATCAGCAGCGCCAGCAGCTCGAGGCCCAGCGCGCGCAGGAGGCCGAGCGCCTGCGAACCGCGGACGCGCAGCAGCGCCAGCAGATGGAAGCGGAGATGCAGCAGCGCCTGCAGCAGCAGCAGGCCGAGGCGCAGCGGCTGGCCGAGCTGAACCAGCAGCTCCAGCAGCGCACTCAGGAGCTGGAGCAGGAGCGCCAGGCGCGGCTCCAGGCGGAGCAGCGCGCGTCGCAGGCGCTGACGCGGCTGCAGGACGAGAACGTGAAGGTGCGCGAGGAGGCGCGCGGCACGGTGGTGACGTTGTCGGGCAGCGTGCTCTTCGCGACGAACGCGACGGAGCTGTTGCCCGCGGCGCGAGACCGGCTATCGGAGGTGGCCACGGCGCTGAAGGAGTCGAAGAACCCGCTGCTCATCGAGGGCCACACGGACTCGCGCGGCACGGATGACTACAACGAGCAGCTGTCGGAGCGCCGCGCGGAGAGCGTGCGGAACTTCCTGGTGAACCAGGGCGTGCCGGCGGAGCGCATCCAGATCCGCGGCATGGGTGAGGAAAGGCCGGTGGCGTCGAACGGCACGGCGGAGGGCCGCGCGAACAACCGCCGCGTGGAGATCGTCGTGGAGCGCAACGTGGCCGGAGCGCAACCCTCGCGCACGGGCGGCGTGGGCGGCAGCGGCGCCGAGCAGCCGCCGCCTCAGGGCAACCATGAACAGGGCCAGAACGCGCAGCCGGGCAGCACGGGCGGCAGCGGCACGCAGCCCGAGCCGCACGGCGCGGGCATCGACCACCAGAGCCCGCAGCCGGATCAGGGCACCGGTGGAAGCGGTGAGCAGCAGGTGCCCCAGCAGCCCATGGACCACGGGCAGTAGCGCACACTCACGTCCCCGAGCCTGAAGGTCCCCACTCCACGCGGGTGGGGACCTTTTTCTTCATCCGCGCTTCAGGCGCGCACGTCCCGTGGGAGCGCGTTACCCTTGAAGCCCGGCTCCGCCATGACCGACAAGTCACCCGTCCTGCTCACCACCGAGCGCCTGCACCTGATGCTGCTGCCGCCCGACGCGGCGGAGCGGGTGCTGGCGTACCACGTGGCCAACAAGGACCACCTGGGCCCGGTGTCCCCGGCCCGGCCGGCGACCTTCTTCTCCACCGCCTACTGGCGCACGCGCCTGGCCCAGGACCGCGAGGACTTCCGCTACGACGTGTCCCTGCGCGTGTTCCTCCTCCCCAAGGGCCCGTCCCTCGCGCTCGCGCCCGTCATCGGCAACGCCACGCTCGCGCACATCCGCCGGGGGCCGCTCCAGGCCGCGGACCTGGGCTATGGCCTGGACCACCGCCATGAAGGCAAGGGCCTCATGACCGAGGCCCTCCGCGCCTTCTGCGACTTCGCCTTCGGCGCCATGGGCCTGCACCGGCTCCAGGCCAACCACCTGCCGGAGAACCTGCGCAGCGCCGCCGTCCTCCGCCGCCTGGGCTTCATCCCCGAGGGCTACGCGCGCGACTTCCTCCTCATCAACGGCCAGTGGCGCGACCACGTGCTCACCTCGCTCGTGGCCCCCGCCGAACCCGGCGTCCGCGGCGGCCCCTGACCTACCGCGCGTGCGCCCGCACCCTCGGCTTCGGCTCCGCCGGCGCCGGCAGGTTCGCGTCGAACCAGTCCAGCGTGCGCAAGAGCCGGTCCTTCAGGTGCTCCGGCTTGCGCAGGCCGTGGCCTTCATCCGCGTAGATGACCAGCTGGGTCTTCACCCCCAGCGTCTTCAGCGCCTTGTGGAACTCGTAGCCCTGCGACGCGGGCACCTCCACGTCCCGCTCGCCGTGCAGCACCAGCGTGGGCGTGCGCACCTGCTTCACGCCGTTGATGGGCGAGGAGCGCGTGTACACCTCCGGCTCGTCGTACACCGACGCCCCGAAGTACGGCAGCATCCACGTGTCGATGTGGTTCGTGCCGTAGTAGCTCTGCCAGTTCGCGATGCCCGCGCCCGCCACCGCCGCCTGGAAGCGCTGCGTGCGCGTCACCGCCCACATCGTCAGGAAGCCGCCGTAGCTCCACCCCGTGATGCCCTGCCGCGCCGGGTCCACCGGCGCTGACGCCAGGACGGCATCCAGCCCCGCCATCACGTCGTCGAAGTCCCCGAAGCCGAAGTCCCGGCGGTTCGCCTGCACGAACGCCTCACCCTGGCCGTAGCTGCCGCGCGGGTTGGGCATGAACACCGCGTAGCCCCTCGCCACGAACAGCGCCGTCTGTGGATTGAACGTCGACAGCACGCCCGCCGCGGGCCCTCCGTGCACCACCGTCACCATGGGCGCCTTGCGGCCGGACGCATCCGGCACCGGCAACACCAGCCAGCCCTGCACGGGCTGCCCGTCGCTCGTCCACGTCACGCTGCGCACGTCCCCCACCGTCACGCGCACGTCCGCGTTGAGGCGCGTCAGCGGCTTCCACGCCCCCACCGGCCCCGTCCACACCTCCGGCGGCTGGGTGAAGGAGTCGCGCACCACCGCGCTCGTCACGCCGTCCTTCCCCAGCGACACCGCCACGTGTTCGGGCCCCTTCCACAGCGTCGTCACCTCGCCGCCGCCCGGCGCCACCGCCATCAGCGCGGACTCGCCCTGCGCCTGCGCCCCGAACACCAGCCGCTCCGCCGTGGGCCAGAAGAGGTCCGTGGCCGTCGCCTTCAACCCGTCCGTCACGTCGAGCGCGGGCGGCACCTTCGAAGGCAGCACCGCCTTCTCCCCGAACCGCACCTTCGCCGCCAGCCGCTCCGGCACCGACACCACGAACACGTCCCCGCCCGTGTTGCCCTCGTCGCTCATCAAGCCCTCGATGAACGCGAGCCGCCGGCCGTCCGGGCTCCATGTCGGCTCCGCCACCTGCCACCGGGGCGCGTGCAAGAGCGACGTCTCCCCGGACCCCGCCTCCACCGCGTACATCCGCGCGTTCCACCAGTTCGCGTCCCCCGGCGGCGGCGAGGCCGTCACCGCCACGCGAGCGCCATCCGGGCTCCACGCGTACTCGTGGATGAACAGGCCCGCGGGCGACACGAGCCGCAGCCGCGCGTCCTCCACCGTCACCACCGCGAAGCGCTTCACCGGCGGGGACGCCTGCACGAGGCCCGTCTCCCGCGCCGCCGGCCCGCGTGGCCCCTGCGCGTCCTCCGCGCCCTCGATGACGAGCAGCCCCACGACCTTGCCGTCCGGCGACCACTTCGGCGCCGCCAGTACGCCCTTGAGCGTCGTGAGCCTGCGCGCGGGCCCGCCCGCCCCCGACGCGTCCGCCACGTAGAGCTGCCGGGAGCGGCCCTCGCCCGCCGTGGAGAGGAACGCGAGCTGCCGGCCATCCGGGCTCCACGACAGCGAGCCCTCCGGGCACGGCGCGCCGTCCTTCGACGCGGTGATGCGCACCGGCGCCCGCTCCGGGTGCGCCAGCTCCCGCACCTGGAGCCGCGCGGCCTCCGCGGTCCCCGGCACCGACTCCACCCAGGCCACCCGCGTGCCGTCCGGCGACAGCGACACCTCCCGGATGCGCACCATGCGCTGGAGCGCGTCGTACGTCGCGCCCGCCTCCAGCCGCATGGACGCGGGCGTGGACGCGGGCGGCGCGGGCACCGCCCCGGACGCCAGCGCGCCCCATACCCAACACCCCACCGCCACAGCCAGGCTCGCCACTCGCATCCGCCGCCTCCGGAAGAAAACCCCAGGGCGGCGGAGTGTAGCGGACCTCCCGCTCAGTGCAGCTGCGCAGGCAGCATGGGCAGCCCGTGGAAGAAGCGCCGCCCGCTCTCGAAGCGGTGGTGGAAGGTGACGCGCTGATGCAGGTACAGCCGCGCCATCTCCTCCTCGCCGTACGCGCGGAAGAACGCGGCGCGCGCCTCGTCACACGCCCGCTCGTACTCCACGCACAGGGCCTCCCACTCCTCCGGTGGGAGGTCGCCCTCCGGCCAGCCCTCGCCGGTGAGGCCGTAGTCGCGCTCCATCGCGTCCAGCTCCCCGGCGCGCAGCCGCACGCGCGGGTCCTCCGCGATGGCCTCGTCCGCCATCGCCGTCAGGATGTGCGCGACGAGGAAGAAGCCCGCGTCCGGCGGCACCGCGCCCGCGTCCCGCGCGCTCCGGAACGTCACCAGCAGCTGCGCGTCCATCTCCTCGCCGCCCAGCTCCGCCAGCTTGTTCGCCAGCCCGCGCCACCGGGCTTCCGTCTCGAGGGCCTCCCGCCGCACCCCTTCCAGCTCCTGCTCACCCATCTTTTTCATGGTGTCCTCTCCCGGCCCGCGAAAGTCCCTTCCCACGAAGGTTCCCATCCCCGTCTGACGCGCGGGCCCGGCAAACCGTGCTGTCCCCTTTTTCCGCGACGTCCCGGCGCGTCAGGTGCCGGACGCCCCAGCGCGCCGCCGTCGCGTCGTGGACGCGCGACCGGCCTTGCGGGGACGGACAGGCCAGCGGCCAGGCCGGGCATTTCCGGCTGTCCGGGTGACGAACCACGCGGCCGGTGATTGCGTCCGGCGGAGGCTCGTTCGCGGCGCCGGGTGTCACCCTCCGGACGCTTGGGGCAGGCCCGGGCCCGGCGCGCGCACTTGGAAGACGACGGTGGTTGCCGCCGGGCGGGGGATGTCGCATCCGCAGGACATGGGGCCCGAAGCCGGTGGCCCGCCCCTCCAGGAGCTCCACTGGTGTCCGAGCCTGAAGTCCGACTGCAGCCGAAGTCCCAGGTGTCACCCCGCACGGTGTTCACCGTATGCCTCGTGGTGCTGGGCGTGATGGCGCTGGTGACGCTCGTCGTGAAGACGCGCGTGGCGCTCACGCTCACCGGCATCGCGGCGCTCATCGCGCTGGCGCTGGAGCACGGTGTGTCGCGGCTGGAGAAGCGCGGCCTCAAGCGGTGGCTGGCCATCACGCTGGTGCTGTTCGCGCTGTTCATCGCCATCACGGCGCTGGGCCTGCTGGTGATTCCGGACCTGGTGGAGCAGGTGGACGCGCTGGTGACGCAGTGGCCGCAGCTGTGGAAGCAGATCCGCGGCACCGGCATCCTGCGCGCGCTCAACCAGCGGCTGCACAGCCTGGGCTGGAACGAGCGGCTGGAGGAGGCCACGCCCGCGCTCGCGGGGCCGCTGCCCTCGCTCATCATGAGCGCCATCGGCGGCGTGGTGGGCCTGCTGGGCGGCATGCTCACCGTCTTCTTCCTGGTGGTGTTCATGCTGGTGTTCGGCGGCGGCGTGCTCAAGCGCCTGCTGGACCTGTCCCGGCCCGACCACCGCCTGCGGTACGTGCGCGTGCTGCGCAACGTGTACACCGCGACGGGCGGCTACCTGTCCGGCATCACGCTCATCTGCGCCATCAACGCCACGCTCACCACCACCATGCTGGCTGTGCTGGGCATGCCCTTCTACCTGCCCCTGGGCGTGGCCAGCGGCTTCTCCAGCCTGGTGCCCTACGCGGGCCCCATCATCGCGGGCGGCATCATCACGCTGCTCACGCTGGCCACCGGCGGCCTGTGGAAGGCGCTGGCGGTGTTCATCTACTTCCTCCTCTACGGGCAGCTGGAGGGCAACGTGATGGCGCCGCTCGTGTTCAAGCGCACCGTGCACGTCAACCCGCTCCTCACCCTGCTCGCCGTGCTCTTCTGCGTGGAGCTGGCGGGCATCGTGGGCGCGGTGGTGGCCGTGCCCGTGGCGGCCACCGTGCAGATCATCGTCCGGGAGGTCCTCCTCTTCCGCCAGGAGCGCCGCGCCGGCGCCGTCCTCCCCGAACCCTGAAGGGCCGGGCCCTGATGACCGCTTCGCCGCTCCAGCTCCTGCTGACGCACGGCTCCGGCCCGCTCGTCTTCGTCGTGCTCGTGGCGGGCGGACTGGGGCTGCCGTTCCCGGAGGACCTGGTGCAGCTGGCGGCGGGCGTGCTGTCGCACCGGGGGGCCATGCCGCTGCCGGCCGCCATCGCGCTGTGCTTCGTGGGCGTGCTGTGCGGGGACACCGTCCTCTTCCTCACGGCGCGGCGGCTGGGCCAGGCCCTGTACACGCACCGGCGCACCCGCCGCCTGTTCCCGCCCGAGCGCCGCGAGCGCATCCAGGGGCTGTACGCGAAGCACGGCCCCCGGGTCGTCTTCATCGGCCGGTTCATGTCCGTCCTGCGCGTGCCGGTGTTCGCCATGGCCGCGGCGGAGGGCATGCCCCTGCGCCGCTTCCTCCTCTGGGACGGGCTGGCGCTGTGCCTGAGCTCGCCCCTGGTGGTGACGCTGGGCTACCTGGGCTCCGCGAGCGTGGACCGCGTGGCGAAGGGCGTGGGCCGCGTGGAGCACTTCGTCGCGCTGGCGGCCGTGGCCGCGCTGCTCGTCGCGCTGGCCGTGCGCCACGCGCGTGAACGGCGTCAGCCCCGCCCGTCCACCTGAGCCCTCCCCGTCGTGGAAGCAAGCAGGCTCACACCTGCTCCATCAGACACGGACCGCGAGTGGAGATTTTCGCTATCTCTTGACGGGTTTCACTGGGCGAACACCCAGTCCGGCACCTTCTCCGAGGCCTCATGAGACACCCCAGCCCCCCCAAGGCCATTCCCACGGCGGAGTCATCCCCGGAGGCAGGGATGGACTGGCTGTCGGGCGGCGGGGAGATGGGCCGGTTGATCCGCTCCATGGACTGGTCGAAGACGCCGCTCGGGCCGGTGGAGACGTGGCCGCAGAGCCTGCGCACGACCGTCAGCCTGTGCCTGTCCTCCACCTTCCCCATCCTCATCGCGTGGGGGCCGGAGCGCGTGCAGCTCTACAACGACAGCTACCGTCCCATCTGCGGCGCGAAGCACCCGGAGTCCATGGGCCAGCGCTTCCGCGACTGCTGGGCCACGGCGCTGCCGGTGGTGGGCGGCGTGTTCGAGAAGGCCGGCACGGGCATCGGTTCCTACATCGAGAACCAGCGCATGTTCCTGGACCGGTACGGCTACCTGGAGGAGGCCTTCATGACCTTCTCCTTCAGCCCCATCCGCGACGAGTCCGGGGGCGTGGGCGGCCTCTTCCACCCCATCACGGAGGTGACGGAGAAGATGCTCAGCGCGCGGCGCACGCAGACGCTGCGCGAGCTGTCCGCCCTGCTGGGCAAGGTGAAGACGGTGGAGGACATCGGCGCCGCGCTGTCGCAGCTGCAGCCGGACGCCGCGCTCGACGTGCCCTTCCTCCTCTTCTACCGCCGCGACGAGGCCGCGCCCCGCGTCCGGTGGGTGGGCGGCATGGGCCTGCCCCCGGGCACCGCGTGGAGTCCGGAGGAGGCGGGGCTGGACGGGCCGTGGCCCTTCGCCACCGCGGGCGCGGACACCGTGAGCGTTCCGCGCGAGCCGCTGGACGCGGGCACGTCCCCGGGGCCGTACGAGGAGCCGCCCGCGCACGCGCGCGTGCTGCCCATCCACCCGGCCGGCATGGCGGAGCCCTTCGGCTACCTCGTGGCCGGCGTGAGCCCCCGCCGCGCGATGGATGACGCCTACCGGAGCTTCTACGAGCAGCTCCAGGCCACGCTCACCAACGCCGTCGTCAGCGTGCGCGCCTACGAGGCGGAGGCGCAGCGCGCGGAGGCGCTGGCGGCCATCGACCGGGCGAAGACGGCGTTCTTCTCCAACGTGTCGCACGAGTTCCGCACGCCGCTCACGCTCATCCTGGGGCCGCTGGAGGAGTCGCTCGCGGACACGTCCGCGCCCCTGCCGCCGGCCCAGCGCGCGCGCCAGGAGCTCACCCACCGCAACGCGCTGCGCCTGCTGAAGCTGGTCAACTCGCTGCTGGACTTCTCACGCATCGAGGCGGGCCGCGTGAAGGCGAGCTTCCACCCCACGGACCTCGCGCGGCTCACCGGGGACCTGGCCAGCGTCTTCCGCGCCGCCATGGAGAAGGCGGGGCTCCAGTACACCGTGGACGCCCGGGACCTGGGCGAGCCCGTCTACGTGGACCGGGACATGTGGGAGAAGGTTGTCCTCAACCTGCTCTCCAACGCGTTCAAGTTCACGCTCCACGGCGGCGTCACCGTGCGGCTCGAGCGCGCGGGAACGCGGGCACGGCTCACCGTGGAGGACACCGGCACCGGCATCCCGGAGGCGGAGCTGCCGCGCGTGTTCGAGCGCTTCCACCGCGTGGAGTCCTCGCGCGGGCGCACGCACGAGGGCACCGGCATCGGCCTGGCGCTCATCCAGGAGCTGGTGAAGCTGCACGGCGGAACGCTGGGCGTCCGGAGCACGGAGGGAGCGGGCAGCACCTTCTTCGTGGAGCTGCCGCTGGGCAGCGCCCACCTGCCCGCCGAACAGGTCCAGCAGGAGGAGGGCGCCGCGCACGCGGGCAAGCTGGGGTCCGCCTTCAGCGAGGAGGCCCTGCGCTGGCTGCCGGACGCGCCAGAGTCCGTCCCGCTGTCGGTGCCGGAGCGGGTGACGCCTCCCCGGGCCAACGCGCTGGGGGAGCTGGGCGCGGGGCTCGCGCTGCCGCCGGGGCGCGGGCGCATCCTCGTCGCGGACGACAACGCGGACATGCGCGGGTACGTGAGCGGCCTGCTGGCGCCGCACTGGGACGTGCGCACGGTGGCGGACGGCGAGGCGGCCTTCCAGGCGGGGCTCGAGTGGAAGCCGGACCTCATCCTCAGCGACGTGATGATGCCCCGGCTGGACGGCTTCGGGCTGCTCAAGAAGCTGCGCGCCGACGTGCGCACGCGCGGCATCCCCTTCATCATGCTGTCGGCGCGCGCGGGCGAGGAGGCCCGCATCGAGGCGCTCCAGGCCGGCGCGGACGACTACCTGGTGAAGCCCTTCTCCGCGCGCGAGCTGCAGGCGCGCGTGGACAGCCAGCTCCAGCTGGGACGCGCGCGCCAGCAGCTCTCCGACTTCTTCATGCAGGCGCCCACGGCCATGTGCGTGATGACGGGGCCGGACCTCATCTTCACGGTCATCAACCCGCTGTTCGCGCGGCTGATGGGCCGGGACATGCTGGGCAAGCCCGCGCGCGAAGGGCAACCGGAAGGCGGCCACGGGGTGTTTCTCAAGCACCTGGAGCGCGTCTACCGCACCGGCGAACCCTTCGTGGGCCGCGAGGTGCCCGTACGTCAGCCGGACGGCAAGGGCGGCCTCAAGGAGCTGCTGCTGGACATGGACATCCACGCGCAGCGCGACGGCGAGGGCCACATCCTGGGGCTGCTCGTCGCGGTGCAGGAGGTGAGCGAGCGGACCCGCGCGCGCCAGCAGCTGGAGGCCCTCACGCATGACCTCCAGCACGCGCTCTCCGCGCGCGACACCTTCCTGGGCGTGGCTTCCCACGAATTGAAGACGCCCGTCACCGCGCTGATGCTGAACCTGGAGATGACGCGCCGTCGCCTGTCCCCCAAGCGCGGCGAGCCGCCCTCCGCGGAGAAGCTGACGTCGGCGATGGAGTCCGCGCAGCGGCAGGTGGAGCGGATGTCGCGGCTGGTGGACGAGTTGCTGGACGTCTCCCGCATCCGCGCGGGCAAGCTGGACTTCCACATGGAAGAGGACGACCCGATGGAGCTGGTGCACGAGGTCCTCGACACCTTCCACGAGCAGATGGAGCAGGCCCGCTGCGTCCTGGAGCTGCGGGCGGAGCGGAACCTGCGCGTGTGGTGGGACCGCTCGCGCATGCAGCAGGTGCTGACGAACCTGGTGTCCAACGCCATCAAGTACGCGCCGGGCACGCCGGTCCGCGTCGGGTTCACCCGACGCGGTGACCGGCTCCTTCTCTACGTATCGGACGGCGGCCCGGGCATCCCGCCCGAGCACCAGGCCCGCGTCTTCGAGCGCTTCGAGCGCGGCGGCCCGCCCCGCTCCGTGCACGGCCTGGGGCTGGGCCTCTTCATCGCCAGTCAAATCGTGCAGGGCCACCACGGCAAGCTGGTCCTGAAGAGCGACGCCGGGCAGGGCGCCACCTTCATCATCGACCTGCCGCTTCCGCCCCGGGCCCAGGCCTGAGCGCGCGCCGTCAGTGCGCGACGCTCGGGGGTTTCACCGGCCCGGGCAGGATGTTCTGGTTCACGTGGAAGAGGTTGCCGGGGTCGTACTGTTGCTTCACCGCCACCAGCCGCGGGTAGTTGTCGCCGTAGGTGGCCTGCACGCGCTCCTGGCCTTCCTCCATCATGAAGTTCACGTAGGCGCCGCCCGCCGAGTACGGGTGCAGCGCGCTCCAGTAATCCTTCGCCCAGGCGGAGACCTCCCCTGCCCTCTCCGGTGACGGGTCCACCCCGACGATGACCTCCGACCAGCGCGCGTCGCGGAAGCGGAAGGCCGTGTCGTGCGGGCCCACGCGGTGCACCGCCCCGTCGATGGGGTAGAGGTGCATGGCGGACTGCATGGACGGCAGGCGCCTGGCGAAGTCCACGTGGCGCTCGATGGCCGCGTCCGGCAGTTCGCGCACGAAGTCCGCGCGCCAGTACCACTGGTGCCCCGGCGGGTAGAGCGCGTCGAAGGCGGTCTGCAGCATGGGAAAGGGCATGGGCATCACGCCGTGCAGCGCGGGCTTGAGCGCCTGCACCGGCGCGAACAATTCGTCCGCGCGCGCGGGGTCGCCCGTGTAGCACCAGATGACGCCGCACATCTTCTGGAGGTGCAATTCCTCCGGGAAGGGCGGCGCGGGCGGCACGGTGATGAAGGCGAAGAAGCCGTTGAGGTCCTCCGGCGCGTTGGGGATGAACTCGCGGTACCAGCGCATCACCTCCGCCGCGCGGTCCAGGGGCCAGAGCGTGGGGCCGCCGAGGATGATGTCCACGGGGTTGGCCCGGAAGAGGAACGACGTCACCACGCCGAAGTTGCCGCCCCCGCCGCGCACCGCCCAGAACAGGTCCGGGTGCTTGTCCTCGCTCGCGGTGACGAAGCGGCCGTCCGCGAGCACCATGTCCACGGCGAGCAGGTTGTCGATGGTGAGGCCGAAGCGGCGCGTGAGGTGTCCCAGGCCGCCGCCCAGCGTGAGCCCGCCCACGCCCGTGGTGGAGATGATGCCGGAGGGCACCGCGAGCCCGAAGGCGTGGGTGGCGTGGTCCACGTCCCCCCAGACGGCGCCGCCCGCGACGCGCACCGTGCGGGCCTCGGGGTCCACGCGCACGCCGCGCATGCGCGACAGGTCGATGACCAGCCCGTCATCCACCAGCCCCAGGCCGCCGCCGTTGTGGCCGCCGCCGCGCACGGCCAGGGGCAGCTTGCGCTCGCGCGCCAGGGCCACCGCGGCGATGACGTCCGCCACGTCCGCGCACCGGGCCACCATGGCCGGGTGCTTGTGGATCATCGCGTTGTAGAGCTGGCACGCCTCCGCGTAGTCGGCGTCTCCAGGCTGGATGAGCGCCCCGCGCAGCTGCGCCCGGAACAGCTCCACGCTGTCCGGCGTCAGCCCGGCGGGCAGGCCGGGGCCCGTCTGCGGACGGTGGGTTTCGAGTGTCACGGCGGTTCCCTCCGAAAAGACGGCACCGGCACGGCGCCTGACTCAACGGATGCGCACGGTGACGGCCCTGCCTCTTATACACATCTCCGAGCCCACGAGACATGCGCAGATCTCGTCTGCCGTCTTCTGCTTGAAAAAAAAAACCAAGAAACAAGCCACC
>NZ_RAVW01000101.1 GCF_003611585.1 Corallococcus exercitus | reverse complement strand
CCCGTCCGCCACCGAAACGGCCCTGCCCCCCGACGTCTCCGTGGAGGACGTGCGCCGCGCCACGGCGGTGCTCAGCACGCTCGCCGAACACCGCGCGCTCCTGCACCACCTCCCCCAGGAGGACCACCACGCGCTGATGGCCGCCGCGGGCCGGCTCATCCACCCTGACAAGGCCACGAAGTCGCGGATGGTCAACGCGCTCCGCAAGGAGAAGAAGGACGCGCTGCGCGCCAACGACCGCGCCGTGCGCTCCAGCACGGAGATCCGCGTGCTGCGCAAGGCGCCGGTGCTGACGCTGCCCGTGCTGCCCGCGCCGCCGCCGGAAGCGACGCCGGAGCGCCTGCTGGAAGTGCCGCGCAAGTGCTACGTGTGCAAGGTGGAGTTCCGCAAGGTCCACTTCTTCTACGACGCCATGTGCATCCCGTGCGGGGACCTGAACTACGCCCGGCGCACGCAGCGCGCGGACCTCACCGGCCAGGTGGCGCTCATCACCGGCGCGCGCGTGAAGATCGGCTTCCAGGCGTCGCTGATGCTGCTGCGCTCGGGCGCCACGGTCATCGCCACCACGCGCTTCCCCAAGGACGCGGTGCACCGCTACGCGCGCGAGCCGGACTTCGCGGACTGGGCCCACCGGCTCCAGGTGCACGGCCTGGACCTGCGGCACGCGCCCAGCGTGGAGCTGTTCGCGCGCCACATCGAACAGACGCACGAGCGGCTGGACATCCTCATCAACAACGCGGCGCAGACCGTGCGCCGGCCGCCGGGCTTCTACCAGCACCTGCTGGATGGCGAGCTGCGCGACCTGAGCACTCTGTCCCCCCAGCTGCGCCCGCTGCTCGCGGGCCACGAGACCTGCGTCGCCGCGCTCCGGCCCGCGCTGGGCTCGGGCGACCTGGGGAACACATCGCTGCCCGCCGCGACCTGGCGCAGCAGCGACCCCGCACTGGGCATCCACTCGTCCGCGGCGCTGTCGCTGTTGCCCTACGCCATGGAGCAGGAGGGCGACACGCGTGCCCTCTTCCCGGCAGGAAGGCTGGACGCGGACCTCCAGCAGGTGGACCTGCGGGCCACGAACTCCTGGCGCCTCAAGCTGTCGGAGGTGCGCACCGCGGAGATGCTGGAGGTGCACCTGGTGAACGCGGTGGCCCCCTTCATCCTGTGCGGGAAGTTGAAGCCGCTGATGCTCAAGGACCGCTCGCGGCCGGGCCACATCGTCAACGTGTCCGCGATGGAGGGCAGCTTCTCCCGCTGGACGAAGACGGACCGGCACCCGCACACCAACATGGCCAAGGCCGCGCTGAACATGATGACGCTGACGTCCGCGCCGGACTACGCGCGCGACAACATCTTCATGAACGCGGCGGACACCGGCTGGGTCACCGACGAGGACCCCGCTCAGCATGCCGAGCGCAAGACACAGGAGCTGGACTTCCAGCCCCCGCTGGACATCGTGGATGGGGCCGCGCGCGTGGTGGACCCCATCATGACCGCCGTGAACACCGGCGAATACGTCTGGGGCAACTTCTTCAAGGACTACCGCCCCACGGACTGGTGAGCGCCGGCGCTCAGCGCAGCGCGCCCCAGTTGTAGGTCGCGTTGCTCCCGCCGGTCAGCACGCGCCAGTACGTGCTGTAATACCCATACGTGTCCTTGATGGCCTTGTAGCTGCTGGACACGTTCCAGTCGTTGGGGCTCGTCGTGCCCAGGTTGTAGACGAGCGAGTCGCCCCACACGGAGTAGATGGCCCACGGGCGCGCATCCAGCTCGGACACCGTGCCGTAGCGGCTGTCACCCCAGCGCACCGGCAGCTTGTCCGTCTCCGCTACCATGCGCGGTTTGTTGTAGCCCGCGAGCCCTGTGTAGAACTGCGCCGGGAAGTAGGGATTGCCGTGGTAGATGTCCACGGCCACCACGTCCACGCGGTCGTTGCCCGGATAGTAGTTCCACGGGTCCCCGCCGTACGTCCCGTCCCACTCATACGGCGACCAGACGAAGACGAGGTTCTTCAGGCCGCGCGTCTTGACCAGGTAGTCATGCGCGATGATCCAGAGCTGCTTGTACTGGGCGGGGTCCTGGTTCGCCCACCAGAACGGCGACGCGCTCCCCTTCTTGTTCATCTCGTGGAAGGGGCGGAACAGCACCGGCACGCCCTGCTGCTGGAGGTACGCGAGCTTGTCCGCCGCGAAGGACAAATCCCGCAGCAGCGCCTGGTACTCCGCCGTGTTCGCCTGCCAGTTGATGACCCGGCCCATCCAGTTGTAGTCCATCCACGACTGCCGGAAGGTGTTCTCCCAGCTCTTCACCGACGCGCCCGGGTAGGACTGGTGGAAGCTGAAGCCGACGATGCCCTCGCCGTAGATGAAGCGGTCGCGCGCGAAGCCCACCGCGGAGTCCACGTACGGCTCCGCGTACGTCGCGTGGTAGTTGCCCGGCCCGAAGTCCAGCTCCACGAAGCCCGGGCGGCGGCCGGAGATGTCCCCCACCTTCACCCAGTACCCACCGGCGTAGGCCTCCTTCTGGGCCTCGCAGTGCTGCCCCATGATGGTCTGCTTCGTCCCGCCGTTGCGGCTGTTGTTCTCCAGGTCCGTCAGCAGGTTGTAGACCCTCTGCGCCTGCGCCGTGGGCCCCGGCGTGCTCAGCGTCCGGGACACCTGCGCGCTCGCGGTGCCCGCGCCCAGGCACAGCACCAGCGCCGCCAGGAGGAGGAAAGAGGATGGTTTGGGGGGAACGTGCGTCACGCGGGGACCTCCGAAGGCTGCCCAGGGAGCGGCCAGGGTGTCATCCCTTCAGCACGATTTGCACGAATTTCAGCTTAGGCAAATCTGTCCACCGGCGTGCGGGCGGGTTCGCAAGGCCCTGGATTCACTGCCAAAGGGCCGGGCCGGTGGTATCAAGCACGCCACCATGCCTGAAACGCCTTCGCCCCTGTTCAACGCGGTCCCCGTGGAGATGGACTTCCCGGCCGAGGAGCGCCGCATCCTGGCCTTCTGGAAGGAGCGCGGCATCTTCGAGAAATCGCTCAAGGCGAACGAAGGCAAGCCCTCCTTCGTCTTCTACGAGGGCCCGCCCACCGCGAACGGCCTGCCCCACAACGGCCACGTCCTCACGCGCGTCATCAAGGACCTGTTCCCGCGCTACCAGACCATGCGGGGCCACTACGTGCCGCGCAAGGCGGGCTGGGACACGCACGGCCTGCCGGTGGAGGTGGAGGTGGAGAAGGAGCTCCGCATCCACGGCAAGGCGGAGATCGAGAAGTACGGCGTGGAGCCCTTCACGGAGCGCTGCATCGAGTCCGTGTTCCGCTACACGTCGGAGTGGGAGCGGCTGACCCAGCGCATCGGCTTCTGGGTGGACCTCAACGAGGCCTACGTCACCTACCACCGGGGCTTCGTGCAGAGCGTGTGGTGGGCGCTCTCCGAGCTCTACAAGAAGGGCCTGCTGTACCAGGGCCACAAGGTGGTGTGGTGGTGGCCGCGCGGCGGCACCGCGCTGTCCGCCGCGGAGGTGGGCCTGGGCTACAAGACGGTGGACGACCCCAGCGTCTACGTGGCCTTCCCGCTGCGCGACGCGCCGGACACGTCGCTGCTCATCTGGACGACGACGCCTTGGACGCTGCCGTCCAACATGTACGCGGCGGTGAACCCGTCCGTGGACTACGTCACCGTGGACGCGGGCGACCGCAAGCTCATCCTCGCCGCGGCGCTGCGCGAGGAGCTGGCCAAGAAGCTGAAGAAGGACCTGCCCGTGCTGTCCACGCAGAAGGGCAGCGACCTCGTCGGCAAGCGCTACACGCCGCCCTTCGACACGTACTTCGCGAAGGAGGCGGACGCCACGCTGCCCCTGAAGGACGGCGGACAGGACACGGTGGGCTGGCGCGTGATTCCGGCGGACTTCGTCACGCTGGACAGCGGCACCGGCATCGTCCACACGGCCCCTGCCTTCGGCGAGGACGACTACAAGGCCTACCGCAAGGACGCCACGCGCTTCGCGGATCCGGAAGCGTTGCAGATGCGCTGCGCGGTGAAGCCGGACGGCACGTTCTCCGAAGAGGTGCCCCTCGTCACCGGCCGCTTCGTGAAGGACGCGGACAAGGACCTGCAGCGCAACCTGAAGGAGCGCGGGCTGCTCATCCACACGGAGCAGTACCGCCACGAGTACCCCTTCTGCTGGCGCGCGGACGAGGATCCGCTCATCCAGTACGCCCGCCCCGCCTGGTACATCCGCACCACCTCCGTCATCGAGCAGGCCAAGGCGAACAACCAGCACGTCAACTGGGTCCCGGAGAACATCAAGGACGGCCGCTTCGGCGACTTCCTCGACAACAACGTGGACTGGGCCCTGTCGCGCGAGCGCTACTGGGGCACGCCGCTGCCCCTGTGGATCCACTCGGAGACGGGTGAGACGGAGGCCGTGGCCTCCATCGCGGAGCTGCGCCAGAAGCCGGGCAACAACGTGGCCGCCGTGGAGGCGGAGCTGAAGGCGTTCCTCGCCGGCAAGCCGCACGAGTCCAACGCGGAGCACCTGCTGGTCCACAAGCCGTGGATCGACAAGGTGACGTACGAGAAGGCCGGCGCCAGCGGGAAGTTCCAGCGCGTCCCCGAAGTGGTGGACGTGTGGTTCGACTCCGGCTGCATGCCCTTCGCGCAGTGGGGCTTCCCGCACGCGCAGGGCTCGCAGGAGATCTTCAACCGGGCGTTCCCGGCGGACTTCATCTCGGAGGCCATCGACCAGACGCGCGGCTGGTTCTACTCGCTGCTGATGGTCAGCACGCTGCTCTTCGACGAGGAGACGCAGAAGCGCATCGGCCTGACGCCCAAGCGCGAGTGGCCCATGCCGTACAAGAGCTGCATCGTGCTGGGCCACGTCTCCGACAAGGAGGGCAAGAAGGAGTCCAAGTCCAAGGGCAACTACACCCCGCCGGAGATCATCCTGGACGAGGTGCGCATGGACTTCGCGGTGCTCACCGCCACGGAGGCCGGCGTCCCGGCGGAAGCCGGCGTGGCGCTCATCGCGCGCGAGGACCTGGAGGGCCTGGACACGCAGGAGGGCGCGAAGGTGCAGCTCTTCCGCCCGGACCGGCCGGACGCGCCCGTCACCGTGACGGTGAAGGTGCACAAGAAGCTCAAGCGCCGCGTGGTGCTGCTGGCGCCGCAGGAGCTTCAGCAGCTGGGCGTGAAGCCCTCCGCGCGCGGCGTGGACGTGATGCCGGTGGAGGTGCCCCGGCTGGCGCCCACGGAGCGCGTGGTGCTCAAGGACCCCGCCACCAAGGCGCCGGGCGCGGACGCGTTCCGGTGGTTCTTCTACGCGGCCAGCCCCACCTGGTCCAACACGCGCCACTCGCTGGCGAACGTGCGGCTGTTGCAGAAGGACTTCCAGGTCAAGCTGCGCAACGTCTACTCGTTCTTCACCATCTACGCGAACATCGACGGGTTCAACCCGGCGAAGGGCAACGCGAGCAGCACGGAAGCCCCGTGGCTGGCCATCCGCAAGAGCCAGGGCTGGCGCGAGGTGAAGGCCCGGCCGGTGCTGGACCGGTGGATCCTCTCCGAGGTGCAGCTCACCCTGCGCGACGTGGCCAAGGCGCTGGACACGTATCAGGTGTACGACGCGGCCCAGCGGATGGTGGCGCTGGTGGACGCGCTGTCCAATTGGTACCTGCGCCGCAGCCGCGAGCGCTTCTGGGCGCCGGGCTTCGAGCAGGACAAGCAGGACGCGTACTTCACGCTCTACGAGGCGCTGACCACCATCACGGCGCTGTCCGCGCCCTTCATCCCGTTCTTCGCGGATGAGATGTGGGGCAACCTGGTGGGCAAGCCGTGGGGCGCATCGCAGCCGGAGAGCGTGCACCTGGCGCGCTTCCCGGACGTGGACGCGAGCCTCATCGACGAGGGGCTGGCCGCGGAGATGGGCGCCGTTCGCGAGCTGGTGTCGCTGGGCCTCAAGGTCCGCACGGACAACCGGCTCAAGGTGCGCCAGCCGCTGTCGCGCGCGGACGTCATCCTGTCGCGCCGCGAGCTGACGGAGCGCGTGGCGGTGTACCAGGCGCTCATCTCCGACGAGCTGAACGTTCACACCGTGAAGCTGGTGGAGCCGGGCAGCCCGGAGGCGGACGTGGTGCGCTACCGCGTGCGTCCCAACCTGCGCGCCATGGGCAGCCGGCTGGGCCCCAAGCTCGCGCCGGTGCGCAAGGCGTTCGACTCGGGGGATGGCCGCGCGCTGCACCAGGAGCTGCTCCAGACGGGCAAGGTGGCCCTGAACGTGGGCGGCGAGGACATGGTCTTCCCCGCCGAGGAGCTGGAGACGCTGGTGGAGGCGCAGCCAGGCTACGCCGCCGCGGGCGGAGGCGTGGGCGTGGTGGTGATGCACACGCAGCTCACGGAAGCCCTGGTGGACGAAGGCCTGGTGCGCGAGCTGCTGGCGCGCGTGCAGGGCAACCGCAAGGACATGAACCTGGGCTACACCGACCGCATCCGCCTGTGGGTGGACGGTGATGACCGGGTGAAGCGCGTCGTCGAAGCGGCTCGCGACGAGATTGCCCGCGAGACGCTGGCCTCTGAAATCCACGTGGGCCCCCAGGGCCTCACCGGCACCGAGGAAGAGGCCAGCCTCAACGGCCTGCCCGCGAAGCTCCGCGTCGAGCGCGCCTGAGCCCCGGACCTCCGGAGCGCAGGGAAGGACAGCTCCGGGCAGTCACCTACCCGGAGCTGAATGCGGACATCCGGTGCGAGCGTCGACGCACGAACACCGCCCGCGCATCCCGTTTCCAGGAAGCGCGGCGCTCCGGATGATGGCGGCATGAGCGAAGCCACACCCCTGAAGGGAAGCTGTCACTGCGGCGCGACGCGGTTCGAGGTGACCGCGCCGCCGAAGGACCTCACCCGCTGCAACTGCACGTTCTGCTCCAAGCGCGGCGTGCTCTGGGCCTACTACCCGCCGGAGCAGGTGAAGTTCACGAGCCGCGACCAGGCGGGCGTGTACGACCGCAACGCGCCCGTCGTGCACCACCACTGCCAGAAGTGTGGGTGCGGCACGTGGTCGGACATCCCCGTCTGGGAGAACAACGCGCCCGTGCCCGGCCAGTTCAAGGTGGGCCTCAACGCGCGCCTGTTCGACGACTTCGACCTGGACGCGGTGCGCGTGAAGTTCGTGGACGGCCGCAACCTCTGGTAGCCGTCACAGGCGCGGGGCCGGCCCGCGGGCCTCCGGGAAGTCGGTGGACCGCGACAGGTCCTTCCACTTCTGGTCCTGCGCCTTGAGCGCGTCCAGCTTCTCCTGCGACAGCTCGAACGCGTCGCTGCCCAGCACCAGGTGCAGCGGCGGCGACTCCATCGCGGCCACCTGGAGCAGCACCTGCGCCGCGCGGTCCGGGTCGCCCGGCTCCTTGCCCGTGCGCGAACGCATGTGCTGGGCGACCACGCCCACCGTGGGCGCGTACTCCGGCCGGAAGTCCGGGATGGTCATGGATGCCCCCGCCCAGTCCGTGCGGAAGCCACCCGGCTCCAGCACCGTCACCTTCACGCCGAAGGGCGCCGTCTCCTTGGCCAGCACCTCGGAGAAGCCCCCCACCGCCCACTTCGCGGCCTGGTACGCGCCCAGCCCCGGCGTCGACAGGCGGCCTCCAATGGAGGACACCTGGATGACGTGCCCGGAGCGCTGCTCGCGCAAGACCGGCAGCGCCGCGCGCGTCACGTTCATCACCCCGAACAGGTTGGTGTCCAGCTGCGAGCGGAAGTCCTCGTCCGTTACCTGCTCGATGGGCGAGAGGCTTCCGTAGCCCGCGTTGTTCACCACCACGTCCAGACGGCCGAACGCGTCCACCGCCGTCTTCACCGCCGCCCGCGCCTGTTCCGGGTTCGTCACGTCCAGGGCCACCGCGCGGACCCGGTCCCCGTAGCGCTCCACCAAGGAGGACAGCTGCTCCGGCTTGCGCGCCGTGGCCACCAGCCGGTGCCCGGCCGCCAGCACGGCCTCCGCGAAGCTGCGTCCCAGCCCCCGCGAGGAGCCGGTGATGAGCCAGACAAGGGACTTCTCAGAGGGAGCACTCATGGCGGGAATCCTTTCAACTAACCAGTTGGTTACATGGATATAAAGGGCCCCCTGGCAGGGTGCAACCCGGAATGGGCTGGGGCATGGTGGGGCGGCATGGCTGGAGACGCGCAGAAGACCCGGCAGCGCTTGCTGGAGGCGGCCGCGGCGGAGTTCTCGGAGCGGGGCATCGCAGGGGCGCGCGTTGACCGCATCGCGGCGGCGGCGGGCTGCAACAAGGCGCTCATCTATTCGTACTTCGGCAGCAAGGAGCAGCTGTTCGACGCCGTGTTCGAAGCGCACGTGGCGGAAGTGGCGCGCGAGACGCCCATCGACGCGACGGACCTGCCCGCCTACGCGGGGCGGCTGTTCGACGGCTTCCAGACGCGGCCGCAGGTGCTGCGCCTGGCCACCTGGTACGAGCTGGAGCACGGCCCCACCGTGGACATCCCGGAGCCCGTCGCGCGCAACAACCAGCACAAGGCCGCCGCCATCGCGAAGGCCCAGAAGGAGGGGCTGGTCTCGAAGCACTTCGCGGCGGACGAGCTGCTGGCGCTGGTGCTGGCGCTCTCCAAGACGTGGGCCTTCCCGCTGTCCTACTGCGCCACGACCACCCCACCCACAGCCGCGGAAATCCGCCGGCGCAGGCGCTCCGTCGTGGAAGCGGTCCGGCTGCTGGTGACGCCCGGAGGGGCCACGCCCTAGGGACTGGAGCAGGCGCCAGCTCAGTTCGCGGTGAAGGTCGTGTCGTCGCGGTACAGCGGGGTCCGGGCCCCGTCCGCCGTGTCAACCCGCGTGGCCATTACGCATCAACGCGGGCCCCGTCGGCTTCACCGTCCGTGGGAGCGCGCCGGTAGGCGCCGGGCCCCACGCCCCAGCGGCGCTTGAAGGCCTTGCTGAAGGCGGGCGCGCTTTCATAGCCGGCGCGCTCGGCGATGGTGTCCAGGCTGTCGCTGGACTCCCGCAGCCAGCGCGCGGCGCGGATCATCCGCCAGTTGGCCAGGTAGTGCAGGGGCGTCTCGCCCACCAGCGCGTGGAAGCGCGCGGCGAACCCGGAGCGCGACACGCCCACGGCCTGCGCCAGCCGCTCCACCGTCCAGGGCGTGCCGGGCTGTTCGTGCATCAGCGACAACGCGTTTCCGATGGCCGGATCCGCCAGCGCCTTCCATCCCGCCTGCCGCGCTCCCGCCAGCGCCGTCTGGGCCCGCAGCGCATGGACGAGCAGCACGTCCGCCAGCCGGCCCAGCACCAGGGCGCTCCCCGGCCCCGGCGTGGCGGTCTCCGCGGTGATGAGCTGCACGGTGGCCGCGAGCGACGGCGTGCCCTGCCCCTCCTGCGTGGACAGGCGGATGATGGAGGGAAAGGCGCGCAGCAGCGGATGCACGGGGTCCACGCCGAACTGGAAGCAGCCGGTGACCAGCGTGGTGAGCGGCCCCGTGCCGCCCAGCCGGGTGGTGGGCGGGCGGAGCAGCTGCGATGGAACGAAGTCGCTCGCGGCGGGGGCGCGGCGGCCGCCGTCATCCAGCACGTGCGCGGGCGCGCGGGGCAGCAGCACCACGTCCCCGGCGGAGAGGAACACCGGCTTCGCCGTGCCCTCCACCTGGAGGCGCAGGCTTCCGCGCGCCACTACGTAGAAGGACGCGTTGGCCTTGCGGGGCATGCGCACCGCCCAGGGAGCGCCCAGCTCGAAGCGGCCGAAGAGCAGCGTCTTGAACCGCAGCGTCTCCAGCACGTCGGAGACCACGTCGGTCTTTTCGTCCGGGGGCATTGGACGGAAAGACAGTTCTTTTGGACTCAGTGACATGGAGCGTCCATAACGGACGTCCTATTTCTGGTCCATCACCTCTTCCCTGGAGGCAGCACGTGGACCGCACTTCCCCTTCTCCTGACCTGATCCGGCTGATGGACGCGCACCTCGCGCTCATCGCCACGGACGTCGAGGGTTGGCTCGCCCTGTTCGCGGACGACGCCGTCGTGGAGTTCCCCTACGCCCCCTCGCTCGGCACGCCGTCGCGCCTGGAGGGCATCGAAGCCCTCCGCGCCTACTTCGCGCCCATCACCCAGCACTTCCAGGGACTCACCTTCACGAACGTCCGGCGCTACCCTGGCGTGGATGGACAGACGGGCTGGCTGGAGGTGCACGGCACCGCGACGCTCCAGCCCGGCAACATCCCCTACGCACAGGACTACGTGATGCGGATGCAGGTGCGCGACGGCCGCATCGTGCACTACCGCGAGTACTGGAACCCGCTGGCCGTTTCCCGGGGCACCTTCGAGAGCATCGGCAAGGAGCAGTCATGACCCGCATCCTCGTCATCGGAGCCGCCGGCAACACGGGACGTCCCATCGCGGAGGGGCTCACGGCGGAGGGCTTCACGGTGCGCACCGCCACGCGCGACTCGCGGCCGCCCGTCGCCGCCGCGGAACACGTGCGCTTCGACTGGGCGGACCCGGCCACGCATGGGGCCGCGCTGGAAGGCGTGGACCGGATGTACGTGCTCGCGCCCGGGCTGGTGGAGGACCCGTCCGTCCTCATGATTCCCGTCCTGGAGCGCGCGCTGGCCGGCGGCGTGCGGCGGGTCGTCCTGCTCTCCTCGTCCGTCGTTCCGGAAGGAAGCCCGGGGCTGGGACAGGTGCACCACTTCCTGCGCACGCACGCGCCGGAATGGAGCGTGCTCCAGCCCTCGTGGTTCATGCAGAACTTCATCAGCGCCGGCCACCATCACAACGCGAGTGTCCGGCGCGACGGCACGCTGGTGACGGCCACCGGCCAGGGACGGGTGGGCTTCGTGGACGCGGGGGACATCGCGGCGGTGGGCGTCCGGGCGCTCGCGGATGCCGCGTCCCATGACACCGCGCACGTCATCACCGGGCCCCAGGCGCTGGGCTACGACGACGTCGCGGCCATCCTGTCCCGGGTGTCGGGCCGCGCCATCCGGCACGTGCGTGCGACGCCGGAGGAGGCCCAGCGGCACCTCCAGGCCTCCGGCATGCCGGAGACCTATGCGCGGTTCCTCACGATGCTCGACACGCTCATCCGCGACGGGGCCGAGGACCGCGTGACGGACACCGTGCTCCGGGTCACCGGACGGGCGCCGCGCGACCTCGAATCATTCGCCCGGGCCCACCCGGACGTCTGGCGTTGAGTCCGCGGCCGAGCCCACGGCGACGCTGATGACGATGCCGGCCGTGAACACCAGGAGGGCGCCGACGATCATCATCGGCAGCTTCACCCAGAAGGATGTGCGGTCCCACGGGCGTCCCGTCAGCAGGCCCGTGAGCCCCGCGATGAAGTAGGCGGCGCCCAGGAAGTACGTGGGCGCCACCAGGAGCTGGGGCCAGCCGCCGTCACCGCCAATGCCCAGCCGGACCAGCCCGCCGATGATGACGCCGCCCAGCAGCACCAGGCCC
Source organism: Corallococcus exercitus (assembly GCF_003611585.1). Lineage (GTDB taxonomy): Bacteria > Myxococcota > Myxococcia > Myxococcales > Myxococcaceae > Corallococcus > Corallococcus exercitus. The sequence goes on along the minus strand of NZ_RAVW01000101.1, from coordinate 13,686 downwards.
GTGCCCTTCGCCAGGGTCCGCAGCGCTCGGAGCCGCACGGCGCCCGGCGTGAGCGGGTCGCCAGTGCTGCCCGTCTCGGTGGAAAGCCGCTGCACGCCGTCCAGCAGGAGCTGACCTTCGAGGCCAGGCTCGCGCGGGGAGGGCTTCGTCTCGGGACTCATGTGCCCCGAATCTACGGGTTTCCCGTTTCCGTCCGCCACCCACCCGGGCGCCACCGCCCGGCCTGGCGGACGGTGGCGCGGACGGCTCAGGTGCAGGTCTTCGGGTAGCTGGAGTTCGGGAGGCAGACGCTGACCTGCCCACCGTTGCAGCCGCACCAGTTGGACGTGCACTGCGAATCGCTGGTGCACGCCGTCCAGTTGCCGCACTGCTTCGGATACGTCGAGTTGGGCAGACACACGCGGGTCGTGCCCCCGTTGCAGCCACAGCGGTTGGAGATGCAGTCCGAGTCACCGCTGCACGACGCCCAGTTGGGCTGCAGCTGCGACTCCACACTGCCCAGCTCCGTCTCCGGCGTCACATCCTCCGACGCCACGTCCACACCGCCGCACGCCAGCAGCGGCAACACCAACAAGGCCAGGAACAGGCTCTGACGCTTCATCACATCGCCTCCACGCAGGGGTGACGTCCCGGGTCGCGGGAATGCGCTTCCCGGGACGCCCTATCCCTACCAAAGTCGTAAATAACCGTCAAAACCGCTTAATTAGATTTAATTGCATTAACGGCAATATTCACCTGTACGGTCGAGGAGTGTCGACTGGCCCGGGGTTCATTCCATTGCCTTCAGGAGATGGTTGCGCCCGGCAAGCAGTTCACGCCGTGAGGACCGGGCCGGACGCCTCCCTACGAAGTCCCTTCCGCGAGGAGCCCCGGGCCCATCCAGGGTCTTGAGCCGTGCACCTTCGCGGATGCGGGCCGGACATGACGAGGCGGATTCTTGGGATGCTCTTCGCGGCGTGGAGCATCGGCTGTGGACAGGTTGTGGAAGAGGCGTCTCCCCCGCGGGCCCTCCGGGCTTCGCCGAGCAACCGCTACGCGCGCCAGCAGGCGCGGGACGCCCGCGAGGAGGCGATGGCGGCCTCCCGCTCCTACCGTGGGCGACGACGCCGTCAACGCCGGCATCCTGGACCGCAACGCGAGGCGGCTCGCGGACCTGGGCTACGACGTCGTGCGCATCCCCATGCCCACCCCCTACTGCCAGGACGACGGCGACACCTGCGTGGGAAGCCCCGAGCGCATCCGCGAGTGCGACGGCACCAACGAGCGCGTCTGGGCGACGTACCTCAACTCCATCCGCCTGGGGGACGTGATGGCCGTGCCCGTGTACCGCCAGGTGCCGCCCTCCCAGGCCTGGCGGCACCACGGCCAGGAGCAGGAGGCCCTGGCCACCTACCAGTGGGCGCTGGACCGGGAGTTCGGCGCGGGCGCGGTGAAGGTCGTGCCCATCCCCTCGGACACCGCCATCCCCTGCCAGGGCGCGCTGCACTGCCTCACCAAGACGTTCCCGAAGACACTCCGGTGACGCATGGAGACTGGCGGGCACTCGGGGCAGGGGACGTCACCAGCCCATTGCCCCGGGGCGGGCATTGCGCCTATGGGAGGGGCATGGCTGACGTGCCTCTTACCGCAGCGGACTTCCCGCCCCCTTCCGTCGAGGAGTGGCGCCGGCTGGTGGACAAGGACCTCAAGGGCAAGCCCTTCACGGTGCTCCAGTCGCCCCTTGAAGGCGGCCTGTCCCTCCAGCCCCTCTACACGCCCCAGGACGCCCCGGCGCCCGCGGAACCGCCGGGCGTCGCGCCCTACGTGCGTGGCACCCAGCCCCTGGGTCACACCGAGGGTGGCTGGCTGCTGTGCCAGGAGTACGCGGGCCCCGACCTGACCGCGACCGCCGAGGCGCTGCGCGACGACCTGGAGCGCGGCACGCAGGGCGTCTGGCTGCTCCTGGACGCGCCCCATGGCCTGGACGTGAGGGATGAGGCCACGCTGGAGCGGCTGCTCGCGCACGTGCCGCTGGACCGCACGCCCGTGCACCTGGAGCCGACCGCGGACGTGCTCCGTCCCGCCTCGCTGCTGCTGGAGGTGCTGGCGAAGAAGGCCGGCGCCGCGAAGGGGGCCCTGCGCGGCAGCCTGGGCATCGACCCCATCGCGGCGCTCGCTCGCCACGGCGCCGCGAAGGTGGACGTGGCCCGGACGCTGACGGAGGCCGCGCCCATCATCACGTCGCTGCTCAAGGACGCGCCGGGCCTGCGCGCGCTGCTGGTGTCGTCGCGCCCCTGGGCGGACGCGGGCGCCACGTCCGTGCACGAGCTGGCGTGGAGCATCGCCACCGGCGTGGAGTACCTGCGCGAGCTGGAGCGCGCGGGCGTGTCTCCGGGTGAGGCCGCGCGGTCCATGCAGTTCGCACTGTCCGTGGGCGGGCAGTTCTTCCCCGAGATCGCCAAGCTGCGCGCGGCGCGGCTGCTCTGGTCCAAGGTCGTCGCTGCTTCGGGCGGTGCGCCGGAGTCGCAGGCCATGGCGTTGCACGCTCGCACCGCCAGCGCCACCAAGACGCGGCGCGACCCGTGGGTGAACATCCTGCGCGGCACCGCGGAGTCCTTCGCCGCCGTCGTCGCGGGCGCGGACAGCGTGAGCACGTCTCCCTTCGACGAGCCCCTGGGCACGCCGGACGAGCTGGGCCGGCGCCTCGCGCGCAACACGCAGCTCATCCTGCGCGACGAGTCCAGCCTCAACCGCGTCGCGGACCCCGCGGGCGGCAGCTACTACCTGGAGCAGCTCACCGGCGAGTTCGCCCGCGCGGCCTGGACGGAGCTCCAGCGCATCGAAGCGCTGGGCGGCCTCTCCCGCGCCATCGCGCAGGGCGACGTGGCCCGCGTCCTCACGGAGACGCGCACCGCGCGCGACAAGGCCGTGCGCACGCGCAAGCTCCCCATCGTGGGCGTCAGCGAGTTCCCCCACCTCCACGAGGCCCCCGTGCAGCGCGAGGCCCGCGCCGCCGCGCCCGTGCAGGGTGAGGGTGCCGTCACGCCGCCGCGGCCCGTCCGCATGGCGGAGGCCTTCGAGTCCCTGCGCGACGCGAGCGACCGCTACCACGCGGCGCACGGCGCCCGGCCGCGCGCCTTCATGGCGAACCTGGGCACCGTGGCGGAACACACCGCGCGCTCCACGTGGATTTCCAACGTGCTCGCGGTGGGCGGCATCGAGGCCGACGAGCACCACGGCTTCGCGGACGCGAACGCCGCCGCGGAGCTGTTCGCGAAGGCGGGCACGACGCTCGCCGTCATCTCCGGCCCGGACGCGCTCTACCCGGAGGCCGTGCCCGCCTATGTCGCGGCCCTCAAGGCGAAGGGCGCCCGCACGGTCGCCGTCGCGGGCCGCCCCGGTGACCACGAGGCCGCCTTCCGCGCGGCCGGCGTGGACCTCTTCCTCTACGCGGGAGCGGACCTGTTCCAGCTCCTGAAGACGCTGCACACGCAACTGGGAGTGGCCTGATGCGCCCCACCGTTCCGGACTTCTCCCGCGTCGCCTTCGACGCCCCCGAAACCCAGACGCCCGCGCCGGTCGTCGATAAGCAGCGCGCGCAGGCGAGCCAGGCCACGCGCGCCGCGGAGGCCTGGGACACGCCCGAGGGCATCCCGGTCAAGCCGCTCTACACCCGCGAGGACCTGGAGGGTGTGGCGCACCTGGGCTCGCTGCCGGGCCTGCCGCCCTTCGTGCGCGGCCCCTACTCCACCATGTACGTGCAGCAGCCGTGGACGGTGCGCCAGTACGCGGGCTTCTCCACGGCGGAGGCGTCCAACGCCTTCTACCGCCGCAACCTCGCGGCCGGGCAGAAGGGCCTGTCCATCGCGTTCGACCTGGCCACGCACCGGGGCTACGACAGCGACCACCCGCGCGTCGCGGGTGACGTGGGCATGGCGGGCGTCGCCATCGACTCCATCAAGGACATGCGCATCCTGTTCGACCGCATCCCGCTCGACCAGATGAGCGTGTCGATGACGATGAACGGCGCCGTCCTCCCCGTGCTCGCGCTCTACGTGGTCGCGGCCGAGGAACAGGGCGTGAAGCCCGAGCAGCTCAGCGGGACCATCCAGAACGACATCCTCAAGGAGTTCATGGTCCGCAACACGTACATCTATCCGCCCGGTCCCTCCATGCGGATCATCGGGGACATCTTCAAGTTCACGGCGGAGCGGATGCCGCGCTTCAACAGCATCAGCATCAGCGGCTACCACATGCAGGAAGCCGGCGCGACGCAGGACCTGGAGCTGGGCTACACGCTCGCGGACGGCGTGGAGTACGTGCGCGCGGGGCTCGCCGCCGGCCTGGGCGTGGACGCGTTCGCCCCGCGCCTGTCGTTCTTCTGGGCCATCGGGATGAACTTCTTCATGGAGGTGGCCAAGATGCGCGCGGCCCGCCTCCTCTGGGCCCGCCTCATCAAGGGCTTCAACCCGAAGAGCGACAAGAGCCTGGCGCTGCGCACCCACTGCCAGACGTCCGGCTGGAGCCTCACCGCGCAGGACGTCTACAACAACGTCGTGCGCACCTGCGTGGAGGCCATGGCCGCGACGCAGGGCCACACGCAGAGCCTGCACACCAACTCGCTGGACGAAGCCATCGCGCTGCCCACGGACTTCAGCGCGCGCATCGCCCGCAACACCCAGCTCTACCTCCAGCTGGAGAGCGGCACCACGCGCGTCATCGACCCGTGGGGCGGCAGCTACTACGTGGAGCGCCTCACCCACGAGCTGGCGCAGAAGGCCTGGAGCCACATCCAGGAGGTGGAGGCGCTGGGCGGCATGACCAAGGCCATTGAAGCGGGCCTGCCCAAGCTGCGCATCGAAGAGGCCGCCGCGCGGACGCAGGCGCGCATCGACTCCGGACGCCAGGCCATCATCGGCGTGAACAAGTACCCGCCGGAGCGCGCGGACAACATCGAAATCCTCAAGGTGGACAACTCCGCCGTGCGCGAGGCGCAGATTGCCCGCCTGCGCGAGCTGCGCGCGGAGCGCAATGGCGAAGAGGTCCGCCGCCGCCTGGACGCGCTGACGGAAGCGGGCCGGCGCAACGAGGGAAATCTCCTGGCGCTGGCCATCGACGCGGCGCGGGCGAAGGCCACCGTGGGCGAAATCAGCGACGCCCTGGAGAAGGTCTACGGGCGCTACGAGGCCACCGTGCGCGGGGTGACGGGCGTGTACTCAGCGGAAGCGGGACAGGCGCAGGGCATCATGGAAGCGCGGGCGAAGGCGGATGACTTCCTGGCGCGCTTCGGCCGCCGGCCGCGCATCCTCATCGCGAAGATGGGCCAGGACGGCCACGACCGCGGGCAGAAGGTCATCGCCACGGCGTTCGCGGACCTGGGCTTCGACGTGGACATCGGGCCGCTGTTCCAGACGCCGGAGGAGTCCGCGCGCCAGGCGGTGGAGAACGACGTGCACGTGGTGGGCGCGTCGTCGCTGGCCGCGGGCCACCTCACGCTGGTGCCGCAGCTCAAGCACGCCCTCAAGGCCCTGGGCCGCGAGGACATCATGGTCGTGGTGGGCGGCGTCATCCCGCCCCAGGACTACGACGCGCTGCGCGCCGCGGGCGCCGCCGCCATCTTCGGTCCGGGCACCGTCATCGCGAAGGCCGCCATCGAGCTGCTCGACAAGCTGGCCGCCGAGCAGGAGGCGGCGTGAAGCTGCTGCCCGCGGACACCTACGTGGACGGCGTGCGCGCGGGCGACAGGGCGGTGCTCGCGCGAGCCATCACGCTGGTGGAGAGCGAGCACCCGAAGCACGCCGGGCTCGCGCAGGAGGTGCTCACAAAGCTGCTGCCCCACACCGGCAGGAGCCGCCGCGTGGGCATCAGCGGCGTGCCCGGCGTGGGCAAGAGCACCTTCATCGACGCGCTGGGCATGCACCTGGTGGGCAACGGCCACAAGGTGGCGGTGCTCGCCATCGACCCGTCCAGCAGCATCACGGGCGGCAGCATCCTGGGCGACAAGACGCGCATGTACCGGCTGGCGCGTGAGACGTCCGCGTACATCCGTCCCAGCCCCTCCAGCGGCACGCTGGGCGGCGTCGCGCGCAAGACGCGGGAGACGCTGCTGCTCTGCGAGGCCGCGGGCTTCGACGTGGTGCTGGTGGAGACGGTGGGCGTGGGCCAGTCCGAGACGGTGGTCGCGGACCTGGTGGACTTCTACCTGGTGCTGATGCTCGCGGGCGCCGGGGACGAGCTGCAGGGCATCAAGCGCGGCATCCTCGAAGTCGCGGACATGGTGGCCATCAACAAGGCGGACGGCGACAACCTGCCGCGCGCCACGCGGGCCCGCGCGGAGTACCGCGCCGCCCTGCACCTGATGCGCCCCGGCGCGGAGCCGGTCGTCACGACGTGCAGCGCCATGGAGGGCACCGGCATCGACACGCTGTGGGCCTCCGTGGTGGACGTCGTCGCGAAGCGCGAGGCCTCTGGCGAATTGCAGCACCGGCGCACCCAGCAGCAGGTGGGCTGGATGTGGGCCATGGTGCACGACGGCCTGCGAGCAGCCCTGCGGGCGCACCCCGAGGTGGCCGCCCTGGTGCCTGTCCTGGAGCAGGCCGTACGCGAAGGCCGCGCGACGCCCACCTCCGCCGCACTGCGTGTGCTGGGGGCATTCCTGCCGCAATCGCAGGCCTGACAAGCCGCGTCGTCCAACGGGCAACGCCTGTCTCAATCGCTTGCCGGGCCAGCACCGCACTCCTAGTGTACGCCCGTGCGACACCCCCAACCGACCACCGCTCCCCAGCCGTACCGGCCCCGCCACCACGTCCGCATCGTCACGGCCGCCAGCCTCTTTGACGGACACGACGCGGCCATCAACGTGATGCGCCGCCTGATGCAGTCCTCCGGCGCGGAGATCATCCACCTGGGCCACAACCGGTCCGTGGCGGAGATTGTCGACTGCGCCATCCAGGAGGACGCCCAGGGCATCGCCCTCACGTCCTACCAGGGCGGCCACGTCGAGTACTTCAAGTACATGATCGACCTGCTGCGCGAGCGCGGCGCGAACATCAAGGTGTTCGGCGGCGGCGGCGGCACCATCCTCCCCACGGAGATTGAAGAGCTGCACCAGTACGGTGTCGCGCGCATCTATTCCCCGGACGACGGCCGCGCCATGGGCCTCCAGGGGATGATCGACGACCTCATCTCCCAGTGTGACTTCGAGAAGCGCCCCGCGGACTACAAGGGCCTCCTGAAGACGCCGCTGCCCCGCGAGCCGGAGCGCATCGCGTCGCTCATCACCATCGCGGAGAACTTCGCGGACGCCGGCGAGGAGCTGCGCACCGCGCTCCAGGCCGCCAGCGTGCAGGCGCCGCGAGTGCCCGTGCTGGGCATCACCGGCACGGGTGGCGCCGGCAAGTCCAGCCTCGTGGACGAGCTGGTGCGCCGCTTCCTGGCGGACTTCCCGGACAAGACGCTCGCGGTGCTCTCCGTGGATCCGTCCAAGCGCAAGTCCGGCGGCGCGCTGCTGGGCGACCGCATCCGCATGAACGCCATCGACAACCCGCGCGTCTACATGCGCTCGATGGCCACCCGTCAGAGCAACCTGGCGCTGTCCCGGCACGTCGCCCACTCGATTGAGGTCTGCAAGGCGGCGGGCTTCGACCTCATCGTGGTGGAGACCTCCGGCATCGGCCAGTCCGACACGGAGATCACCGAGCACTCGGACGTGGCGCTCTACGTGATGACGGCCGAGTACGGCGCGGCGACGCAGCTCGAGAAGATCGACATGCTCGACTTCGCGGACGTCATCGCCATCAACAAGTTCGACAAGCGCGGGTCGCTGGACGCGCTGCGCGACGTGAAGAAGCAGTGGAAGCGCAACCACAACGCCTTCACGCTGAACGACGACGCGGTGCCCGTGTACGGCACCATCGCGTCGCAGTTCAACGACCCGGGCATGAACACGCTGTACCGGGCCATCATCGACGCGCTGGTGAAGAAGACGGGCGCGACGCTGGAGAGCAAGTTCTCCCTCACGCCCGGCATGAGCGAGAAGAAGTGGATCATCCCCCCGGAGCGCACGCGCTACCTGGCGGAGATCGTCGAGGCCTGCGAGGGCTACGACGGCTTCGTGCGCGCCCAGGCCGCCATCGCCCGGCGCATGTACCAGCTGCACGGCACCATCCAGGCCCTGCGCCAGAACGTGGGCAAGAAGAAGCTCGAAATCGTCGAGCCCAAGGACGCTGGCGACGTGGTGCAGGTGACGGAGCGCGTGGAGGGCGAGCCCGCGTACCTGGGCGACCTGGTGGCGCTGTACCAGGACCTGGAGAGCCGCCTGCACGCGGACTGCCGGCGCCTGCTGGCCGAGTGGCCCGCGACGAAGAAGCGCTACGCCGCGTCCAAGTACCAGTTCCAGGTGCGCGACAAGGTCATCGAGCTGGACCTCATCAGCGAGACGCTGTCGCACCTGCGCGTGCCCAAGATTGCCCTGCCCAAGTACGAGGACTGGGGCGACATCCTCACGTGGCTGCTGCGGGAGAACGCGCCGGGCGCCTTCCCGTTCACCGCGGGCGTCTTCCCGCTCAAGCGCGAGGGCGAGGACCCCGCTCGCATGTTCGCGGGCGAGGGCGGCCCGGAGCGCACCAACAAGCGCTTCCACTACGTGTCGCGCGGCCTGCCGGCGAAGCGCCTGTCCACGGCGTTCGACTCGGTGACGCTGTACGGCGAGGACCCGGACCACCGGCCGGACATCTACGGCAAGGTGGGCAACTCGGGCGTGTCCATCGCGAACGTGGACGACGCGAAGAAGCTCTACTCCGGCTTCGACCTGGCGGACCCGTCCACGTCCGTGTCCATGACCATCAACGGCCCGGCGCCCATGCTGCTGGGCTTCTTCCTCAACGCCGCGGTGGATCAGCAGTGCGAGAAGTGGATCCGCGCCAACGGCAAGGTGGACGAGGTCGAGAAGAAGATCGACGCGCTCTACAAGGAGCGCGGCCTGCCGCGTCCGCGCTACCAGGGCGAACTGCCCCAGGGCAACGACGGGCTGGGGCTCCTGCTGCTGGGCGTGTCCGGTGACGAGGTCCTGCCGCCGGAGGTCTACGCGAAGATTCGCGCGTCCACGCTCCAGGCGGTGCGCGGCACGGTGCAGGCGGACATCCTCAAGGAGGACCAGGCGCAAAACACCTGCATCTTCTCCACGGAGTTCGCCCTGCGCGTGATGGGCGACATCCAGCAGTACTTCATCGACCAGAAGGTGCGGAACTTCTACTCGGTGTCCATCAGCGGGTACCACATCGCTGAGGCCGGGGCGAACCCCATCTCCCAGCTGGCGTTCACGCTGGCGAACGGCTTCACCTTCGTCGAGTACTACCTGTCGCGCGGGATGCACATCGACGACTTCGCGCCCAACCTGTCGTTCTTCTTCTCCAACGGCATGGACCCGGAATACGCGGTGCTGGGGCGCGTGGCCCGCCGCATCTGGGCCAAGGCCATCCGGGACAAGTACGGCGGCAACGACCGGTCGCAGAAGTTGAAGTATCACATCCAGACGTCTGGCCGGTCCCTGCACGCGCAGGAGATTGCCTTCAACGACATCCGCACCACGCTGCAGGCATTGCTGGCGCTCAACGACAACTGCAACTCGTTGCACACGAACGCCTACGACGAGGCCATCACCACGCCCACGGAGGAGAGCGTGCGGCGCGCGCTGGCCATCCAGCTGGTCATCAACAAGGAGTTCGGCCTGTCGAAGAACGAGAACCCCAACCAGGGCTCGTTCATCATCGAAGAGCTGACGGACCTGGTGGAGGCGGCGGTGCTCAACGAGTTCCGCGCCATCTCCGAGCGCGGCGGCGTGCTGGGCGCCATGGAGCGCATGTACCAGCGCTCCAAGATCCAGGAGGAGTCGCTCTACTACGAGATGCAGAAGCACGACGGGACGCTGCCCATCATCGGCGTGAACACCTTCCTGGACCCCAAGGGTTCGCCCACGGTGACGCCGCCGGAGGTGATTCGCGCGACGAAGGATGAGAAGGACTACGCCATCACGTCGCGGGACGCTTTCTGGAAGCGCAACGCGAAGACGGCGCCCGCCGCGCTGGAGGCGGTGCGCCGCGCGGCCCTGGACAACGGCAACGTGTTCGGCGCGCTGATGGATGCCTGCAAGGTCTGCACGCTGGGCCAGCTGTCCCGCGCGTTGTACGAGGTGGGCGGCCAGTACCGGCGCAACATGTAGCCTTCCTCCGGAGGCGACCGCGCGGTCCGTCGCGGTCGCCTGTGGGAGGCGCGTCAGTACGGGCTGGACGTGGGGCGGATGATGATCTCACTCACGTCCACGTCCGCAGGCTGGCTGATGGCGTAGCTGATGGCGCGGGCAATGGCATCCGCCGGAATCGCATCCTTGCGGAACTCACGCATGTACTCGCGCGACGCCGGGTCGCTGATGCTCTCCGCCAGCTCCGACGTGGTGACTCCCGGAGAAATCACCGTCACCCGGATGTCCGCGCCCACCTCCTGGCGCAGTCCTTCCGAAATGGCAATCACCGCGTACTTCGTCGCGCAGTAGACCGCCTCCGTCGGAACGACCGAGTGCCCGCCAATGGAAGACAGGTTGATGAACTGCCCCGCCTTCTGGCGCTTCATCACCGGCAGCCCCGCCGCGATTCCGTGCAGCACGCCCCGGATGTTCACGTCGATCATCCGGTTCCACTCGTCCACCTTCAGCTCGTCCAGCTTCGACAGCGGCATCACCCCGGCGTTGTTGATGAGCACGTCCAGCCGCCCGTACTCCTTCAGCGTGAAGGCCACGAAGGCGTCCACGTCCTCGCGCTTCGTCACGTCCAACGCCTTGTAGCGAGCCTCACCGCCCTTCGACCGCAGCTCGCCCGTCAGCGTCTCCAGCCGATCCGTCCGGCGCGCGCCCAGCACCACCTTCGCGCCCTGTGCGGCGAGCAGGCGGGCCGTCGCCTCGCCAATGCCGCTGCTCGCTCCGGTGATGGCCACCACCTTGCCCTGGATGTCCGTCGTCATCGCTTTCGTCCCCTGTGGAAGGCCCGGCGCGAAAGAGGGCGCCGGGGATGAACGCACCCTCTCAAGGAGCGCGGGGACGGCGGTATCCGGATGCTCGCGGACTCTTGCCCATTCCTGCACGAGCACCGGGTCCGGCCCGGGGTTAGAACCGGCGTGCATGCCGACCGCCCGTCCCGACTCCGCCCTGAGCCCGCACCTGTCCGAGCTGGCGACGCTCCTGGAGCGCCACACGCCCACGGACGGAATCCACGCCACCGCCATCCCCCGCGTGGTGCTCATCCGCGCGTCCCGGCCCTCCACGCCGCTGCATGCGTTGCAGGAACCGGCGCTCTGCATCGTCGCGCAAGGCCGCAAGCAGGTGCTCCTGGGCGAGGAGCTGTATGTCTATGGCCCGGACCAGTGCCTCGTCGCGTCCGTGGACCTGCCCGTCACGGGGCAGGTGGTGGAGGCCTCGCCCGCCGCGCCCTACCTGTGCTTCCGGTTGGATTTGGAGCCCGGACAGCTGGGCAGCCTGATGATGGAGGCGGAGCTGGACGCGCCCGGCCCCAAGGACATGGTGCGGGGCCTGGCCCTGGGTCCCGTGGGCGCGCCGCTGCTGGACGCGACCGCGCGGCTGGTGCGGCTGCTGGACACGCCGCGCGACATCCCCGTGCTCGCGCCGCTCGTCATCCGTGAAATCCTCTATCGCCTGCTGTCCGGGGAGAACTCCGAACGGCTGCGGCGCATCGCCGTGGCGGACAGCCGCCGGGAGTCCGTCACCCGCGCCATCCACTGGCTCAAGGAACACTACGCCGCGCCGCTGCGCATCGAACGGCTGGCGCGCGCCGTCCACATGAGCCCGTCCGCGCTCCACCACCACTTCAAGTCCGTCACCGCGATGAGCCCGCTGCAGTACCAGAAGCAGCTGCGGCTCCAGGAGGCCCGCCGCCTGATGCTGGCGCAGGCCATGGACGCGGCGATGGCCGGCCACTCCGTGGGCTATGAGAGCCCGTCCCAGTTCAGCCGCGAGTACAGCCGGATGTTCGGTGCACCACCTTCGCGCGACATCGCGAGGCTGCGCGAGTCCCTCGGCTCCGCCCCGGCGGCAGTGCGATAGCCCCCCAGTACCAATGGCGGACGTGGCGCATCGTTTCCACGTTGTGCCCCCCTTCCTGGCCCTGGCATCCGCCACCGCGCCGGAAGGCATGCCCGTGGGGAGGGTCGCGATGTCTTCTGGTGAAGGTGGTGACTGGGGACTGATGCACACGGCGACACGCCTCAGCGTCGAGGAGCTGGAGCAGCTGGCCCGCGAGGAGCCGTTCCGGGGCTCGGCCCTGCCTGCCTCCGGCAGCGCCGTGCGGTTCCTGCGCGTGCAGCTCATGCGCATCGCGGGGCACCTGGGGGAGCTGCACCTGCCGGACTTCAAGGAGGTGGTGGGCGGCGTCATCCATGCCGAGGAGCACCCCACGTCGCTGCTCTTCGTCGCCCAGCTGCGGGAGCGGCTCGCCTTCGAGCGGACCAGCTCGCGGCTCTACGCGGGCCTGCTGGTGAAGACCCATGCCTTGGGCAGCTACCCGGGCGGCCCCACGCCGGAGCGGCTCGTGGAGCTGCACAACCAGGAACTGGACCACCTGAACCTCATCCGCGAGTGCATCTACCGGCTGGGGATGGACGCGCCCCAGCTGATGGTGTCCGGAGACGGCGCCGACCCGCGGCTGCATGGGCTGCTGCGGGCCGTGGACGACCCGTGCGCCACGCTCCAGGACGCGCTGCGGGCGGTCCTCATCTCGGAGATCCTCAACAACGCTGGCTGGGCGCTGCTCGTGGACCTGGCCCAGGAGCTGGGACCGCCCGACCTGGTGGACGCCTTCCGCGACGTCGTGCGCGAGGAGCTGCTGCACCTGGAAGAGGTCACCGACTGGGTCGCCAACCTCCCGGAAGGCATCCGCGTCGCCGCCGCGAGGGTCTCCACCGGCTGAGGCGCTTCACGCGCTCAGGCGTGCCGGCGCTCCTGCCGCAGGGGCTCGACCTCCCGGCGCAGCCGGGCCACGGAGAGGCTCAGGAACACCAGCATCCCCACCAGCAGCCCACCGCCGAACGCGAGCCCCAGCAGCCACGGCTGGAACGAGCGCACCAGCCCGCCCGCGACGCCCTGGCTGAAGGCCCCGCCCAGCCGCGTCAGCGCCGCGTCCCGGCAGGCCACGGCCTCGGCGCCCTGGCGCCCCTCGCACTCGGGGAGGACGGAGCCCAATTCCTGGCGCGACTGCTCCACCATGGTGGTCGCCATCCGGCCCGCGGTGGCCGACAGGCTCTGGCCCAGCGGGCCCTCTCCCTCCGGCCCCAGCTGACGCTCCAGCTCCGCGCTCAGCCCCCTCGCGACCTGCGAGGCCAGCGTGGAGGAGTAGGTCCCGAACCCCGAGCCTCCCGTGCCGGCGCCGCCCGGCAGGCCCACTCCCGGTCCGCCCGGCGCGTTCGCCACCGCCCCTCCCGGGGGCGCGTCTGCCGGCGCGGTGGGCGGGGTCTCCGGCCGGGTGACGGCGTCCAGCATCCCGCGCGCGGCCTGCTCCGCCTCGTGACGGACGACGGCGTCGTCCGTGGCCTGGTCCTCGGCCGTCTTCTCCTGCTTCTGCTCATGGATGGATTCGAGGGCGCCCTCGGTGCCCTGCTTCGCCATGTCGCGCGCGATGGCGCCACAGCCCCCGCCCCCCATGAGCA
>NZ_RAVW01000100.1 GCF_003611585.1 Corallococcus exercitus | reverse complement strand
GCGTTGGCTCGGGCGTTGGGGTGGAGCGGCTCGGGGGGCGGGCAGGCAGCCGGGGCTTCGCAGGTCCGCCGGATGTCGAGCGCCTGCATCCAACACGGTCCCCGCTTCGCGTTGTTCCCTGCACCTGTATTCAAAAGGCACAGCGAGACAGGAATTCGTGTTCAAAACTGACCCATTGCAATTCCTGTCAGGGGCGTAGACTCCGAGTACATGACTCACCCGGCTCCTCGTACCCTCCTGCTCGGCCCTCCTGACCTGCGTGCGCTCGTGGAGGGCGTGGGGCTGAACGTCCTGATGGACGAACTCATCCAGGCGCTCACCGTGGCGTTGCGGGAGCTGGACGAATCCGTCCTGCAGGTTCCCAAGCGGGAGGGCTTCCAGGTGGTGAGCGAGCCCCGCCCGTCTGGGGTGATTGGCTGGATGCCCGCCCTGCGGCGCGGAGACAGCCTGACGGTACGGGTGGCGTCCTCCCTTCCCACCAACCGGGGGGACGCTGGGCTGCCCACGCTGGTCGCGACCCACAGCGTCTACGACGTGAAGACGGGCCACCTGGCGGCGGTGATGGACGGCGTGTTCGCCACGGCGCTGCGCACCGGGGCCGCGTCGGCGGTGGCCAGCCGGTACCTGGCGTCTCCGGACAGCCGGGTGCTGGGGCTGGTGGGCTGCGGCGCGCAGGCCGTCTCGCAGCTGCACGCGCTCAGCCGCGTGTTCCGGCTGGAGCAGGTGCTGGTGCACGACATCGACGCGGACGCGGCGCGCTCCTTCGTGCGGCGGGTGGCGTTCCTGGGGCTGGACGTGCGGCCCACGCTCCTGCCGGACCTGGAGATGCGCGCGGACATCCTCTGCACCGCCACCACCGTCGCTCCGGGCGCGGGACCCGTCATCTCCGGCCACGCGCTCCAGCCGCACGCGCACGTCAACGCGGTGGGCGCGGATCAGCCGGGCAAGGCGGAGCTGCCCCTGGCGCTCCTGCGCCGCAGCCTCGTCGTGCCGGACTTTCCCGCCCAGGCGCGCCTGGAGGGCGAGTGCCAGCAGCTCCACCCGGATCAGATTGGACCGGACCTGGCCACCGTGGTGCAGCAGCCAGAGGAGTTCGAGGGCTGGCGCGAGCGCAACACGGTGTTCGACTCCACCGGCCATGCGCTGGAGGACCACGTGGTGACGCGCCTGCTGCTTGAGCACGCGCGGCGCATGGGCCTGGGCACCCTGGTGGCGCTGGAGTCGCTGGGCGGAGATCCGCTGGATCCGTACGGCCTGGTGCGCGGTGACGCGGACGGACGCACCGAGTCGCCGCGTCGCGCCACCGGCACCTGAGGTTGCCCCGGGGGACGGTCATACCGTCCGCGTGACATCCATTCGCGCGTGGGCTGCGTATTGCTGCTCACGCATGCACGCGCTCCCCTTCCCTTCACTCCGGCGATTCGCGCTCCGGCTCACCCTGACGGTGGCACCGCTGCTGGCCGGCTGCGGCCAGTCGCCCGCGGCGGAGCGCGTGCCCTTCACGCCCACCACCGACAGCGCCGTGCTGGAGCACGTGCCGGCGACGGCGACGGACGCGAAGGCCCGTGAGCGTGCCGCGCTGCGACGGGCGCTGGCCGCTCGCGCGGATCAACTGGACCTGGCGCTGCGGCTGGCGCGGCTGGACATCGAGGAGGGCCGTGCCTCCGGGGACCCGCGCTACCTGGGCCGGGCGCAGGCGGCGCTGGAGCCCTGGTGGAGCGCGGAGCAGCCGCCTCCGGGTGTGCGCCTGCTGCGGGCCACCATCCTCCAGGGCCGCCATGAGTTCCCCGCCGCCCTGGCGGACCTGGATGCCCTGGTGCGCGAGACACCCGACGACGCGCAGGCCTGGCTCACGCGCGCGGTCGTCCTGGGGGTGAGGGGCGAGCACGCGGAGGCCCAACGCAGCTGCGCGGTGCTGGCGCCGCTCGCGGGCGCGGTGGCTGGCGCCGTGTGTCAGGCGCAGGTGATGAGCCTCGCGGGCCGTTCCAGGGATGCGTACGCGCAGCTCTCCGCCGCGCTGGCGCGGGGCACCCACGGGGTGGATGAGCAGGCCTGGGCGCTGTCCACGCTGGCCGAGGCCGCCGCGCGAGCCGGGGACACCGAACGCGCCACGAAGCTCTTCGCGCGCGTGCTCGCGATGGATCCATCGGATGCCTACACGCGCGCGGCCTACGCGGACCTGCTGCTGGACCTGGGCCGTCCGCGTGACGTCATCACGCTGACGAAGGACCACGGCCAGGACGACAACCAGCTCCTGCGCCGCGTGCTCGCGGAGGTGGCCCTGGGCACGCCGGAGGCTCCGGCGCTCGCGGCCGAGCTGGCTTCACGCCACGCGGCCAGCCACCTGCGCGGCGACTCGCTGCACGCGCGCGAGGAGGCCCGCTTCGCGCTCCATGTCGAGAAGGACGCCGCGAAGGCGCTCAAGCTGGCCCAGGCGAACTGGGAGGTGCAGCACGAGCCGTGGGACGCGCGCATCCTCCTGGAGGCCGCGCTCGCCCATGGTACGCCCGCTGACGCCGCTCCAGTCCTGCGGTTCCTGGAAGCCAGCAACGCGGACGACCCTGGTCCCCTGGCGCTCGCGGAGCGCGTGCGAAAGGCCCTCCCGTGAAGGCCCGGATCCTGACGCTGGCGCGGCTCCCCCACGCGCTTTCGGAGCGCGTGCGAAAGGCCTTCCCATTGAAGGCCCTGGGCCTGATGGCTTTTCTGCTCCCCCTCGTGGCGCTGGCCCACAAGCCGAGCGACAGCTACCTGCACCTGGACCGCGCGGGCGATGGCTTCACCGGCCGTTGGGACGTGGCCCTGCGCGACCTGGAGGAAGTGCTCGTCCTCGACGTGGATGGCGACGGCTCCATCACCTGGATCGAGCTGCGCGCGCGGCAGTCAGACGTCGCGGGCTACGCGCTCGCCCGGTTGAAGCTGTCGGCGGAAGGCGCTCCCTGCCCGCTGACCCCGGCTTCCACGCTGCGCGTGGTGCGTCACTCGGACGGGGCCTATGCCGTCGTGGACTTCACCGCCGCGTGCCCGGCCACGCCCCGCGCGCTGGACGTGGACTACACGCTGCTCTTCGACCGCGACCCGCAGCACCGGGGCATCGTGCGCGTGGGCAGCGATGGCGCCGGCGAGCCATTGGTCCTCTCCTCCACGCGCCACACCGCGCGGGTGTCCCTGGAGGGGCTGTCGCCGTGGCGGCGCTTCGGACAGATGGTCCACTCCGGTGTCGAACACATCTGGGCGGGCGTGGATCACCTGCTCTTCCTGCTGGCGCTGCTGCTGCCGTCCGTCCTGCGGCGCGACCGGGCCTCCGGCCGCTGGGTGCCGGTGGGCGACTTCGGCTCCGCGATGAAGGACGTGGTGAAGGTGGTGTCCGCCTTCACGCTCGCGCACTCGCTGACGTTGAGCGCCGCGTCGCTGGGCTGGGTGGCCCTGCCCTCGCGGCTGGTGGAGTCCGCCATCGCGGCGAGCGTCATCGTCGCCGCGCTCAACAACGTCTTCCCCCTGATGGACCGCACCCGGTGGCTGGCGGCGTTCGCGCTGGGGCTCCTGCACGGCTTCGGCTTCGCGTCGGTGCTCGCGGACCTGGAGCTTCCCGCGGGCAGCCTCGCGGTGACGCTGTTCGGCTTCAACGTGGGCGTGGAGCTGGGGCAGCTCGCGTGCGTCGCCGTGTTCCTGCCCGTGGCGTTCCTGCTGCGTGACACGCGCGTGTATCGCCGTGCGTTGCTAGTCGGCGGATCCGCGGTGATTGCGCTGGTGGCGTGCGCCTGGCTCTACGAGCGCGCGTTCGGCGTGGCGCTGACCTTCACGTGATGCACCTGCCCCGTGGGGCAGGGTTTCGTCCGACCTGAAAATCCACGCGAAAGCACGCAGCGTATTGGCTGTACCCGGACGCAAGTCGCGCGCTCGCACGACACCCGGGAGCGCCACACCCCGTATCCATCACATCCGAGGAGCCACACATGAGAGCGAAGAAGCTCGCGGCGGTATTCACCGTCGCGACCACGCTGGGCGCCACCAGTGCCCTGGCGTCGAGCCACCGTGAAGCCCCCTTCATCACCAGGTCCCCCAAGGTCGACGCGACCGACTTCTACATGTTCCGCAGCTACGAGGCGGGACGCGCGGACTTCGTGACGTTCATCGCCGACTACATCCCGTTCCAGGAGCCGTACGGCGGCCCGAACTACTTCACGATGGATCCGGACGCCCTCTACGAGATCCACGTCGACAACGACGGGAACGCGCAGGAGGACCTCACCTTCCAGTTCCGCTTCACCAACACGCTGGCCAACGCCAACGCCGGCGCGGCGCTGACCATCGGTACCGGGGCCCAGGCGAAGTCGGTTCCGGTTCCGCTCTTCAACGTGGGGCCCATCACCACGGCGAACCAGGCCAACCTGAACGTGCAGGAGTCCTTCACGCTCAAGGTCGTCCGGGGCAACCGCCGCACCGGCACCGCCAAGGACGTGACCAACGCGGTGGGCGGCTCGGCCACCTTCCGCAAGCCCACGGACTACATCGGCACCAAGTCCCTGGGCGACGCGGCCGCGTACGAGGCCTATGCGCGTGAGCACGTGTACTCGGTGAACATCCCGGACTGCGCCACGCCGGGCCGGGTGTTCGTCGGCCAGCGCAAGGAGCCCTTCGCGGTCAACCTGGGGCCCATCTTCGACCTGGTGAACGCGGATCCGACCGTCATCACGGACGCCACCAAGCGCAACGCGGTGGCCAACCCGCTGGCGAAGAACAACATCACCACCCTGGCCCTGGAGGTCCCCATCGCCTGCCTCCAGGCCGGCACCCAGACCATCATCGGCGGGTGGACCACCGCGAGCGTGCGCCAGGCGCGCGCCCTCAACCCCTCGCCCACGTTCGCGAAGCCCTCGCGTGACGGCGGCGCGTGGCAGCAGGTCAGCCGCCTGGGCATGCCGCTGGTGAACGAGATCGTCATCGGCCTCCCGGACAAGGACAAGTTCAACGCGAGCCAGCCCAAGGACGACGCCCAGTTCGCCACCTACGTGACGAACCCCACCCTGCCCGCGCTCCTGGAGTCCCTCTTCGGCACGAAGGCGCCCACCGTCTTCCCGCGCACGGACCTGGTGACGGCGTTCCTCACCGGCGTTCCCAACGTCAACGCCAACGGTTCCACGGCGGAGATGCAGCGCCTGAACATGGCGCTGCCGGCCACGGACAAGGCGACCCAGAACAATCTGGGCGCCGCGGGCTGCTTCCTGAACGGCAAGCTGGACACGACGCTCAAGAGCTGTGACCCGGCGGGCTTCCCCAACGGCCGCCGCCCCGGCGACGACGTGGTGGACATCGAGCTGCGCGTGGCCATGGGATACCTGTTCGAGAACGACACCCAGGCCCCCTCACGCAACACCCCGTTCCACGACGCCGTGCTGCAGGACGCTTCGCAGTTCGACGCCGTGTTCCCCTACCTGAAGGCCCCCAACGCGGGCGCTGGCGACGGGACGTGATGCCATGCGCAACCTGAGAGCACTGGCCTGCATCCTCGCGCTGGGCGCCGCCGTGGGCTTCAGCGGGTGCAGCGACGACGACGATGCTCCGACGCCGGACGGCGGCACCAGCAAGCCGGACTCGGGCACGCCGGACTCCGGCACCCCGGACGCCGGCCCCACGGGCACCGAGTTCACCGTGTTCGTGAAGGACCTCATCCAGAACCAGACCAACGACACGGGAAGCCCCGTGACGCTCGACGACAAGAACCTGGTCGACTCCGAACCCGCGGACGCGTTCCCGCCCGCCTTCTTCCAGTAGTCCACGGACGAAGATCCAGCCCCGATGCCCGGAGTCACCACCGGACATCGGGGCGATTTCGTTTCACGCCCGGCACACAACTTCCGGGAAAGCCGGGCCGATAATCGCGAAAGCAACAACTGTCCACTATTCCTGGGATTTTACGCCATGACTGTCCGCACCACGGCCTCCCGCGCCACCTTCTCCGCGCCCGCGACCCCCGCCACGGCCCCCAAGGCCAAGGCCAACGCCGTCGCCCCGCGCGTGGCGGCCGCGTCCACCGCCCTCACGGCGCCGCCCGCCGGCCTGGGCAAGGGCGACTCGGGGGCCAAGGTGAAGCAGCTGCAGCAGGGGCTGGTGAAGCTGGGCTACCTGACGCAGGCGCAGATGAACACGGGCACGGGCAGCTTCGGGCCGGCGACCGAGGCGGCGGTGAAGAAGTTCCAGGGCGACCACAAGGTGCCTACCACCGGCTACTACGGCGAGCAGACGGCGGCGGCACTGAAGAAGGCGCTCGCGAAGCCGACGACGACGCCTCCGCCCACGCAGCCCGGGAAGTTCACCAAGCCGGCGGTCATCAGCGCGCCCTCGCCCAACTGCGACTCGCGCAACGGTGCGGACATCGACACCATCGTGCTGCACCACACCGGCACCAACAACGGCGCCGGTGACATGGCGTGGATGCGCAACCCGGACAGCAAGGTGTCCGCGAACTACATGCTGGACCGCGACGGGAAGATCTACCAACTGGTCGGCGACTCCAAGCGCGCCTGGCACGCGGGCAAGTCGGAGCTGCACGGCGTGCCCACGGACGTGAACGCGCGCTCCATCGGCATCGAGATCGTCAACGACGGCAGCGGCAAGACGGCCTTCACCGACGCGCAGTACAAGGCGCTGACGCAGCTCGTGGGCTACCTGAAGCAGGAGTACAAGGTCCCGGCGAACAACATCCTCGGGCACAAGGACGTGGCCGTGCCCAAGGGCCGCAAGGACGACCCCGCGGCGAACTTCGACTGGGCCCGGCTGCGCAAGGGCATCGGCGGCTGAGCAGCGCTCCTCGCGCCGCACGCCCTACACTCCCGGGCGTGCGCGTTTGCGCCGGAGCGTGCTAGAACACCGCCCCGGTGCTCCGACTCTGGCTCGTCATCTGCCTGATGCTGCTCGCTCCCATGGGGGGCGGGCTCGCGCATGCCTTCGGGCCGGCGCAGCAGGCGGAGACGTGCCTCACGGGCTGCGCGGATGACGACGCGCAAGGCCAGTGCGCCCCCACCTGCGTGGACTGCGCCTGCTGCACGCACGCGAGGCCCCTGGCCGTCGCCGTGCCGCTGCCGGGCCTCGTGGACTCCGCGTTCCGGGTTCCCCCCATCGCGCTCGACGACACCGAGCCGTCGTCCGCTGACGCGGATGACATCCTGCACGTCCCCATAGTTCCTCTCGTCTAGGCCCGCGTCCGCCGTCGTTCGCACGCGCCCCGCCACCGGTGTGCCCTGGCTGTGCTGTCCAGGTGCATGGGTGCGCGCGGCCCGCCTTTTCCGAAGAGGTCTTCCTCCGTGTCCATCCGTTCCGCGACGGCCGCCCTCGGGCTGGCCGCCGCCCTGCTCTGTCCGCGCCCAGGTGGCGCGGATCCATCCCGCATCACCCTCCAGGACGCCTTCGCCCTGGCACGCCAGCACGCCCCGGCGCTGGTGGAGGCACGCGCGCGCGTGAAGGCCGCGCAGGGGCCCGTGGCGAGCGCCGCGCCGCTGCTGCGTGAGAACCCCCAGCTGGACTTCCAGGTCGGGCCGCGTCGGCTGCCCAATGGGGATTTCGGGCTGGACCTCGCGGTGGGGCTGGCGCAGCCCTTCGAGCTTGGGGGCAAGCAGGGCCTGCGACGGGAGGCGGCGCGCGCTGGCCTGTCCATGGAAGAGGCCCGCCTGCGCGACGCGGAACGGCTCGTCATGGGGGACGTGGCCGCGGCCTACCTCCGCCTGCTGGAGGCCCGGGAGCATCTGAAGCTGGTGAGCGCCGCGGCGGAGGCGACGGGGCGCACGGTCCAGGCCACGGAGCGGCGCTACGCCGCCGGTGACGTGCCGGCGGTGGACGTCAACGTGGCGAAGGTGGCGCATGCCCGGGCCCGCGCGGAGGTCCAGGTCGCGCAAGGCGAACTCTCCGCGCTTCGGGCGGAGCTCGAGGGGCGCCTGGGCTACCGCGCGGGGAGTCTCTCGACCTACGAAGATGATCTGCGCGGCCTCGCGCGGGCGGCGCCTCGCACGTCGCCGGAGGGCGTTGGAACGCGCGCGGACGTGGTGGCCCTGGAGCAGGAACAGGCGCGGGCGAAGGCCGCCGCGACGCTGGGCCGGCGGCAGGTGCTGCCGGACGTGGCGCTGGGCGTGCGCTACCAGAAGGAGGCGGACGAGACGGTGTTCCTGGGGACGCTCAGCGTGCCCCTGCCCCTCTTCGCCCGCGGACAGGAAGCGCGCCTCGTGGGCGAAGCGGACGCCACCCGCGCCGAAGGAGAGCTCCGCGCCGCGCGCATCGTCGTGCCCGCCCAGGTCCAGGCCGCGACCGATCGCTACCGCGCGAGCCGTGACGCCCTGGGGGCCCTGGAAGAGATCCTCCCCCTGCTGGACGACAACGAAGCGCTGGCGCAGCGCTCCTACGACGCCGGCGAGATGGACCTCGCCGCCTTCCTCCTCATCCGCCGCGACACGCTGGAGGCGCGGGCCGCGTGGCTCGACGGTCTCCTTCGCGTGGCGCTCGCCCGTGTGCAGCTCGAAGTGGAAACCGGAGTCCTGCCATGAAGCCCACCCTGCTGCTGCTCGCCGTCCTCGTGGGCCTCACCGCCTGCAAGTCCTCCAAGGCGGAACATGAAGACGAACACGGACACGGACACGAAGAGGCGTCCCCGGAGAAGCTCCACGTCGAGTCCGGGGACGTCATCCACGTGCATGTCCCGCGGGAGATGCTCCGGGACCTGCGCGTCACCACCGCGAAGGTGGAGGCCCGCCCGGGCGGTGAGAGCGTCACCGCGCTGGGAGAGCTGACCTTCAGCGAGGACGCCTACGCGGAGGTGGCCTCGCCCGTCTCCGCGCGCGTGGCCGCCGTCGCCGTGACGACGGGCCAGGCGGTGAAGCAGGGCCAGCGGCTGGCGGAGCTCCACAGTCCGGAGCTGGGCCGGGCCCGCGCGGACCTCCAGGCCACACAGGCCCGCGCCACCGCCGCCCGGCAGGCCGCGGACCGCAAGCGCACGCTGGCGGAGGAGCGCATCGTCGCGCGCAAGGACGTGCAGGCCGCTGAAGCGGACGCCGCCGCGGCGGAGGCGGAGGTCGCCGCCGCGAAGGCCGCGCTGACGGCCCTGGGCGCGGGCAGCGCCGGGGGCGAGGGCACGTCGGGCTTCGTGCTCAAGGCGCCCATCGACGGCACCGTCGTGGAGCGCACCGCGCGGCTGGGGCAGATGGCGGATCCGTCGCAGCCCCTCTTCCGGATTGGAGACCTGTCGTCGCTGTGGCTCGTCGTCCACGCGTTCGAACGGGACGCCGTGCGCCTGAAGCCCGGGGCTGACGCGCGCGTCACCTTCGCCGCGTTCCCGGGCCAGGAGTTCGCCGCGAAGGTGGGCCACGTGGGGCAGCGGGTGGATCCGCGCAGCCGCACCATCCCCGTGCGCCTGGAGCTGGACAACGGCAAGGGGCTCCTGCGGCCGGGCATGTCCGCGTCCGCCTCCATCCCCCTGGGAGAGCCGGGCGCCACGCTCACCGCGGTGCCGGCGGCGGCGCTCCAGCGGCTGGAGAACGGCTGGGTGGTGTTCCTGCCCACGGCGGAGGCCGGCGTCTTCGAGCAGCGCGAGGTGGGCCGGGGCCGCAGCCTGGGCACGCAGGTGGAGGTCCTGTCGGGGCTCGTCGTGGGCGACGAGGTGGTGGTGGAGGGCGCGTTCCTGCTCAAGGCCGAGGTGGAGAAGTCCGAGGGCGGAGGTGATGAACATGGCCACTGATCCCCGCGTGACGCTGCCGGGGCGCATCCTCCGCGCGTCCTTCGCCCGGCCCGGGCTGACGGTGCTCATCATCCTGGCGCTGGCGGCCTTCGGCGCGGTGGCGCTCCGCAACCTGCGGCAGGACGTGTTCCCGGACCTGTCCGCGCCCATCTTCAACGTCATCGTGCAGAACCCGGCCATGGGCGCCGAGGAGCTGGAGACGGCGGTGGCCATCCCCATGGAGGTGGCGCTCGCGGGCCTGCCGCAGGTGCGCCGCATCCGCTCCACCTCGCAGCTGGGCGTCACGCAGGTGACGGTGGAGTTCGAACCGGACGCGGACTACTTCCGCAGCCGCCAGTACGTGGCGGAGCACGTGGCGCAGGTGGAGGGCGAGCTGCCGCCCGGCACCGACGCGCCGCTCGTGTCCAGCCTCACCGGCCGGCTCAACGAGGTCTTCGAGTTCACGCTGGAGGCGGACCCCGGCAGCGCGGACCTGATGGCGCTGCGCGACCTGGCGGAGTTCGACATCAAGAACCGGCTGCTCGCGGTGCCCGGCGTCGCGGGCGTGGAGCGGCTGGGCGGCTACCTGCGCCAGTTCCAGGTGCTGCTGGATCCGGATCAACTGGTGGCGCGAGGCATCACGCTGGACGAGGTCCAGCACGGCCTGGAGGGCGCCAGCGTCAACGCGTCCGGAGGCTTCGTCACGCAAGGGCCCATGGAGTGGGCCGTGCGCGCGGTGGGCCGCGCGGAGACGGTGGAGGACCTGAACAACACCGTGGTCGCGCTGCGGGACGGAACGCCGGTGCTGCTGGGGGACGTGGCGGACGTGCGCGAGGCCCCCGCGCCTCGCCGGGGCATGGCGCACCGGCTCCAGGGCGAGGTGGTGAGCTGCCGCGTGAGCAAGCAGTTCGGCGCGGACACCGTGAGGGTCGCGGCGGGCGTGCGCGCGGCCATCGAGGAGCTGCGCCGCTCGCTGCCGCCAGGTGTGTCCCTGCGCGTCGTCTACGACCAGTCGGAGCTGGTGGGCTCCGCGCTGGGAGGCGTGGGCCGGGCCATCCTGCTGGGGGCGTTCCTGGTGGTGGGCGTGCTCTTCCTGCTGCTCGGGGACTGGCGCGCGGCGCTCATCGTCACGCTCACCCTGCCCCTGTCGCTGGCGCTGGCGGGCCTCTTGCTCAAGGCGGCGGGCATCGGGTTGAACACGATGACGCTGGGAGGGCTGGCCATCGCGGTGGGCCTGCTGGTGGACGCGGCCATCATCGTCGTGGAGAACGTCATCCACGACCTGCGCGAGGGCAAGGGCCGCCGCTCGGTGCGCGACGAGGCGCTGGCGGCGGCGCTGGAGGTGGGCCGTCCCATCGCCTTCGCCACGCTCATCGTCGTCGCGGTGTTCATCCCGCTGTTCTCGATGACGGGCATCGAGGGCCGCATGTACCAGCCGCTCGCGGCGGCGGTGGTGGCGTGCCTGGCCGCTTCGTTGGCGCTGGCGCTCACGCTGGTGCCGGTGGTGTCGGGGCTCCTGTTGCGCGCGCCGCGCGAGGGCTCGCCGGAGGACGTGTGGCTCATCCGCAAGGTGAAGGCCGCGTACGCGCCGGTCCTGGAGAAGTGCATGCGTCACGCGGGGCGGGTGCGCGTGGTGGCGCTGGCCATCACCGTGCCCGCGCTGGGCCTGGCCTTCATGGTGGGCAGCGACTTCATGCCCCGGCTGGACGAAGGCGCGTTCCTCCTCCAGACGGTGCTGCCGCCGGAGGCGTCGCTGGACGAAGTGGACCGCCTCAACCACCGCGTGGAGGACGTGCTGCGCGAGTTCCCGGAGGTGGAGGACGTGGTGCGCCGCACCGGCCGCGCCGAGCGCACCGAGGACCCGATGCCCCACACGCTGTCCGACGTGCTGGTGGTCCTCAAGAAGGACACGGCGGGCGGTCGCGAAGCGCTGGAGTCGCGGATGCGCGAGGCGGTGGAGAAGGTGCCCGGCGTGTCCGTGCTCTTCACCACGCCGCTGGGCATGCGCATCGACGAAGGGCTGGGAGGCAGCCCCGCGGATTTGTCCGTGCGCATCTTCGGGCCGGACCTGGACACGCTGGCCGGGCTCGCGGAGCGCACCCGCGCGTTGATGGCGAAGGTGGACGGCGTGGAGGACCTGCGGATGGAGCGGCTGAGCGGCCTGCCGCAGCTGCGCATCGCGGTGAACCGCGCGGCGGTGGCGCGCGTCGGCCTGACCCCCGGGGACGTCATCCGGGCCGTCCGCGTGGGGCTGGTGGGCGAAGAGGCCGCGCAGATCTGGCAGGGCCAGCGCCGCTACGACCTGGTGCTCCGGCTGGCGGACCACCGCCGGGGTGACGTGAACGCCCTGCGCAACCTGCTGGTGGACGGGCACGACGGCACGCGCATCCCCCTGAGCCAACTGGCCACCATCGAGGAGACCACCGGCGCGGGCAGCGTGCGCCGCGAGGCGGGCAGCCGGCGCATCGCGGTGGAGGCGGGCGTGTCCGGCCGCGACCTGGGAAGCACGGCGGCGGAGGTGCGGGAGGTGCTGGCCACGCAATTGAAGCTGCCCACGGGCTACTTCGTGGACGTGGGCGGCAAGGTGGAGAGCCAGGAGCGCGCGGCGCAGGCGTTGACGGTGGCCATCGTGGTGGCGCTGCTCGCGGTGTTCGTCTTGCTGTACCTCGCGCTGGACTCGGTGGCGGAGGCGCTGGTCATCCTGGCCACCTTGCCGGACGCGTTCGTGGGCGGCATCCTCGCGCTGCTCATTGCAGGAGAGACGTGGAACGTGTCCAGCCTGGTGGGACTCATCGGTCTGTTCGGCATCGCGGTGCAGAACGGCCTGGTGCTCGTGGCGCAGACGAAGGACCTGATGGCTCGCGGCAAGCCCTTCGCGGAGGCCGTGCGCGAGGCGAGCCTCGGCCGCGTGCGCCCCAAGCTGATGACCGCGGGCACGGCCATCCTCGGCCTGCTGCCGCTGCTGGTGCTGCCGCTGCACGGGACGGAGATTGAGCGGCCGCTGGCGGTGGTGATGGTGGGCGGGCTCGTCACGTCCACCCTGTTCACGCTGCTGGCCCTGCCCACGTTCTACGCGCTGGTGCACGGCTTCCAGGAGCGCATCGCCGCGCGCAGGGCGGAGAGGAAGGCCCCGGCATGAGCCTGTCCACCGAGGCGCTCGACACGCTGCTGCGCCATCACCATGCGTTCCTCTCATTCCTCACGCCGCGTGTGGGGAGCCAGGAGGCGGCGCGAGAGGTGCTCCAGGCCGCGTTCGTGAAGGGCATGGAGCAGGGAGAGTCCCTGCGCGAAGAGCAGAGCGCGGTGGCCTGGTTCTACCGGCTCCTGCGCAACGCGCTGGTGGACCGCCACCGCCGGAGTCAGCGCGAAGTCACCGCGCTGGAGTCGCTGGCCCACGAACAGCCGCTGTCCACGGAGGACGCCTCGGGGTTGGAGGCCACGGTGTGCGGCTGCGTGGCGGGGCTCGCGGGGACGCTCAAGCCCGAGTACGCGGAGGCCGTGCGCCGCGTGGACCTGGAGGGGCTGTCCGTGGCCGCCTACGCGAAGGAGGCGGGCATCTCCGCCAACAACGCCGCCGTGCGGCTGCACCGCGCACGGCAGGCCCTGGGCCGGCGGCTGGTGGAGCTGTGTGGCCACTGCTGCGCGCAGGGCTGCGTGGACTGCGCCTGCGCTCCCGCTTGAAAATGCAGGTGTAAGAGCGCGCGGGGCCGGGCGTCAGCGTGGGGGAACGCAGCTGGAGGTTCCCCTCATGGACGTCGCCACCTTCACCCGGCCGGCCCTGCCCGCCGCCACCCTCGCCTTCCTCCTCTTCGCCATGGTGTTGCCGTCGGTGCGCCTGCGCCGCCGCACGGGCCGCCCGGCGCTGGTGCTGCATCGTTCGGGACCGCCGCTCCAGCGGGTCATCGGCGTGGGCATGGCGCTGTTCATGGGAGCCATCGTGCTGTGGAGCGCGGCGCATCTGGCCTTCGGTGAGCCGGCGCTGGGCGTGTGGCACGTCCCCGATGCGCTCCGGTGGAGCGGCTGGGCCCTGGTCGCCGTCGGGTTCGCCTTCACGGTGCGGGCCCAGGTGGAGATGGGCGCGTCGTGGCGCATCGGCATCGACTCGGAGCGGACGGAGCTGGTGACGGGCGGCCTCTTCGGCGTCGTGCGCAACCCCATCTTCAGCGGGATGCTCATCGTGGTCACGGGCATCACGCTCGCGACGCCGAGCGCCTGGACGGTGATGGGCTGGCTCGACTACCTGCTGCTGGTGTCGCTCCAGGTGCGGCTGGAGGAGGACCACCTGCTGCGCCTGCACGGCGGCGCGTATCAGCGCTACGCGGCGCGAGTGGGCCGCTTCATCCCGGGCGTGGGGCGGCTCGAGGCACCGGGCATGGACGCCGCGCCGCGCATCACAGTGTGACGTTGACGGTCACACCCTGCCCCAATCGCCCATGAGAGCGTGCGCCTGCGGACGCCGTCATTCCGTGGGGTTGCACTGGCTGACGTCATGGCCCGTCCCTTGCTCGACAGGAGCCGGTGTCCTGGCTGCCGTACGGGCACGTCCTTTTTCGAGGTCTCGTGTGCACTGGAAATCCCCCTGGCTCCTCGCGGTTCTGCTGCTCGGTGGCTGCGCCTCCGTCCAGAAGGAGCGCGGCCACCTGGAAGTGGCGGCACTCGTGGAGGAGCGGACAGGCTTGAAGACGCGCTGGAACCAGGGCACGCCCGAGGACGCCCAGGTCCAGCAACACCTGGATGCCCTGCTGGCCGGCGACCTCACGTCGGATCGCGCGGTGGAGGTGGCGCTGCTCAACAACCCCGCGCTCCAGGGGACGTACGAGGAGCTGGGCGTGTCGCAGGCGGACATGGTGCAGGCCGGGCTGCTCACCAATCCGTCCTTCGACGGGAGCATCGGCTTCCCGCTGTCCTCGGACGGCGGCATCGAGCACGAGTTCTCCATCGTCCAGAGCTTCGTGGACCTCTTCACGCTGCCCCTGCGCAAGCGCGTGGCGAAGGAGCAGTTCCTGGCGGACACGCTGCGCGTCGCGCACGAAGCCCTGGCCACCACGGCGGAGGTGCGCCAGACGTTCACGGAGGTGCAGGCCCGGCAGCAGCTGGTCGCCCTGCGCCGCGAGGTGCTCCAGGCCGCGGACGCGGCGGCGGACCTGTCCGGCAAGCAGCGCGCCGCGGGCAACGTCACGGCGCTGGCCCTGGCCACCGAACAGGCCGCGCTGGAGCAGGCGCGGCTGGAGCTGGCGCAGGACGAGCTGTCGCTGTTCGAAGCACGCGAACACCTCAACCGCCTGATGGGCCTGCACGGCCCGAGGATCCAGTGGACGCTGGCGCGGAAGCTGCCGGAGGTCCCCGCCACCGAGGCGTCGCTGGAGCACCTGGAGACGCTGGCCATGCGGCAGCGGCTGGACATCGACGCGGCCCGCAAGCAGGTCGCGCTGTTGTGGAACGCGCTGGAGCTGGCGCGCAGCACGCGCTTCTTCGGCCGCGTGGAGGTGGGCGTGCACACGCACCGCGACACGAACGGGCCGCGCCTCCTGGGCCCCACGCTGTCGCTGGAGCTGCCCATCTTCGATCAACGTCAGGCGCTCATCGCGAAGCTGGAATCGCAGCACCGCCAGGGCGAGGACCGGCTGACGGAGCTGGCCGTCAACGCCCGCTCGGAGGTGCGCGCCGCGAGGGCCAGGCTGGTGACGCTGCGGAACATGGCGGAGCGCTACCAGAAGGTCGTGCTTCCGCTGCGCACCACCATCGTCGAGGAATCACAACGCCAGTACAACGCCATGCAGATCGGCCTTCCCGCCCTCCTCATCGCCAGGCGCGAACAGGTGGAGGCCTGGAGGGCCTACCTGGAGACGGTCCGCGACTACTGGATGGCGCGGGCCGACCTGGAGCGCCTCGTGGGCGGACGTCTGCCCCTGCCCACCGCGTCCACTCCCACGCTCTCCCCCACTCCTTCGCCCGAGCCCACCCATGAGCACCATGAAACCCATTGACGAAACCCAAGGGCCCGCCGAGGACACGCAGCCCGACACGTCCTCCGCGCTCACGCGCCGCGGCCTCCTCGCGCGCACCGGCGCCACGCTGGCGACGGGCGCCCTGTTGATGCACGGCCGCGCCGCCCGGGCGCAATCCAGCGTGCCCGGCGCGCACGGTCCGCGCGAAGGCTCCGCCGCGGACACGGGCGGCAAGGTCGCGCGGCAAGCGCACCTGCCTCCCGGAAAGGCGGGCCGCGACTACCGGCCCGTCGTCGTGCCCAACGGCGCGAAGCTGCCGTGGAAGGACGTGGGCGGCGTGAAGGTGTTCCACATGGTGGCCGAGGAGGTGGAGCACGAGTTCGCGCCCGGCCTCAAGGCCCTGTGCTGGGGCTACAACGGCCACGTGCACGGACCCACCATCGAGGTGGTGGAAGGCGACCGCGTGCGCTTCTACGTCACGAACCGGCTGCCCGCGTCCACCACGGTGCACTGGCACGGCATCCTCCTGCCCAACGGCATGGACGGCGTGGGCGGACTGAACCAGAAGGCCATCGCTCCGGGGGAGACGTACCGCTACGAGTTCACGGTGCGCCAGTCGGGGACGGGGATGTATCACTCGCACCACGACGAGATGACGCAGATGGCGCTGGGCATGGTGGGCCTGTTCATCATCCACCCGCGCAAGCCGGTGGGGCCGCGCGTGGACCGGGACTTCGCCATCATGCTGCACGAGTGGCGCATCGACCCGGGCACGCGGCGTCCGGACCCCAACGAGATGACGGACTTCAATGTCCTGACGATGAACGCGAAGGCGTTCCCCGGCACGGAGCCGATGGTCGTGCGCAAGGGCGAGCGGGTGCGGATCCGCCTGGGCAACCTGAGCGCGATGGACCACCACCCCATCCACCTGCACGGCTACCAGTTCCGCATCACGGAGACGGACGGAGGCCGCATCCCGGAGAGCGCGCAGTGGCCGGAGACGACGGTGCTGGTGCCCACGGGAAGCACGCGCACCATCGAGTTCGTGGCGGACGAGCCCGGTGACTGGGCCATGCACTGCCACATGACCCACCACGTGATGAACCAGATGGGCCACGACCTGCCGAACATGGTCGGCGTGAAGCCCCAGGGCCTGGACGCGAAGGTGCGGCCCCTGCTGCCCGGCTACATGACCATGGGGCAGACCGGCATGGGGGACATGGCGGGCATGCACCACATGCCAATGCCCGCGAACTCCATCCCCATGGTGGGCGGCAAGGGCCCCTACGACGACATCACCATGGGAGGCATGTTCACCCTCCTCAAGGTGCGCGACCACCTGGACGGTGAAGGAGACCCGGGCTGGTACACCCCGCCGCCGGGCACGCAGGCTCGGCTCGCCAACGCGGACGAGCTGCGCAGGGACGGCATCGACGTCTGAGCAAGCACCCAAAGGGGGGACGGCCGCCTGTATGCCGTGGAAGGACGCACTTCCATCAGACCCGGCATTGCACCTGGGGCCGGTGACGGCCACCTTTCACGTCTGATCAGCACCACTCGCCAGCTGCCGTTCTGCTCGCTTCCCGAAACCGACCGTGATGCGGCTCCAGGGCACTCTGGTGACAGGGGAAGGGCCATGGCGAGCATCGCGGAGGTCATCCGGAACAATCACGCGGAGATCGTGCGGTGTTGGATGGAGGAGGCGACCCGGGCCGCGTCGGCCCGAGGCCTGGACAAGCCAGAGTTCAGGAACGTCATGCCCGTCTACCTCGCGTCGCTCGCGGAAGCCCGGGCCTCGGGCGGAGATGGCGACGACAAGCAGCGGCAGCACGTTGAAAGCCATGTATCCGCACGGCTTCGCCAGGGCTTCCATGTCGCGGAGGTGGTCGAGGAGTTCGCCATCCTGGGCCGGTGCATCACCCGGATGTGGGCCACCACGCCCTCCGAGCTGCAGCCTGACGGCCATGACGTCGAGCGGCTCTACGCCGAGCTGCACGTCGCCATGGAGAGAGTCACGGACCTCTTCGGCAAGCACCTGCTGGAGGAGGAACAGACGGAGAAGCGCTACCTGCGGCTCCTCCAGAAGGTGGCCAGCGAAGCCCTCAGGCTGGACGGGCCGGGGAGCCGGAACCAGCTGAAGGAGCTGCTCGAGGTCATCCTGGAGGCCATGGGCGCCCAGAGTGGCGCCTTGTTGCTGTATCAGCCGGAGGACGAGCGCCTGGTCACCGCGGCCTCCGCGGGCGCCGCCAATGAGCAGCTGGAGCACTACGCGACCTCGCTGGATCCGAAGACCTTTCCCGGGAGCATCGCGGCGGCAGGCGAGGAGACCTACTCCCTCTGGGATGCCACGACCACGATGCTCCAGGTGAGTGACACGCTCCGCCAGGGAGGGATCCACTCGCTGCTCGGGGTCCGGCTTCCGGCACACCGGGCCCTGATGGGGGTGCTCTACGTCGGGCTGACCGGCACCCGTGAGTTCACCGGCCGGGAGAAGCAGCGGCTCCAGACCCTGGGACAGCATCTGAGCGTCCATCTGGAGAATGCCCAGCTGTACACGAACCTCCAGGAGAAGGTCGAAGCGCTCCAGGCCGAGCGCAGCCTCCGCGAACAGTTCGTCACCATCCTGGCCCATGACCTGCGCGGACCGTTGTCCGCGGCGAAGATGGGGGCCCACGCGCTCATCCGGGCCCCGGTGAAGGTGGAGGCGCGGCGCGACCTGGCGCTGAGGATCGACCGGAACATCGAACGGGCGGATCACATGGTGAGGGACCTGCTCGACGCCAACCGCATCCAGGCGGGCCAGCGGATGCCGCTCCGGCTCGACACGTGCGACCTGGGGGGAATCGCCCGCGACGTCGTCGAGGAGCTGGCGATGCTTCATGGCGAGCGCTTCGTGCTCAAGGCGGAGGAGCGCGTCCGGGGCATCTGGAGCGCCGAGGAGCTGCGCCGCGCCTTGTGGAACCTGGGCACCAACGCCATCAAGTACGGCGCGGCCGACCTCCCCATCACCTTCACCGTCACGTCGATGGATGGGGAAGCGCGAGCCTCCGTGCACAACCCGGGACCGGCGATTGCTCGCGTCGACCAGGAGACCATCTTCAAGCCCTTCATCCGGACCCGTTCCGCGCAGACGGGGACCTCGAAGGGTTGGGGGCTGGGACTGACGCTGGTGTGGGGGTGCGCCCAGGCGCACGGCGGAAGGGTCGAGCTGACGAGCGACGCCGACACCGGGACGACGTTCAGCCTGGTGCTGCCCTGGGACGCCCGCCCGTTCCAGGTGGACCTGGGTGAATCCGGGCGCAACGGGCAGGTTTCGACTGGCCTCTGACAGGAGGCTGGCACGGCGGGGGGCCTCCCTCGGGGTCCCCTTCGTCTTCGCCTCCCATGGCCGGCGTCCGTGCACGCGGAGCGCGGCACTTCGCTCGCCGCATCCCTATCTTCGTGAGTGAACGGAGGATCAGCCCCCATGCAATTCGCGGAAAGCGTTGCCCAAGGTCGCATGGTCGTCGCGGCGGGAGGACAGGCGCTCGGGAACGTGGAGACCCTGTCCATCGACAGTGAGACCTGGAAGATCGACTTCATCCAGGTGAAGTTGTCCTCGGAGGCCGCCGAGCTGTTCGGCGTCTACTGGAACTACTTCCACGCGGGGCGCATCTACGTGCCGACGCGCCTGGTGCATTCGGTGAGCGACACCGTGCTCCTCTCCGTCACCGTCGACGAGCTCCGGGAAGTCCTCTCCCAGGAATCCGCCAGCGCCACCACCTGAGCACGGCTTTACTCCCCCGCGCCCGTCCACTACGAGAAGCCCGATGAAGAACGGCTTCTGCTGGTACGAGCTCAGGACCTCCCGGCCCGACGAGGCGCGGCGCTTCTATTCGAACGTGCTGGAAACGCCCTCCGTGGGAGAGTTCACCCTCCTGCCGGAAGCCGCCGCGGCTCGGGGCGCCCCCAGTCACTGGCTGGGCCACGTCGACGTTGCCGACCTGGAGTCCTCCGTGCAGCGCTTCATCGCGCGCGGCGCCGAGCGGCTGGGACCGCCGCGCACGTCCGCGGAAGGCATCCCGTCCACCGTGATGAGGGAACCGTTCGGCGCCGTGGTCGCGTTGACGTCACGGACGGGGCATCCGACGCACGCGGAGCTGGCGTGGCATGAGCTGCACACGCGCGATGAGGACCGCGCCTTCGCGCTCTACAGCGACCTGTTCGGCTGGCGGCCCACGGAAGCACTCCCGCTGTCCCCCGACGTCGGGACGTATCAACAGTTCACGTGGCACGAGGACGCGCGCAGCGTGGGCGCGGCCTGCGGCACCGCGCGCCTCCCCCACATCCATCCGCACTGGCTCTTCTATTTCGCGGTCGAGGACCTGGACCGCGCGCTCGCGGCGGTCGAAGCAGGCGGAGGGCTCGTGGCCAACGGCACGCACGTCATGCCGGACGGAACACGTTTCGCGCCCTGCGAGGATCCGCAGCGGGCCGCGTTCGGCCTGCGCCAGCTCCCGTAGCAACGCTTCCCATGGACGAATGGGGTAGATTCGGGCTCCCCCGGAGGACACCCCATGACCACCCCTCTGCCGACGCTGGAACGCCTTCCTCGCGGAGCGCTCACGCTGTTCCGCATCCGCGCGCTCCTGCGCATGGGCATCTACGGGGCGATCACGTTCGCCGTGGCGCTGGGCTTGAGCTTCGCGGGCAACGAGCACTGGCCGTTCCTGCTGCCGTGCGCGGTGGTGCTGGGGCTGAGCGTGTTGACGGCGTGGTATCCGCAGCGAGCGCACGAGCGCTGGGGCTGGGCGCTGCGCGAGCACGACCTGGTCATCTCCCACGGGGTGCTCCTGCAGGAGGTGGTGTCCATCCCGGCGGGGCGCATCCAGCACGTGGACGTCCACCAGGGCCCCATCGAGCGGTCACTGGGACTGGCGCGCCTCCAGATCTATACGGCCGCGGGCAGCGGCGCGGACGGTGAGATTCCCGGCCTGACCCGCGAGACCGCGGATGCCCTGCGTGAACGGCTGGTGCGGCGCGAGGCCGACGATGTCGTCTGAGCCGGTGGCGCTGGCCACTCCGGAGGAGGTCCCGTGGAAGCGGCTGAGCGCCAAGGCTCCGCTCGCGGCGCTGGTGCCCCTGTCGGCCACGATTGGCCGCATGCTCCTGGGCGCGCTGCTGCCCACGTACTTCGCGGGCGAGCGCGGCCTGCCGGTGGTCCTCTGGGTGATCGTCCTGAGCATCGCGATGTTGTTGCTCGCCGCCGGGCTCTACGAGGTGGCCACGATGAGCTACCGCGTGGTGGGCGCCCAGCTGGAGATCCGCTCGGGCATCTTCACGCGCACCTCGCGCTTCATCGAAGCCGCGCGCGTGCAGAACACGGAGGTGGTGCAGCCCTTCGTGTCGAAGCTGCTGGGGCTGGTGGAGGTGAAGGTGGAGACGGCCTCCGGAGGCAAGGCGGACGGCCACCTGCGCGGGCTGACGCCGGAGGATGCGCAGGCACTGATCCATGCGCTTCAGGCAGTGCGCCGCGAAGGAGCGGCGGCGGTGCTCCTGCCCGGCGACGCGCCCATCGAGGAGCGAGTGCTCTCCGAGGCCCACCTGGGGGGCCTGCTGCTCTACGGTGCGACCGCGCTGGGCCTGGGTGTGCTCGCGGTGGCGCTGGGCGCACTGCATGAAATCACCGAGACCTTCTACAAGCTGTTGCTGCCATGGATGGAGGCGCATTGGGAAGCGCTGGCCGCACCGGGCATGGTGTGGCTGGCCGGGACCGTGGCGGCGCTCGCGGGATTGTTCGGCATGTGGCTGGTGAGTGGGGCGCGGGCGGTGCTGCGCTTCCACGGCTTCCGGCTGGTGGACACGGGCACACACCTGCGCGCGGTGGGCGGGTTGTTCACGCGGCGGCAGGTGACGGTGCGGCGGGCCCGCATTCAGCAGGTGGTGCTGGATGAACCGCTCCTGCGCCGCACGCTGGGCTTCGGTTCGGTGGAGGTGGAGACGGCGGGTGTTCGCACGGGCAAGGAGTCCGCGGACCGGGCGGAGCTGCTGGTGCCGGTGGTGCCCACGGCCCGCACGCAGGAGTTGCTGCGGGAGTTCGTCCCGGAGCTGCCTGATGCCATCTCCGCCCTGCCCCTCCAGCGAGCCCATCCGAAGGCACTGCTGCGAGCCCGCATCCGCGCGGTGGGCCTGAGCGTGCTGGTGGCCGCGCCCGCGACCTGGTTCTGGGGAGCCTGGGGCGCGGTGGCGTGGCTCCTGCTGCCCGCGCAGTTGATGGGCGCGTGGTTCGACTGGCGCTTCCAGGGATGGTTCGTCACGGAGGCCCTGGTGGTGGTCCGCCAGGGTTTCTGGCGCAGGCGCACGACGGTGGTGCAGCGAGCCCGCATCCAGTCCGTCCGCGCGAGGCAAGGCCCCCTGGAGCGCGGCTACGGCATCGGGCACGTGCGAATCGACGTGGCGGGTTCGCACGTCATCCTGCCGAGCGTGGGCTGGGCAGAGGCCCAGTCCCTCATCGACATGCTCCCGGCCCGCCGTCCAGCGCGTCGTGCGCCGCATGCCACGCTCCCGGACGTACGGCTCCCCGGGTAGCCACTCCGCGTGCGGGAGAAGACGATGCACAAAGGCGTCGTGGCGCTGTGCATGCTGCTGCTGATTCCTGGCTGTGCCGGCGTGGATCCGCGGCCCCACCGGAGCGGTTCAGGGGTCTTCCGTCAGGGAACGGCGTTCACGCCGGAGGAAGCCAGGGAACGTCGACGGTCCCCGGACACAAGGTCCAGGAACAGTGCTGAGCCCTCCGCGAATGCCTCGCTGACGTACCAGGCGGTCATCGCGGCCCTTGGGGACGTGAAGGTCACGGTGGATGGCGCGGCCCGAGCACTCCCCAGACTCACGGAGAACACGAAGGGCCTGGGAGGCTCTGACGGCGTCTTCACCCGGTACACCGAATACGGCGCCATCCAAGTGCCATGGCTGCGGGGCGCACTCACGCGAACCACTTCGCTCGCGGACGCCGCGGAGACAGTCGGGGATCCCGCCATGCAGCTGGGAATCCTCCGGCTCACAGGGCCGCGTCTCCAGGCCGCCACGTCCGGCGCGATGCTGCTGGCCACATGGATTGATTTCCTGCGGCTCGCGGAGGTCATCCAGCGGGAGTGCCCATTCTACGGAGTCGAGCGGCTGTTCGTGGACCTGGACCGCGTGCAGAAGCGGGTGGAGCCCGCCATGACGGCGTTCGCCTCACTGGACCCGGACGAGGTGGAGGCCGCGGCCACCGCGATGCCTCAACTGATGGGGGAGCTCACGCGTGAGTTCCAGTCCATCCAGGAGGGGGCGCGCGTTGCGATGGAGCGTGGCGGAAAGGTCGTCGCTGCGGCCCAGTTCCTGGAGATGGTCACACTGGTTTCAGTACTGAAGGGGACCCTGCCCAGGCCGCCCCCCTCCGCGCCCATCACGGTGGGCATGGGCCTCGTGATGGGCTCGGGAGGCGTGATGATGGGCACACGCATCGTCGTCACCGCGGACTGGGTGGAGCGGATGCGCCGGCTCGTCCAGGCGGGTGTCCTCTCCGCGCCCGTTGTCAGCGCGGCGGTCCGCATCCACGCGGGTCAGGTGTTGATGGCGCAGGCGAAGCAGGACCTGCCGAAGGGCGTGCGCGAAGCACTGGGAGACAGCCCCGAGGTTCGCGCCATGCATGAGACCGGCAGGGCAGGCGCCGGGATGTCCAGCGCGCCGAAGCACCACGTCCTGCCGCAAGAACACCGCGAGTGGTTCGAGAAGCGTGGGTTCAAGGGCGAGATGGACATCGACCAGTTCTGCGTCCGCCTGGAGCAGTCACACCACGAAGCGATTCACGGTGGTGGCGATTGGCGCTTGGGACGCATGTGGCCCAAGGAATGGAACCAATTGGTCATGAGCGAGCTCCGCAAAGCAGAAACCCGTTTCGGTCGGACGTTGACCCGAAATGAGGTCTTGGACCTCGTGGCGCAGTACATGAACGTCTATGACATTCCAATGCACTTTGTTCCCGCGAGGCGACGATGACCGACGGACGCTCATGGCAGGGAAACTGGAAGATTCGACTGTATGAGCGAGTCCGAGAGCACGGTCACGCCTCACTCACGGACTTCGCCAACTCGCGCCCTGCCATTCCCCTTCTTGGACTCGCCGAGGAACTCGGCAAGGACGATGTTGCCGCGATTCAGGTCTTCCATGGCCTGCTCTCCGAAGCGGCTCAGCGTCGGCAGGTGACTCGCCTGGTACGCGATGTCTTCGCGCGCGAGCTGGCCGGAGACTTTCCCGAAGGCTGGCCAGTCATCACGGATGAGGCAACCCGGTTTCAGGTGATCAAGCTGCTTGCCCGATGGGGCGCCTTTACGCCGGAAACCCATGAGGCGCGCGTCAGCCGTGCGGGCGACTCGCTCCTCGCGTCGCCACCTCCGCCCGGCTGGCGCCCACTCGGTCCGGATGACGAACTGCTCCTCACGCTCCTGCCCGACAACGAAGCCTGAGCCGCGTCAGCCCCCACGCCCAGCCAGCGCCTTCATCCAGATGACGACCGCCACGGCACCCGCGTCCGGAATCCCCTTCGCGCGCTCGCCCAGGTAGCTGGCCCGGCCCAGTCGCGGGGACATGCTCGCCGTGGCTTCCGCGCCTTGCTCCGCCGCGCGCGTTGCCTCCGCCCACGCCTCCCCCAGTGACCGCCCCTCGCGAACAGCGCGCGTGAGCGCCACCGCCGCCGGGTGCAGCGCGTCCACCATGGTCCGGTCTCCCGGCCGCGCGCCGCCCAGCTCCGACACCGCCTCCACCCCTACCTCGAACGCCTTCGCCCAGGCCGCCGCGTCCACCGGCTTGCTCGCCAGGTGGCGCGCCGCCCGCAGCAACGCCGTCGCGTAGAACGGTCCGGAGCTGCCGCCGATGTTCCGGCGCAGCGCCTGCCCCAGCTCCGTCAATGCACCCGATGGCGTGGCCCACGCCCGCTCCGGCAACGCGCGGATGGCCGCCGCGCCTCGCGCCAGACTCAAGCCCAGGTCGCCGTCCCCGGCCTGGCTGTCCAGCTCCGTCAGCCGCGCCTCGGCCGCGTCCCACGCGTCCGCCACCGCCAGCGCCGCCGTGCGCACCTGCGCCATCACCGGCTGGGGCTTCGGATGGCCCTCCACCGTCGGGAGCGCACCGCGCGCTGCCACCACCTTCCGCTGCAGGACCACCTGTCCCCGCCCCGGCCATGCCGGCGCCTCCGTGGGCGCATCCAGCCTGGCGAGCCGCGCGTCATCCACCTTCAACAGCGTCAGCGAGCACCCCGGCATCTCCAGCGCGGACAGGAACGTGCCCTGCCACGCGCGCTCCACCTTCACGCCCCGCTCCATCAGGAACGCCAGCGCCCGGCGCGTCATGATGGCCAGCTCCATGGGCGGCGTGCCTCCCAGCCCGTTGACCATCAATGCCACGCGGTCACCCCGGCCCACCTTCCGGTCCTCCACGATGGCCGACAGCAACGTGTCCACCAGCGCGTCCGCGGGCTGCAGCGCCACGCGGCGCACGCCCTGCTCGCCGTGGATGCCCAGCCCCAGCTCCACCTCTCCCTC